>NZ_JBEYTP010000039.1:0-63817 GCF_040643125.1 Micromonospora sp. NPDC047465
CGCTGCTCACCCCGAAGGGCACCCGCTACCTCGACGAGCCGGACTTCCCCGACGAGTACCGCGACGCCGCGCTGGGCCAGGCCGACGCCCTGGGCCCGCGGGTCAGCCGACCGGCGGGGCGGTGGGCGGCTTCGGGGCGGCGGCCGGCTCGGCCTGGCCGCTCGGGGTGTCCTGCTCGCCGAAGGACTCCCGGACCAGGCGGTTCGCCTCCTCCTGGCTGATCCCGGAGGCCACTAGCAGGTCGCTGGCCGTGGTGCGTACCTGCGCGATCACCACGCTGCCGGAGAAGCCCACCCCCTCGCCGTACGCCCGGCCGGCCTCGCTGACCGCGCGCAGCGCCCGCTCCCGTGCCTTCTCCGGCTCCTCGCCGACGGCGAACTCGTGCTTGAGCAGGCGTACCGACTCGGCGAGGTGGGCCGCCGCATCCGGCATCGGCTCCGGCACGGGCTCCTCGTCCTCGATCATGGTGACCGCGCGCCGGATCAGCGTGCCGGCGTTGCGCATCGCCCGGTCGATCGGGTCGGCGGCCTCGGCGTAGTGGGTGAGTTCGTCCCGCCGGTGCCACCGGGCCGGCGAGAGGACGGCGGTCTCCTTCGCCCCCTCGATCGCTTCCGTGAAGGTGGACAGCTCCTCCTGGTTGTTGCGCAGCCGGTCCAGGGCCCGTTGGGCCTTGTCCCGGTCCCGTTCGCGGAGGGCGTCGGCGGTGTCGTCGAGCTGGGCGGCGAGCAGGTCCAGCGCCGGCCGGGCGGCCCGGTTGATCACCCGGAGCGGATTGAGCGGCAGCAGGACCGAGGTGACCAGCAACGCGATCCCGCCGCCGACGAACGCGTCGACGAACCGGGGGATCTCCAGGTTCGCGGTCTTCGGGCTCAGCGTGACGATCAGCACGGCCGTGGCCGCCGCCTGGATGACGATGGACACGCTGGCGCCGGCGAAGATGGTCAGCACGATCGACCCGGTCACCACGAGGCCGAGCTGCCACGCCCCGGTGCCGACCAGGTAGATGAGGAAGTCGCCCACGGCGACCCCGATCGCCACCCCTAGGATCAGCTCCACCGTGCGGCGGAGCCGCTGGCCGACCGAGGCGGCGAGGGTGCCGACCGCGGAGATCGGCGCGAACACCGGCTCCGGGTTGCCCAGCAGATTGTGCGCCGCCCACCAGGACAGGCCGGCGGCGAGGCCGGCCTGCACGGCCAGGCCCCACGCCATCCGCACCCGGTGCAGCCGGTCGTGCAGGGTCGCCCTGCCGCGGTGCCGCAGCTTCTCCATCGCGTCGGCGATGCGGGCCGCGTCGATGTCCGTTCCGCCGTCGCGGCGGATGGCGCGCCGCACCAGCGAGAGTCGACGGTCCCGGGCCACGGCCATGGCGGGGACTACCCGTACCGGGGCGGGTGAATCCTCCGTGTCGGCGGCGGTGCGGCAGACTCGGCCGCATGGCCGACCTTCTCGACCGGTGGCGGGCGGCGGCCCGGGACGCCGGGGCGACCGACGCGGCGGAGCGGGACCGGGCCGGGGCGGAGCTGCTGGCGCGCTGGCGGGAACCGCACCGGCATTACCACACGGTCGCCCACCTGACCGTCGTCCTCGACGTGGTCGACGCGCACGCGCCGTCCGCCGCGCGGCCGGACCTGGTGCGCCTCGCGGCCTGGTGCCACGACGCGATCTACGATCCGCGCGCCGAGGGCGACGCCAACGAGCGGGACAGCGCGGCGCTCGCCGACGCCCTGCTCACCCGGTCGGGGCTGCCGGCCGACGCCGTGGCCGAGGTCCGCCGGCTGGTCCTGCTCACCGCCGGGCACGCCGTCGACCCGGGCGACGCCGACGGCGCGCTGCTCTGCGACGCCGACCTCGCCGTCCTGGCCGCGTCACCCGCGGCGTACGACCACTACGCCGCCGCGATCCGCCGGGAGTACGCGCACGTGCCCGACCCGGCCTTCCGGGCCGGCCGCGCCCGGGTGCTCGCCGGGCTGCTCGCCCTGCCGGCCCTGTTCCGGCTGCCGCCGCTGGCCACCCGCTGGGAAGCCCGGGCCCGCGCCAACCTCACCCGCGAACTGGCCACCCTCCACTGACTCCCGGCCCCCACCCGCTGTCCCTGCCCTCGGCTTCCGCGATCCTGCAGTTTCGGCCCTGTCGAAAGCCGTGGGTCACCGCGTGGGGAGGGCCGGAACCGCAAGATCGCCGGAGGGGCGGGCGGCGGGGGTGCGGGGGCCGGTCAGGTGCTTCGGTCGGCGCAGGCCGGCCTGCCGGAGCAGGCGCACGAGTTCCCGGCTCGGCACCACCCGGGCGCCCAGCCAGACCGCCGCGGCGAACCGCTCGGCGGGAATGTCGTAGTGGTCCCGGTCGAAACCCCGGCGGGGCACCCCCAGCGCCTCGGCGAAGGCGTGCACCTCGGCGTGGGAGACGTCGCTGATCAGGTGGGACCAGAGCCGCCCCCGCGACGGCCAGGCGGGCCGGTCCAGGTAGAGCATGCCGGCCAAGGTACCCGGTGCGCGGGCCGGTTGTCGGTCGCGCGCGGCCGACCGTAGCCTCGGCGGCATGGCCGGACCCCCTCTCCTCGACGACCTGCGGGCGGCGCTCGGCGACGACGCCGTGCTGACCGACCCGGACCTGCTCCGGATGCACGAACGGGACGAGGCGGACCTCTGCGCCGCCGGCACGCCCCTGGTGGTCGTCCGTCCCCGCGACACCGCCCAGGTCTCCGCCGTGCTGCGGGCGGCCGCCCGGCACGGCGTGCCGGTGGTGCCGCAGGGGGCGCGGACCGGGCTGGCCGGCGCGGCCAACGCGGTCGACGGCGCGGTGGTCCTCAGCACGGTCGCGATGGACGCCATCCTGGAGATCGACCCGGTGAGCCGGATCGCCGTGGTGCAGCCCGGCGTGGTCAACGCGACGCTCGCCGCCGCGGTGGCGAAGCAGGGGCTGTGGTACCCGCCCGACCCCGGCTCGTGGGAGTCCTCCACCATCGGCGGCAACGTCGCCACCAACGCGGGCGGAATGTGCTGCGTCAAGTACGGCGTCACCACCGAGTACGTCCTCGGCCTGGAGGTGGTGCTCGCCTCCGGCGAGGTGCTGCGCACCGGCCGCCGCACGGCCAAGGGTGTCGCCGGGTACGACCTCACCCGGCTCTTCGTCGGCTCCGAGGGCACCCTGGGGGTGATCACCGAGGTGACCGTCTCGCTGCGTCCCGCCCCGGCGGAGTCGCTGACCATGGTGGCGGTCTTCCCGTCCACCGCCGCGGCCGGCGCGGCCGTCGCCGAGATCGCCGCCCGGGGCCTCTCCCCCAGCCTGCTGGAGCTGCTGGACCAGACCCACCTGCGGGCGATCGAGGCGTACCGGCCGATGGGCCTGCGGACGGACGCGCAGGCGCTGCTGCTGGCCGCCGCCGACACCGGCGCCCGGGCGGCCGACGACCTGGCCGGGCTGGCCGCGGTCTGCGAGGCGGCCGGCGCCGACGAGGTCTACGCGGCCACCGACGCCGTGGAGGCGGCCGCCCTGTTGCAGGCCCGCCGGCTCGCGCACCCGGCCATGGAGAAGTTCGCCGCGGACGCCTACCCGGGCGGCAACGGCGGTCTGGTCATCGACGACGTGGCGGTGCCCCGGGGCGCGCTGGCGGCGCTGCTGGACGGGGTGGCCCGGATCGCGGCGGAGTGCGACGTGCCGATCGGCGTCGTCGGTCACGCCGGCGACGGCAACATGCACCCGAACATCGTGGTGGACCGGGCCGACCCGGCGAGCCTGGAACGCGGCCGGCGCGCCTTCGACGAGATCATGCGACTCGGCCTGGAGCTGGGCGGCACCTGCACCGGCGAGCACGGCGTGGGTCTGCTCAAGCGGGACTGGCTGGCCCGCGAGATCGGCCCGGTGGGCGTCGCCGTGCACCAGGCGATCAAGGCCGCGCTCGACCCGACCGGCCTGCTCAACCCCGGCAAGGTCCTCTGACCGGCCCCGGCCGGGGGCGCCGGCGGGGCGACGCGCGGCGGGAGCCGCGGGGGCGGCGGGGCGACGCGCGGCGGGAGCCGCGGGGGCGGCGGGGCGACGCGCGGCGGGAGCCGCAGGGGCGGCGGGGCGCCGCGGTCGGCCGCCGAAAGGTAGGGGCTGGAGGGATCAGTCAGCGGGACGACGACGGCAGTTCGACGGGATCGTCGTCCGAGCCGCGGTCGGCCGCGAAGCCCCGGACGTCGGGCGCGCCGAGCCGGGCGGCGTCCGCCGTGGCGTCGTCGGGCATCAGCTGGGACTGGCGTTCCGCCTCCACCCTGGCCCGGTAGTGCTCCACCTCGCGGGCCCGGGTGGCCTCGTCCCAACCGAGCACCGCGCCCATCAGCTCGGCGGCGTGCCCGGCCGACTCCAGGCCGCGGTGCGCGGTCTCGAAGGAGATCCGGGTCCGCCGGGTGAGCACGTCCTCCAGGTGCAGCGCCCCCTCCGCCCGGGCCGCGTACGTCACCTCGGCCGCGAGGTATTCCGGGGCACCGGCCAGCGGGGAGGCGAGCAGCGGGTCGGCGTAGACCAGCGCGAGCAGGTCCAGGCTGAGGGTGCCGTAGCGCTCCAGCAGGTGCTCGACCACCCCGACCGGCATCCCGTGCCGGCGGGCCAGGTCCGCCCGGCCCCGCCACATCGCCGGGTAGCCGTCCGCGCCCAGCAGCGGCAGGTCGGCGGTACGCGAGGGGCGTACGGCGCCGAGCCGGTGGGCGGCCCGGTCGACCACGTCCGAGGCCATCACCCGGTACGTCGTGTACTTGCCGCCGGCGACCAGCAGCAGCCCGAGCATCGGCTCGAAGACGGCGTGCTCGCGGGACAGTTTCGAGGTGGAGTCGGCCTCGCCGGCCAGCAGCGGCCGCAGCCCGGCGTAGACGCCCTCGATGTCGGCCGTGGTGAGCGGCCGGTCCAGCACGGTGTTGACCTGCTCCAGCAAATATTCGATGTCCCGGGCGGAGGCGGCCGGGTGGGACCGGTCGAGCCGCCAGTCGGTGTCGGTGGTGCCGATGATCCAGTGCCCGCCCCACGGGATGACGAAGAGCACGCTGGTCGCCGTACGCAGGATCAGCCCCGCCTCGCCGGTGATCGCCGAGCGGGGCACCACCAGGTGCACGCCCTTGGAGGCCCGGACGCGGATGCCGGGGCGCAGCCCGACGTCGTTCAGCATCCGGGACATGTCGTCGCTCCACACGCCGGTGGCGGCGATGACGGTGCGGGCGCGCACCTCGAACTCGGCGTCCGGGGAGCCGGCCGGCGCCTCCAGGTCGCGGACCCGGACGCCGGTGACCTCGCGGGCCTGCCGGATCAGCCCGACCGCCCGGGCGCTGGGCACCACGGTCGCGCCGAGGCTGGCCGCGGTGCGGGCCAGGGTCACCACCAGCCGGGCGTCGTCGACCTGCCCGTCGTAGTAGCGGATCGCGCCGGCCAGCGCGTCGGGTCGCAGGCTGGGGAAGACCCGGCGGGCGCCCTCGCGGGTCAGGTGGCGGTGCAGCGGCATGCCCCGGCCGCCGCCGAAGATCCCGGCGAAGGCGTCGTACGCCGCCACTCCGGCGCCGTAGTAGGAGCGGCGGAACAGCCGGCCGGGCAGGTCGCGCGCGCCGCGCCCGCCGGGCAGCGGGACCAGGATGGGCACCGGCCGCACCAGGTGCGGGGCGAGCCGGGTGGCGAGCAGGCCGCGCTCGGTGAGCGCCTCGTGCACCAGGTGGAACTCGAGCTGCTCCAGGTAGCGCAGGCCGCCGTGGATCAGCTTGCTGGAGCGGCTGGAGGTGCCGGCGGCGTAGTCGCGCGCCTCCACCAGGGCCACCTTCAGCCCCCGCGAGGCCGCGTCGAGGGCGGCGCCCGCCCCGGTCACCCCACCGCCGATGACCAGCACGTCGAAGCGTTCGGCCCGCAGGCGGCGCAGGTCGGTGGCCCGGCGCTCAGGGGAGAGCTGGCTGGCCTCGGTTCGGGACACGTTGGGGTCGCGCACCCGTCCACGGTAACCGTCACGGCCACACCGGCGGCACACACCGTCCGCGCCGTACTGTCTGAGGAATGGAGATCGGCCCCCCGTTCCCCGCTGGTCAGCCCGCCCCGCTCCCGCCGGCCGCGCCGGCCCGGTCGAGTCCGTGGCCCGTGGTGGCGGCGGTGGTCGCCGGCTGCTGGACGGTCGGGGTCGTGGTGGTCAGCCAGCTCGGCGGGTGGCTGGCCGACCAGATCGTGCTGGCCTCCGGGCTGCACCGCGTGGTGTGGCTCTGGCCGGCGACGGTGCTGTTCACCGTGCTGCTGGTCGGCGCGCCCGCGCTTCCGCTCGCCCTGCTGCCCCGCTCGGCGGCGGTCCGCGCCACCGGCCGGGCCTGGCTGGCCGCGGCACTCGTGTTCGGCGCGCTGGGGCTGCTCCGGGCGCTCCCGCCGGTGCACCACGAGGCGTACCTCGCGGCGCTCGCCGCCACGGCCGCCCTGGCCACCCTCGTCCTGCGGGCGCTCGCCCGCCGCGCCGCCGCCCCGCGCCGGCCCTCCGCCCCGACCGCCACCCTGCTCGGGGTGGCCGGCGGGCTGGCGCTGCTGCTGCCGTGGGTCTGGCTGGGGGCGCTCGGCGGGCTGCTGGAGACGGTGCTCGCCGGGCTCGCCGCCGCCGCCCTGGGCGTGCTGGCCGGGGCGCTGCTGGACGACGCCTTCTGGTCCCGCTTCGCCGTCGGCGAGCCGCCCCGGCCGGCCCGGCTGGTGCTGGTCGGCGGGCTGGTCGCCGGAGTCGCGCTGCTCGTCCTCGCCGCCGGGGTCGGGCAGTCCGGGGCCCAACTGCCCCTGCTGCTGACCCTGCCGCCGGCCGGCTTCGCGCTGGCCGCCCTGCACGCGGCGGCCCGCCGCCCGGCCGCCGCCACCCCGGCCGCGCCGCCGGGCACGGTGCCGGCCGCCCCGTCGGGCACCGCCCCGGCTGGCCCGTCGGACACCAGCGGAAGTGAGCCGGGCGGAAGTGAGCCGGGCGGGCGGGCCGGGGTCCGCGCCGCCACCCGCTGGCTGGTCGGGCTCGCCGTCTTCGGCCCGCTGGCCTTCACCGATCCCGAGGAGATCACCCTCGTCCTGGCCAACACCCGCGACGTGCCGTTCTGGGTGGCGGCCGCCGCCGGCGCCGGACTCGCCGTCGCGGCCGTGCTCGCCGTGGCGTACGGCGTGCTGCTGGCCCGGCCCCGCGGCCGGCGGCCGAGCCGGCGGGTGGCCGGGGTGACCGCCGCGGCGTTGCTGGTCGCGGTCGGCGCGGTGGCCGTCGGCGCGGGCCAGCCCGGCCTGCACGGCGAGCGGCTGTTCGTGGTGCTGCGCGAGCAGGCCGACCTGGGCGGGGTGCCGGCGACGGCCGGGCGGGCCGGCCGGGACGCGCGGGCCGGCGAGGTCTACCGGCGGCTGGTCGACACCGCCGAGCGGACCCAGGCCGACCTGCGCCGGGACCTGCGCCGGCTGCGGCTGGACCACACCTCCTACTACCTGATCAACGCCGTCGAGGTGGACGGCGGGCCGGCGGTGCGGGCCTGGCTGTCCCGCCGGCCGGAGGTGGCCCGGGTGCTGGTCAGCCAGCGGGTGCGGCCGCTGCCCGCGCCGGCCGGCCGCAGTCGGGGCACCGCGCCCGCGCCGGCCGGCCCGGAGTGGAACGTCCGGATGCTCGGCGCGGACCGCGTGTGGTCGCAGCTCGGGGTGGACGGCTCCGGGATCGTGGTGGGCAGCTCCGACTCCGGGGTGGACGGCGGGCACCCGGCGCTGGCCGCCGGCTTCCGGGGCGGCGACGACTCCTGGTACGACCCGTGGGACGGCACCCGCTCCCCGACCGACCAGGGCGGGCACGGCACGCACACCGTGGGCAGCGCGGTGGGCCGAGGGGGGATCGGGGTGGCCCCGGGCGCGCAGTGGGTGGGCTGCGTCAACCTGGACCGCAACCTGGGCAATCCCGGGTACTACCTGGACTGCCTCCAGTTCATGCTGGCGCCCTTCCCGCCCGGCGGGAACCCGTTCACGGACGGGCGCCCGGCGCGCGCCCCGGAGATCCTCACCAACTCGTGGGGCTGCCCGCCGATCGAGGGCTGCGACCCGCGCGCACTCCGGCCGGCCACCGCCGCCCTGGAGGCCGCCGGCATCCTGGTCGTCGCCGCCGCCGGCAACACCGGCCCGTACTGCGGCTCGATCGACGACCCGCCCGCGCCGTACGCGGACGTGCTGACCGTCGGCGCGGTGGACCAGCGGCGCCAGGTCACCGACTTCTCGTCCCGCGGACCGGTGCCGGGGGCGGCGAAGCCGGACCTGGTCGCCCCCGGCGAGGAGGTGCTGTCGGCGATGCCCGGCGGCGGGTACGCCACCATGAGCGGCACCTCGATGGCGACCCCGCAGGTGGCCGGCGTCGTGGCGCTGATGTGGTCGGCCAACCCGGCGCTGGTGGGCGACCTGCCGCGCACCCGGCAGATCCTGCGGGACACGGCGACCCCGGCCGAGGCGACGTACGCCTCCCGGACGGAGACCTGCGGCGGCGACGCGAACATCACCGGCGCCGGCCTGGTCGACGCGTACGCGGCGGTGCGGGCGGCCCGCGGGTGAGCGGCCCTTGCCCTCCCCCGCACCCCGTGCTCTAGGGTCGGCGACCATGGATGCGGAGATCGTCGAGCTGACCGCCGACCGGGCGCCCGTGGTGGAGCTGTGCCGCCGGGCACTGGACCTGCCCGAGGACGCCGCCGAGGCGCCGGCCCTCGTGGCCGCGCTCTGGGCCCGGGCGGCCGCCGACCGGCCGGTCGTCGCGCTGGGCGCGTACCGGGGGGCGGAGCTGGTCGGGGTGCTGGTCTGCTCCCTGTCGGGGCGGGACGCCGGGCTCGGGCACGTGGACCTCGTGGCGGTGCACCCCGACCACCGGCGCCGGGGCGTCGGGCGGGCGCTGCTGTCGTCCGCCGAGCGGACCCTGGCCGGTCTCGGCGCGGCCGAGGTGCTGCTGGCGGGGAACCCGCCGTACTACGCCTGGCCCGGGATCGACGTGCGCTACACCCCGGCGGTCTGCGCCGCGCTGGCGCTCGGCTACCGGCAGGACCGGACGGCGTGGAACATGACCGCCGACCTGTCGTACGACGACTCCCCCGCGTTGCGCTCCACGGAGGCGGCGGAGGCACGGCTGGCCGGCCGGGGTGTCTCGGTCCGCCGCGCCGAGCCGGCCGACCTGCCGGCGCTGGCGGAGTTCGCCCGCGCCACGTTCGGCGGCGCCTGGGACGCGGAGCTGGCCGGCTCGGTGGGCCGGGAAGGGGCGGGCTGCCACCTGGCCGAGCGCGACGGCGAGGTGCTCGGCTTCGCCGCGTACGGGTCGTCCCGGCCGAGCTGGTTCGGGCCGATGGGCACCGCCCCGGCGGCGGAGGGCTCGGGGATCGGCGGGGTGCTGCTGCGCCGCTGCCTGCGCGACCAGCGGGCGGCGGGCGTGACGGCGGCGCAGATCGGCTGGGTGGGGCCGGTGCCGTTCTACTCGGGCAGCGCGGGCGCCCGGATCGAGCGGGTCTTCTTCCTGTACCGCAGGACGCTCGGGGAGTGACGGAAGGGGGCGAAGGGGATATAGACGTCGATAACCCCATTCGCCCCCATCTTTGATCGACGCCCCCTACCGTTTCGGTAGAGGAGGCAGCCATGACCACGGACGACGAACGCCCCGGCCCGTTGCCGTTCGACCGGCTCGACTACGGCGACGCCGAGCAGCAGGCGGAGATGAGCGGTGCCGACGAGCCGACCGACGAGCCGGTGACGCTGGTCGACGAGCCGGTCCAGATCCCGCAGCCGTACGGCCGGGCGCAGAAGAGACGCAACCAACGACCACTGCCGACCTGACGGCGGAAGGGGCGGACCGCTGACGCGGCCCGCCCCTTCCGGCGTACGTGGAACTGGACTCAGAAGTCCATGTCCCCGCCACCCGGACCAGCCGGCGCGGCCGGGGTCTTCTCCGGCTTGTCCGCCACGACGGCCTCGGTGGTGAGGAAGAGCGCCGCGATCGACGAGGCGTTCTGCAGCGCCGAACGGGTCACCTTGGCCGGGTCGATGATGCCCGCGGCCAGCAGGTCGACGTACTCGCCGTTGGCGGCGTTGAGGCCGTGACCCGGCTCGATGTTGCGGACGTGCTCGACGACCACGCCGCCCTCGAGGCCGGCGTTGACGGCGATCTGCCGCAGCGGGGCGTCCAGCGCGATCTTGACGATCTGCGCGCCGGTCGCCTCGTCGCCGGTCAGGTCCAGCTTGTCGAAGGCGGTCTTGCCGGCCTGCACCAGCGCGACGCCACCACCCGGGACGATGCCCTCCTCGACGGCGGCCTTCGCGTTGCGGACGGCGTCCTCGATGCGGTGCTTGCGCTCCTTCAGCTCGACCTCGGTGGCCGCGCCGACCTTGATCACCGCGACGCCGCCGGCCAGCTTGGCCAGCCGCTCCTGCAGCTTCTCGCGGTCGTAGTCGGAGTCGCTCTTGTCGATCTCGGCCCGGATCTGGTTGACCCGGCCCTGGATCTGCTCGGCGTCGCCGGCACCGTCGACGATGGTGGTCTCGTCCTTGGTCACCACGACCTTGCGGGCGCGGCCCAGCATGTCGAGGCCGACGGCGTCCAGCTTGAGGCCGACCTCCTCGCTGATGACCTGGCCACCGGTGAGGATGGCGATGTCGGCCAGCATGGCCTTGCGGCGGTCACCGAAGCCCGGCGCCTTGACGGCGACCGACTTGAAGGTGCCCCGGACCTTGTTGACGACCAGGGTGGCCAGGGCCTCGCCCTCGATGTCCTCGGCGATGATCAGCAGCGGCTTGCCCGACTGCATGACCTTCTCGAGGATCGGGAGCAGGTCCTTGACCGACGAGATCTTGCTGTTGACGATCAGGAGGTAGGGGTCGTCGAAGACGGCCTCCATGCGCTCCGGGTCGGTCATGAAGTAGGCCGAGATGTAGCCCTTGTCGAAGCGCATACCCTCGGTGAGCTCCAGCTCCAGGCCGAAGGTGTTGCTCTCCTCGACGGTGATGACGCCTTCCTTGCCGACCTTGTCCATCGCCTCGGCGATGATCTCGCCGACGGTGCTGTCACCGGCGGAGATGGAGGCGGTGGAGGCGATCTGCTCCTTGGTCTCGACGTCCTTGGCGAGCTTGGACAGCTCCTCCGAGACGCTGGCCACGGCGGCCTCGATGCCCCGCTTCAGGGCCATCGGGTTGGCACCGGCGGCCACGTTGCGCAGACCCTCGCGGACGAGGGCCTGGGCCAGGACGGTCGCCGTCGTCGTGCCGTCACCGGCGACGTCGTCGGTCTTCTTGGCGACCTCCTTGACCAGCTCGGCGCCGATCTTCTCGTAGGGGTCCTCGAGCTCGATCTCCTTGGCGATGCTCACACCATCGTTGGTGATGGTGGGGGCACCCCACTTCTTTTCGAGCACGACGTTGCGGCCCTTGGGGCCGAGGGTCACCTTCACGGCGTCGGCGAGCTGGTTCATGCCCCGCTCGAGGCCCCGGCGCGCCTCTTCGTCGAACGCGATCATCTTGGCCATACGGCGTTGTCCTCCTGGACACTCACGGGCCACCCGGAGGTTGTGTCCCGGATGGGCCGCCTGGTGTACGCACCTTGGGGACGTCGCCACCTGGCGACGACGACGTCTCCTCGGCCGGGCCGGATAGCCCGCGACGACCGGCCATGTGCCGCACCGGCGTGTGGACGCCCGTGCGGCCGTGGCCCTACCGCCCCGACCATTGGCACTCACGGTATGCGAGTGCCAATGACTTGTTTAGCACTCTCCCCTGCCGAGTGCAAGCACGCCCGCCCCGCTCAGCCGAGTTCACCGGCCAGCCGCGCGCTGTCCACCGGCCCCTCGTGGGCGCGCTGCTCGGCGTACGTGACGACCAGGCCGACCAGCTGGGCGAGGTGGGTGGGCAGGCCCAGCACGCCGCCGAGCACCGCCACCGCGATCGCGCCCACCGCCGTGCCGGGCGACTCCAGCGGGGTGACGCCGAACGGCAGCGAGCCGATGCCCTCCACCAGGCCGGCCGCCCCGCCCCCGACGATCACCGCCGCCGCGACGAGCGCCACCCGGCCGAGCAGCAGGCCCAGCCGGTCGTGGAACATCCGGTACGAGCGGCCGATCGGGTGCTGCCGCTCGAAGAGGTAGACCGGGCCGGCCATGCCCAGCGCGAAGGCGAAGTAGATGCCGGGGATGACGCAGAAGCAGACCCCGAGCCCGATGATCACGCTCATCAACAGGGTCCAGCCCCAGAGGCCCGGCGCCCGGCGCAGGCCGTAGCCCAGCGCGGCGCCGACGGTCACCGGCTGGCCGGCCGCCTGCCGGGCGACCACCCAGGTGCCGGCGGCCCAGCCGAGACTCTGCACCAGGCCGAAGACCAG
The DNA here is from genome assembly GCF_040643125.1 of Micromonospora sp. NPDC047465. Classification (NCBI taxonomy): domain Bacteria; kingdom Bacillati; phylum Actinomycetota; class Actinomycetes; order Micromonosporales; family Micromonosporaceae; genus Micromonospora; species Micromonospora sp. NPDC047465. The sequence continues at coordinate 12,317 of NZ_JBEYTP010000039.1, forward strand.
GGCGCCGCCGATCAGCACGGCCATCATGGTGCCGAGGTCGGCCAGGAAGGTGTCGGGCAGCGCGGCCGGGTCGTCGGCCATCGACTCGTCCCACCGGGCCGACGGGTCGACCACCAGCGCGAGCACCGACAGCACCACGGCCGGCAGCACCTGGGTGAGCAGCAGGATCGGCAGCAGCGGCTTCCAGCCCCGGCGCACCGCGCCGACGCACCGGGCGAACCAGCCGTTCACGCCTCCGCCGGGCGGGGTGACCAGCGGGTCGGCGGGGTCGAGGCCGTGGCCGGGCGGGTACCACCCGTGGACCGGCTGCCCCGGGTACGCGACCGGCGCGCCCGGATACCACGGCTGCCCGCCGTACGGGCCGGAGCCGGCCGGGAACCCGCCGGTGGGCGGGAAGACCCACCCCTGCGGCTGCGGCGCGCTCGCGTCGCCGGCCGTGGCGGGGTCGGGATCCCCCGGCGGGGGCGTGGCCTGGGGCGGCTGGTCGGACATGAACCCTCCTCAGCGACGGCTGAACCGGTTCACGATCTTCCCTGCCTGGCGCCCGCACCGCAGTCCGGGGTGCCACGCCACGGACCAGATGGGGCACGCCATGCCTCGCAGGCGGCCGAGCCGGATGCGAGGCATGGTCCTACAGAGGCGGGGTGGCCCTACGGACGGGGCAGCTCGACAGCGCCCACCACACGCCACCACCCCACCCGCCGAACCCACGTGTTCGAAGCGGGTCACCCGCCCGGTCCGTGGCGGACGGGGGTCAGGCGATGACGCGTACGCGCTCGGCCTGGGGCCCCTTCTGGCCCTGGGCGATCTCGAACTCCACCCGCTGGCCGTCGTCCAGCGCCTTGTAGCCGTCCATCTCGATCGCGGAGAAGTGGACGAAGACGTCCTGCCCGCCGTCGACGGCGATGAAGCCGTAGCCCTTTTCGGCGTTGAACCACTTAACGGTGCCCTGTGCCACGGTCCACTTCCTCACTCTGCACGGCGTTCCACAACCCCGGAGACCGGCGGACCGGCACCGGAGGACCACCGAACCGGCGGTCGGGGGAGGCCGCTGCATTCGGTGACCGAAATCGCACGCTACACGAGGCGTGACGACGGCGCACGACCCCAAATCGGGCATATTCCGATCGAGGGGCATCGTCATCCGTCGCTGTGGTAGGCATTCGGCATGACGAGGACGCCGGACGGGCCGGGGCGGGGGTCGGCGGGCACCCGGCACGCGGAGATCCGGCGGGTCCGGCCCCGGGACGCCGCCCGGATGCGGGCGCTGCGGCTGGAGATGCTCGCCGACGCGCCGCTGGCCTTCCTGGAGACCCTCGCCAACGCGGCGGCCCGGCCGCACGCCGACTACGCGGCCCGGATCGCGTACGTGTCGGCCGGCGCGGACACCGCGCAGTTCGTCGCGGACCCGGGCGGCCGGCTGGTCGGGCACGCCGGGGGCACGGTGACCCCGGAGGAGCCCGGGCTGACCGTCGTCTACGCCGTCTACGTCACCCCGTCCTGGCGCGGCACCGGCCTGCTCGGCGAGCTGGTCGAGGCGGTGGCCGCCTGGTCCCGGCAGTGCGGCCGGCCCGAGCTGATGCTGGAGGTGGTGGTCGGCAACGACCGGGCCTACCGCGCCTACCGGCGGCTGGGTTTCGTCGACACCGGCGTGCGCGTGCCGCACCCCACCGTGCCGGCGCTCACCGAACTCCAGATGCGCCGCGCCGCCTGACACGGCTGGGTTTCCGGGGCGGGCCGCCCCGGAAACCCCGACCGCGACTCAGGCGTGCCGACGGGACTGCACGATGCGGAACCGGTTGGCCACGTAGGCGCCGTCGGTGAGCGCGGAGTTGGCCGCCGCGTTCGCGCCGCTGCCGTGGAAGTCGGAAAAGGCCGCCGACTGGTTCACGAAGACCCCGCCGGTCAGGTTGCAGGACAGGTGCACCCCGACCTCGATCGCCGCCGCCTCAGCCGCGTCGAGGACCGCCTCGTCGGTGGAGTAGACCGCCGCGGTGAGCGCGCCCTTCTCGCCGACCGTCGACCGCAGGATCTCCAGGCTGTGCGCCGTCGAGTCCGTCGCGACGGCGAACGAGATCGGCCCGAACCACTCCTTCGAGTAGGTCGCCGTGTCGCCGGCCGCCAGCTTGACCAGCGTCGGGGTGCGGACCACCGCGCCGGGGAAGGCCGGGTGCTCGACCGTACGCGACTCCAGCACCGTCTCGCCGACCTTGGTGACCTCGTCGAGGCGCTCCAGCACCCCGTCGTTGACGATCGCGCCGGTGAGCTCCACCCCGCGCGCCGGGTCGGCGGTGAGCTTGCCGATCGCGGCGGCGATCCCGCCGGCCACCTCGTCGAAGCTCTTGTGCCCCTGGTCGGTGGCGATCCCCTCGGCGGGGATGAGGATGTTCTGCGAGGTGGTGCACATCTGGCCGCTGTAGAGGGTCAGCGTGAAGCCGAGGTTGCGGCACATCCCGGCGAAGTCGTCGGTGGAGTCGACCACCACCGTGTTCAGGCCGGCCTTCTCGGTGTAGACCGCCGCCTGCCGGGCGTTGGCCTCCAGCCAGTCGCCGTACTCGGTGGAACCCGTGAAGTCGACGATCTTCACGGCCGGGTGCAGGGCCAGCGTGGAGGCGAGCTTCTCGCCGGGGGCCTCGGGGGCGAGCAGCACCAGGTTCGGGTCGAAGCCGGCCTCGGCGAGCACCTCCCGGGCGTACCGGACGGTGATGGCCAGCGGCAGCACGGCGCGCGGGTGCGGCTTGACCACCACCGGGTTGCCGGTGACCAGCGAGGCGAACAGCCCCGGGTACGAGTTCCAGGTCGGGAAGGTGTTGCAGCCGATCACCAGCGCCACACCGCGGGGCACCACATGGAAGGTCTTGGTCATCCGCAGCGGGTCGCCCTTGCCGGCGGCCTTCTCCCAGCCCGCCGTCCCCGGGTGCCGGGTCATCTCCGCGTACGCGTAGGCGACCGCCTCCAGCGCGCGGTCCAGCGCGTGCGCGCCGCCGGCCTGGAAGGCCATCACGAACGCCTGGCCGCTGGTGAACTGCACCGCGTTGGCCAGCTCGAAGATGTGCTTGTGCAGCCGGTCGAGGATCTCCAGGCAGACGCCCACCCGGGTCTGCGGGCCGGCGTCGCGCCAGCTCGGCAGGGCGGTGGAGGCGGCGGCGACCAGCTCGTCGGCCCCGGCGTGCGGGTAGCGGACGCCCAGCTCGACGCCGAACGGGCTGGTCTCGGTGGCGACCCGGTCGCCGGTGCCCGGCTGGTCGAGGGGGAAGTCGCCGCCGAGGTACGCCTCGAAGGCGGCCTTGCCGTCGGCGGCGGCGGTCTCGCCGTAGACCCGTGGGCTGGGCGACTCGGGGTAGGCGGACCAGTACCCGCGCTCCGTGATCGCGGTCAGCGCACGGGTCAGGGTGTCGGCGTGCCTGTCGTACAGGGGGTGCGGGGTCTCCGTCATGCCCGCCATCATGCAACAGGAAGCCCCAGGATCAGTAGGGCCGTGTCACAACTCAGATCGTGAGCTGCCAGTCGGTCCAGCCGTCGACCCGGCGGAAGCCGAGCTGCTCGTTGATCGTGATCATGTAGCTGTTCTCGGCCGCGTTGAAGGTGTCGATCGCGCGCACCGCCGGCTCGTGGGCGAGCAGGTGCCGCAGATTCTCGATCTTGACGAGCAGACCGAGCCGGTGCCCCCGGTGAGCGGGGTCGACGATGGTGATCTGCTGGAACGCGTGCCAGTCGGCGGAGGGGCCCACGTCGAGCAGGGTCCAGGCGGCCACCCGGCCGGACGCCTCGTGGCGCACCGCCGTGTGGTAGCGCCGCCGCCCCCGCGCCTCCAGCGCCCGCTCGATGCCGCGGACCCGTTCGACGTCGATCCGCTCGGGCTCCCACTCCACGTCGCCGAGGGGCGCGTCGGCCATCAGCCGGCCGTCGAGGTAGGCGATGTCGGCGACGTGCTCGTCGGGGGTGCTCCCCTGCCAGCGGAGGACGCGGTAGCCGTCGGCCCGGGTGCGGGCGTCGGCCAGCGCGGCGTCCAGCCCGTCGTGGTCGAGCCGGGTGGTGTCGAGCCGGCTGCGGATCTCGGCCAGCGCCGGCTGCGCGCCGGTCGACGCGGCGAAGGCGGCGCCGGCCTCGGGCCGGGGCGGGCCGCCGGGCAGCGCGGCGACCGCCATCCCCAGCACCCGCTTGCGGCCCCGCTCGCGCAGCAGCCGTACGGCGTGCTCGTGCAGCGCCCGGCCCACCCCGCGACGCCGGTGGGCCGGGTCCACGATCAGGTCGGCGGTGGCGTTCTCGGTGTTGTCGAGCTGCGGCAGGTCCAGCGCGAGGTAGCCGGCCGGCACGCCGTCGAGCCGGGCCAGCGCCCAGATCGCGGCGTTGCCGGGCATCGGGTGCCGGATCGCGGCCTCGAAGCGCCGCCGGCAGAAGGGCGGGAAGTCCGGCAGGTCGACGTCGTTGGCCGCCGCCCCGATCCGGTAGGCCGCATCGATCGCGGCCTGGTCGGCGGCGTCGATCGGCGCGATCGTGATGCTCATGCCCCGAGGGTGGCCCGGAAACGACGATCGGGCCAGCGATTTAACCGCTGGCCCGATCGGACGCTGGTCGGGAGGGACACTCGCACAACGCCTCCGGCGTTGGGTCGCAAGAACTCAAAGTCTCCGGCGAGACGCCCTCCCGCACGAAGCATCTTGCGCCGCCCGGTTCCTGCCGTCAAGTCCTTGTCGGCGCGTTTTCCGCACTCACAGCGAAAAGCCAGTTACCCGGCGGATCGACCCGATCCCCCGTCCGGGTGAGTCGCCCCTCCCCCGTTCCTCCCGACCGCCCCCGCGATCTTGCGCTTCGCGCCCCTGACCTGCCCGGAACCCCGGATGGACCGGGCGGCGCCCACGGTGGCCGTCGGACACGTCACCGGGGGCGCCGGCCTGTCCCGTGACGACAACGGGCGGCCGGCGCCCCGTGGTGCCGGCCGCCCGTTCGCCGCGTCAGCCCGCCTTGCTGAACTCGATCGAGATCGACTCGACCGCCTTCTTGCGGGTCATCGACCGCTCCAGGCCCATCGCCTCCAGCGCGTCGTTGACGCTGTCCACGTACGCCGTCAGGCTCGGCGTGGCGGCGTAGTAGGTGCCGGTCGTGGTCTGGGTGGACGCGCACGTCGTGTCGGTGATCCCACACGCCATCGTGTAGTGCGTGGCGCTGGTCCACTGGGTGGTGGCGCCCTGCACGTACAGGCGGGTGTTCACCCGGCACGCCGCGAACAGGTACGGGTTGCGGACCGTGGTGGTGAACGTCGCGGTGTCGGTGCCGGGCCAGTAGCTCACGGTCGACTCCGCCACGCAGCCGCCGTCGAAGCTGCTCGACGACTTGCTGACGGTGTACTTGTCCAGCGTCCCGGCCGCCGCCGGCGTGGCGCCGAGGGCCACCACACCGAGGGAGGCGGCCAGCATGGTGAAGGCGGTCACGGCCGCCCGGGTGACGCGGGCCGGTGCTGCGTTCATGGGAACCCCTCTCGTGCCGGCCGGGTGGTCGCGGCCGATCGCAATTCGTCGCCTATGTGACAGGCGGCGGTGGACCCCGGGAGCTTCCGGGTACCGCCACCTGGAGATTCTTCGGCCGGGTCGGGAGGGCTGTCCAAGACGCGACAAAGATGGGCCATAGGACGGACCTATGAGTGCTGGTAGATCTTCTGATCATCGATGCCCGCGGGGGGCGGGCAAGGGGGATCGTCATGGTGGAACTACGTCAACTCCGGTACTTCCTCGCCGTCGCCGAGGAGCGGTCCTTCACCCGCGCCGCCGCGCTGCTGCACGTCAGTCAGCCGACGCTGAGCCAGCAGATCCGCGCCCTGGAGCGGTCGGTGCGCGCGCCGCTGTTCCACCGGGAGCCGGCGGGCGTCCGACTCACCGAGGCCGGATCCGCGCTGCTCGAACCGGCCCGGCGGGCCGTGGTCGAGGTCGCCGACGGCGTACGGGCGGCCCGGGACACCGTCGGCACCGGCGACGGCACGCTACGCGTCGGCTTCAGCACCGGCGGGGCCGGCGACCTCCTCGCGTCGATCCTGCCCGCCTGGCAGCGGGCCGCCCCCGAGGTACGGCTGGTCCTGCGCGAACTGACCGTGGGCGGGCTGTACACCGCCCTGCTGGAGGACCAGATCGACGTGGCGCTCACCCGGCTGCCGCTGGACCCCGAACGGCACGACTGGACGGTGCTGTTCGCCGAGCCCCGCGTCCTCGCGCTGAACGCCCGGAATCCCCTGGCCGACGCCGGGGCGGCGGTGTCGCTGGCGGACGTGCTCACGCTGGCCATGCCCCGGATCGAGGACGTGCCGACGATCCGCGACTACTGGCTGCTCAACGACTACCGCGACGGCTGCCCGCCGCAGCAACGCGGGGTGACGGTCACCTCGCCGGCGGAGATGGCGTACCTGATCCTCCAGGACCCGTCGGTGGTGGCCGTGGGCCCCCGCACGGCACGCGGGCTCTCGCCCCTCGCGGAGCTGCGCTTCGTGGAGCTGTCCGAGGTCGCCCCGGTGCCCTTCGTCGCGGCTGCCCGACGGCACGACCGCCGTGCGGCCGTGCTCGCCTTCCGTCAGGTCGCGGCGACGGTCGCGCGCCGCCTGCACGGCGTGTCCACGCCGGCCGGTGGCAGACCGGACCGGCTGGCCGACGTCGAGGCGAGGCGCGCGACCGGCGCCGGGGCGGGCCGGGCCGGCGGCTGAGCCGCGAGCGGTCACCGGCCTCGGAGCTCAGCCGAGGAGGCCGGCGTCGCGGGCGGCGCGCAGCGAGGGCCTGATGCGGTGGGTGGGGCCGGCCTGGGCGGCGATCGCGTCGAGGGTCTTGAGCCCCTCGCCGGTGTTGAAGACGACGGTCTCCGCGGTCGGGTCGAGCCGGCCGGACTCGACCAGCTTGCGCAGCACCGCCACCGTCACCCCGCCGGCGGTCTCGGCGAACACGCCGGTGGTGCGGGCCAGCAGCCGGATGCCGGCGCGGATCTCGTCGTCGTCGACGTACTCCATCCAGCCCCCGGTGCGGCGCACCGCCTCCAACGCGTAGAGGCCGGCGGCCGGGTCGCCGATGTTCAGCGACTTGGCGATGCCCGTCGGCTTGACCGGGGTGATCGTGTCGGTGTCGGCGTGCAGGGCGGCGGCGATCGGGTTGCAGCCGGCCGACTGGGCGCCGAAGACCTTCCAGCCGGCGGCCGGCGCCTCGACCAGCCCGATCTCGACCAGTTCGGCGAACGCCTTGTCGATCTTGGTCAGCAGCTCCCCGGAGGCCATCGGGATGACCACCTGGGCCGGGATCCGCCAGCCGAGCTGCTCGGCCACCTCGTAGCCGAGCGTCTTCGACCCCTCGGCGTAGTAGGGGCGGACGTTGACGTTGACGAACGCGGTGTCCTCGAACTCGTCCGTCTCCACCAGCTCGCCGCAGAGCCGGTTCACGTCGTCGTACGAGCCGTCGACGGCGACCAGCTCGCCGCCGTAGACGGCGGTCGTGACGACCTTGCCCTGCTCCAGGTCGCCGGGGATGAAGACCACCGACGGCGCCCCGGCCCGGGCGGCGTGCGCGGCGACCGAGTTGGCCAGGTTGCCGGTGGAGGCGCAGGCGTAGCGGCTGAAGCCGAGCGCCCGGGCGGCGGTCAGCGCGACCGAGACCACCCGGTCCTTGAACGAGTGGGTCGGGTTGCCGCTGTCGTCCTTGACCCAGAGCGGGGCGGTGATGCCCAGCTCGGCCGCGAGGTGCGGGGCGGCGACCAGCGGGGTGAAGCCCGGGTCGAGGGTGACCCTGGTCGCCGGGTCCTGGCCGGCGGGCAGCAGCGCGGCGTACCGCCAGATGTTCTGCGGGCCGGCCTCGATCTGCTCCCGGGTGACCGTCGCCAGCGCGGCGGCGTCGTAGTCGACCTCCAGCGGACCGAAACACTCGTAGCAGGCGTGCTGGGCGGCGAGCGGGTAGCGGGCCGAACAGGCGCGGCAGACCAGGGCGCGGGCGGGGCTGGCGGTGGTGTCGATGCCGGAGACGGCGAACGTCGACGTCATGTCGAGGGTCCTCTCATCTTTCCCCGCATCGCACCCTGCGGCGGGGACGGAATTGGCACCTGCCCCGCCGGTCGCTCTGCGGTGAGCGCGCGGGGTGGTTGCCGGGGCGTCGTCGGGCCGTATCCCTCAGCCCCTCTGGATGAGGTATGCAGTTGTACCTGCGAGTTTAAGCACCGACGCCGCCCGGATCGACGACAGATCCCAGGATGTGAGCGATCCCGCAGTCGCCGCCGAGCCGCGGGGGCGGCCTCTCCTCGACGGTACGGATTCACCCTGCCAGCTCGCCGCCGTCGCGCAGCGGGAGCAACGCGTCCGGGCTCCCACGAAGCGACGGCGCGCCCATGGCGCGCTCCCGTTACGGTGCAGGCACATCGACGGAAAGGAACGCGCGAATGCGTCGCAAGCTCGTCCCGGTGGTGGCGCTCTCCATGGCCTGCCTGCTGGCGCTGACCACCGCCTGCTCCACGGGCAACCGGAAGAAGCGGGACCGGTCCGCCGACCGGCCCGCCGGCACCGGCGCGAAGCGGGACGACGTCGACGCCCGGACGACCCCGACCCCCCGCCGCACCGGCGACCAGGTCACCTGCCTCGAACTGCGCAACACCCGGATCGGCAGCAGCCGGGTCCGCTACCGCGGGTACGCCGCCCCGATCCGCCTCACCGCCGGTCGCTGGGCCGACCGGGACGGCACGACGGTGGAGTTACAGCGGCCGTGCGCCATCGGCGACCTCGACGGCGACGGTGCGGGCGACGCGATCGGCGTGGTCATGCTCGACGGCGGCGGCACCGGCCGCTTCTTCACCCTCGCCGCCTGGCGCAACGTCGGGGGCGAACCGGACTACCAGGCCCAGGTCGACCTCGGCGACCGTACGCCGGTGGAGAGCGTCAGCGTGCGCGACGGCAGGGCGACGGTGGTCTACCTGACCCGGCCCGCGGACGGCCCGATGGCCGAGCTGAGCATCCGGCGTACCGCCGTCTACCAGCTCAGGGGAACGACGCTGGCCGAGCTGAGCCACACCGACGCCCGGGTTGCCGACACGTCCGACGACGGGGACACGTCGACTACCCGCAAGCGCAGGCCCCGTTCCCGCTGACGTCCCGCCGGTGGTCGTACCGAGCCCAAGCCCGCGCCGGCCGATCCGCCGGCGCGGGCTCCGGCCGTGACGAGCATGCCGGCTCAGCGTGGGACCGGTCGGTGGGCCGGTGGCCTCGGTAGCCGTACGGATCCGGTGGCCCGGCAACCCTGCTGACTCACCTCGCCGAGGCAGCCCCACCCCGAGGCCGGGACGCGCTCGAAGTACTGGACGGGCTGCGAGGGGATGGCCTCGGTGGTGAGCGTGCCGGTGCCGCTCGGGATGCGTTGCTCATGGGAACCGGTCGTGTCGGTGTAGGAGGCGACGATGTGCCACTCGCAGGTGTGGGTGGACACCTCCGGCTGGATACGGAAGGCCATGTTCGACTGACCGTTGCCCAGCTCGACGACGTTGCGGCGGAAGTACAGCTGGCCCTCCTGCGGCTCGCCCTCGTCCAGGACGTACGGGCCGTGCGGCTTGTCCGTCGGCCCACCGGTCAGGTCCCACAGCAGGCCCTGCCGGGACTCCGCACCCGCCGGGGGGACGGTGACGACGGTCTTCGCCGTGGGTACGTGGCACGAGTCCTTGACGGCGGTCATGTTGTTGATCGTGAGTCCGGCGGCGCGATCGCTGTTCAGGTTCAGGTCGAACGTCTGGGCAACGCCGCGATTCTCGTTGCCGTCCTCAAACGGCGCCACATAGGACGCGTGCTCGACCATCCGGCCGCCGAGCGGCTTCATGAACTCCCACACCTCTGACGCGTCGCCGTTCAGGGCGGTGAGGGTGGCCTGTTCGCCTTCGGTCAGCGACCGGTCGAGCAGCACGGTGAAGGCCTCGGGCAGGTCCCGGTCGTAGTCGATGGGAGTGACGGTGGACACGAACGCGGGTTGCTCACGGTCCACCGCCTTCTGCGCCTGCTTGTCCGAGCGGGCCCGCTCGGTGGCCGTCGACCGGTCCAGGAGAAAGTTGGCCTGGTAGGCGAACAGCATGCCGACCACGACGATGACGGCGGCGGCGGTCGCGTACACCGCACGCTGCTTCGGCGGAAGCCCGCGAAACCCGGGCAGTCGCTGATCCGCCAGCACGGCCCAGGCTCCCGGCCTGGGCGACTGCCCAGCCGACTGCTCCGGTGGCGGGGCGGGCGGGGACGTGGACGACGGTTCGGCCGGCGACACGGGCGGGGACACGGGCGACGGCTCGCCTGGCGGGGCGGGCGGGGACGTGGACGACGACTCGCCTGGCGGTGCGGGCGGGGACGCGGACGACGGCTCGGCTGGCGGCTCGGGCTGCGGCACGGCGGGCGGAGTGGCCATACCCGATTCTCACTCACAGGCGCCACACCCTTACGATGCGACAGGACTCCGCCGGGCGGGTGTCCGAGCCCGGCGGGCGCCGGCCGGTGCGATGATCAGGCGATGGCAGTCCCCGCGCGCCGATCCGCACCGCGTTCGCCCGGTGGAGTTCCAGGTCCGGCACGGACGGTTGGGGTCGCAATCGTCGGCCTCGCCCTGCTCGGCGCCTGCTCCCCCGCGACCGAACCGTCGTCGGTCGATCCGGCGCCGCCGCCGATGCCAAGGGCCATGCCGACAGGGGCGCCGACCACGGCGCCGACGGCGACCGAGGCCGCGACCGAGTGCCCGGCATCCGGCGTACGGATCACGTCGCCGGGCAGCAGCGCCGCGATGGGTCTGCGCGCGCTCGGCCTGCGACTGGTCAACTGCGGCACGAGGCCCTACCCGCTCGACGGCTACCCGGTGCTGCGCCTGTTCGACGGCGACGGCAATCCGATACCGGTCCGGGTGGTCGAGGGGGCCAAGGAGATCACGTCGGGCTTCGACGACCCGCCCCGGCCGCTGACCCTGCGCCCCGGCGAGCAGGCTGGCGCCGCCGTGCTCTGGCGCAACCTGGTCACCGACCCGACCGTCGTCGCCACCGACGGCGAGCGCCTGGAGGTCGCGCCCGCCGCCGGCCGGGCCGCGCAGTTCGTCGGCCTGGACGGGCCGATCGATCTCGGCAACACGGGCCGGATCGGAGTCAGCGCCTGGAAGAAGGCGACCGACCCGGCACCGACGCCGACCCGGCCGCTGCCGGACACCTCGGACCCGGGCGGCCCGGAGTCGAGCAGCCCGGTGCCGCCGCTGCTCTGAGCCGCCCGAGCGTCAGCTGGTGACGTCCTTGCGGGTGAAGCGCCAGAAGGCGAGGCCCCAGAACAGCGTCGTGTAGCTGATCGCCGAGATGGCGCCGCGTACCACGTCGTCGGTCTGCACCGGCGTCGACAGCAGTCCCAGCCAGGCGGTGGCGTAGTGGGTCGGCAGGAACGCGCGCAGCGCGCCGAGCGCGGTGATCTGGTCGAGGATGCTGGAGAGGATCCACAGCAGCACCGCGCCGCCGACCGCGCCGAGCGCGGCGTCCGTGACCACCGACAGCAGGAACGCCAGGCCGGCCACGACCAGGAGTACGACGGCCAGGTAGCCGAGCACGCCCAGCAGCCGCAACAGCCCCTCCCCCGGTTCGAGCTGGGCGGCGACGGTGCTGCGCAGCGGCTCCCACCCGTAGCGCAGCGTGCCGATCAGCAGGGCCGTGCCGGCGAGCAGCGCCAGCGCCAACGCCGAGTAGACGAGCGCGACCAGCAGCTTCACCGCCAGCAGCCGGGCCCGGGGCACCGGCACCGCGAGCAGGTAGCGCAGGCTGCCCCAGCTCGCCTCGCTGGCCACCGTGTCCCCGAAGAACAGCGCCACCACCACGACCAGCAGGAACGACGCCGACACGAAGATGGTGAACAGGGTGAAGTTCAGCCCGCCCGAGGTGGCGAACTCGACCAGGCTGCCGAACTCCCCGCGCCCGTTGTCGTCGTCGTCGCCCGTGTCGAACTGGAAGGCGATCAGGATGATCAGCGGCAGCAGCACCATGAACCCGAGCGCGAGCTGCGTACGCCGCCGGGATGCCTGCCGCCGGAACTCGGCGCCGAACGGCAGGGTGGCCGACGGCCGGTAACCCGCCGCCGCGCCCACCGTGGGTGACGTCCCCGCCATCATCGGTCCCCGCTTCCCCGAGAGTTCTCACCGACCAGGGCGAGGAACGCGTCCTCCAGGCGGCGCCGCGGCACCACCCGGTCCACCCCGATGCCGGCCCGGACCAGCTCGGCGACCACCTCGCTGCGGGCGGTCCCGTTGGTGTCCACCACGAGCTGGCCCTCGCCGTCGGGAAGTACCCGCACCCCGTGCAGGCCGTCCAGCACCGCCCGGGCGGCCGCCGGGTCGGTCACCTCGAAGAGCACGCTCGGCGACTCGCCGACGATCTCCTCGACCGGGCCGGAGGCGACGATCCGGCCCTTGTTCACCACCACCGCGTGCGTGCAGGTCTGCTCCACCTCGGCCAACAGGTGGCTGGAGACCAGCACCGCCCGGCCGTCGGTGGCGTAGCGCTGCAACACCCGGCGCATCTCCGCGATCTGCGGCGGGTCGAGCCCGTCGGTCGGCTCGTCCAGCACCAGCAGCTCGGGCAGGCCCAGCATCGCCTGCGCGATGGCGAGGCGCTGCTTCATGCCGTGGCTGTAGTTCTTGATCCTGCGATGCACGGAGTCGCCCAGGCCGGCGATCTCCAGGGCCTCGTCGAAGTGCGCGTCCTCGGCCGGCCGCCCGGTGGCCCGCCAGTACGCCCTCAGGTTCTCCAGGCCGGACAGGTGCGGCAGGAAGCCCGGCCCCTCGACCAGCGCGCCGATCCGGGACAGCACCGGCGAGCCGGGCACCAGCCGGTGCCCGAAGACGTAGATCTCGCCGGCCGTGGGCTGGGTCAGCCCCATCAGCACCCGCAGCGTGGTGGTCTTGCCGGCGCCGTTGGGGCCGAGCAGGCCGACGACCTGGCCGGGATGCACCTCGAAGTCCACGTTGGAAACGGCGACGAAGCCGTCCGCGTACTCCTTGCGGAGCTGCCGCACGGCGAGCGGGACGCCCGCGTACGCCGGGTGGACGGAGCTGTCCTGGCGGCGGTGCCGGCGGCGGGCCACGGTCACGACCGCGACGAGCCCGACCGCGATCGCGGCGACCAGCCCGACCAGCACCCACCGCCACACCGTGGCGGCGGTGGGGATCGGTTCGCCGGCGACGGTCGGCAGGCCGACCGCGCCGCCGGCCGCGACGGTGTGGACGGTGGGCTCGACCGGGGTGGCGTACGCCTGGTCGGAGGTCGCCACCACGACGCGCAGCCGATGTCCCGCCTCGACGCGACGGACGATCGCCGGCAGCGTGACGGTGACCGGCTGCGCCGCCTCGATCTCGCGCGGCAGGCCGGTGAGCCGGACCGGGGCGACCAGGCCGTTGGGCAGGGTGGCCGCGCCGTTGGGGTCGACGTCGTAGAGCTTGACGAAGAGCACCGCCTCGCCGGTCGGTGACGCCGCCCGGATGTCCACGGTCGGCGCGCCCACCACGTCCACCGCCTCGGTCAGCGGCTCCGACTCGAACCGGGCGTGCTGGCCGGGGATGTCCCCGGCGACGCCGCCGAGCAGGGACGACAACTCGCCGGCGAAGGGCACCGAGGAGATGGCGGCGGGGTTGCCGGCCGGCGGATTGGCGACCGGCTGGGCCGGGCCGGCCACCGGGACGTCGCGGCGGGCCGTGCCGGCGACGCCCGGGTAGTCGGCGGTGCGGTAGCCGGTGGCCACCAGGCCCCGGTCAAGGGCGTCGAAGCCGGCGATGCGGGACCAGGTGAAGTCGTCCCCCGGGGCCTCGCCCTCACCCTTGACGTAGTGGTCGAGCCACTGCACGGTCAGGAACTTCACCCGGTCCGAGTCGGTCCGCGGGCCCTCGCCGCCGTCGTGTCCGCCGGTGAACCAGGCCACCCGGACGGGCGTGCCGGCGGCGGCGATGCCGCGCGCGTTGGCGTCCGCCTCGCCGAGCGGGAAGAGGGTGTCGGCCGCGCCCTGCACCAGCAGGGTCGGCGCCTTGATGCGGTCCAGCACGCCGGCCGGGCTGGACCGGCGCAGCAGGTCCACGGCGGCCTGGTCGGCCCGGCCGGTGGTGGCGATCCGCAGGTACGCGGCGCAGATGTCGGCGGCGAACCGGCCGCACGCCGGGTCGGCGGCCCTGGCCGGGGCGGGTCCGGGGCCGGTGCCCGGGCCGGCGCCGGGCCCCGGGCTGGGCGGGCCGGCGGAGGCGGGCGCCCCCTCGGGCTGCGCGGCGCTGGCCCCGGAGAGCCCGGCCGGCCCGGAGCCGACGTTGCCGCCGCCGCCGAAGAAGAGGCCGGCCCAGCCGGACTTGAACACGCCCTCGGTGGGCTGCTTGCCCGTGCTCTCGGGCAGGAAGGAACGGGACAGGTCGTGCCAGGTGATCGTCGGGACGATCGCGTCGACGCGCTGGTCCTGCGCGGCGAGCAGCAGCGCCAGGCCGCCGCCGTACGAGCCGCCGACGACGCCGACCCTCGGGTCACCGTCGCCGTCGGTGCGGATCTCGGGGCGGTCGGCGAGCCAGTCCAGCAGCCGCTGGGCGTCGCGTACCTCGTAGTCGGGGTGGTCCAGGTGGATCTGCCCGCCGCTGCGGCCGAAGCCCCGCGCGGTCCAGGTGAGCACCGCGTACCCGCGCCCGGCGAACTCCTCGGCGTCGGCGCGTACGGACTCCTTGGTGCCGCCGAACCCGTGCGCCAGCAGCACCGCCGGCACCCTGTCGGCCGCCGAGGCGTCCTCGGGCAGGTAGAGCGTGGTGTCCAGGTCGACGTGCTCGTCCCCCGTCGGCCCGGAGGCGACGTTCACGATCGCCGCCTCGGTGCGCACGGCCGGCTCCCGCGGCACCACCGCCCAGGTCACGGCGGCGGCGAGCAGCACGACGGCCGCCGCCGCGGCGACCGCGCGCCGGCGGGTGGGCAGGGCACGCCGGATCCACGCGGCCGACGACGGCGATCTCATGCGGCACACGGTACGGCCCGAACCCTGAGCGTTGGCTGAGATCCTCCGTACGGCCGTCCGGTTGGTCCGATCGGCGGCCGGACCGGTGCGACCGCCGCAGGTCTCCGACCCTCCCGGCAAGACGAGTTCGGATCACGTGAATTCCGATCTTCGGCGGGAAATCCCCTCCGATCCATCCATGCCACTCTCCTGAACGGCACCCAGCGTGGCCGGTGACGGACGAACGGTCACCTGGCGCCTCTTGACGGAAAGCTGACCGTTCGACGACCGGACCGCCCCTCGCTGGTCGGTTAATTTCCGGTCCGGTGCACGGGACTCCACGGTCGACACCCGATCGGGCCACCCGGCGCGGAAGACCTGGGTTGGCCGGCGGTTCGACCCGTTTCACCCGAAGGGGGCGGTCGTGATGAGAGGTGGACTGGACGAGACACTGGCCCGGTTGGCCCGGCGCGAGGAGGCGCTGCGCCGGCGGGCCGCCGACCAGGGCGGGGCGGCGGACGGGGAGGCCGCCGCACCGCCGGCAGCGCCGGACGGGGTGGCCCGGGCCTGCGCCCGGGTCCGCACGTCGCACTCGGAGCCGCTCGCCGACGGTCGGGGCGAGGCCCGCAACGCCGGGCCCGGCTGGGGCGACGCCCGGCGGGCCGGCGAGCCCCGCGACCCGGTGGCGGAGGTCGCCGACGCCGTCCGCCGGGTGGTGGTGGGGCACCCCGGCATGGCCGTCACCATTCGGGTCGAGCACGACCGGAAGGCGTACCCGCTGCGGATCGCCTGGACCGGCACGGGCGTGACGGTCGGCGCGGAGAAGCCTGCCGTACCGCCGACAGCGGCGGGGCCGGCGGCGGCGGGGCCGACAGCGGCGGGGCCGGCGTTGGGCAGGACGCCGCCGGCCTGGACGCCCGGCCGGGAGGGGCTGGGCGCCGACCCGGCGGCGCGGCTGACCGAGCTGCTCCGCAACGACCCGTCCCTGCTCGACGACGGTTCCGGCGGTTAGACAGCGCGTCGTGCGGGAGCACGACGCAGGGCTGCCCGCCTCGGAGCGCGACGGGTGCCGGATGACATCGGGAGCTAGGGTCGGGCGGTGGCGGAACCCGACCTGACCCTGACCGCGAGCCTGCGGCCGGCCGCGCTGGACGCCCGACGGGGCATCGTCCGGCTGCACCCGGAGGTGCTCACCGCGCTGGCGCTGCGCCCGGGCGACCCGGTGCGCCTGGCCGGCCGGCGGGTGACCGCCGGGATCGTCGCGGCCGACCCGGCCGCGAGCACCGCCCTGCTCCACGCCGACGACCTGATGCTGGGCAACCTCGGCGTCCGCGACGGCGGCCAGGTGACGGTGAGCCCGCTCCCGGTCACCGCGGCCCGCCGCGTGGTCCTCGCCGGGCCGGCGCCGGTCGCCGCCGTGGTCTCCCCCGAGATGCTCCGGCTGGCCCTGCTCGGCAAGGTGGTGACAACCGGGGACGACGTGTCGCTGCTGCCGCAGGACGTCCTGCCCGACGCCTCGGTACGCAGCCTGGTGGAGGCCGCCCGTCGCAGCCTCTCCAACAGCGTCGGCTACGCCTGGACCAGCACCCTGCTCACGGTGGTCGCCGCCGAGCCCGGCACCGGCTCCCTGGTCACCATGGACACCGTCGTCAGCTGGGAACACGGCCCGGCGACCCACGGCTCCGCCGGCACGGCGGGCTCGCCGGTCGCCCGGGCCACCGGCGCGGCGGGCGAATTCGGTCAGGCCGCCGGCGCGGCAGGCCCCGGCCGGGCCGCCGGACCCGGCAGCGGACCGGGGGGCGGGCCGGCGCACGTCGGCGCGGCCGACCTGGGCACCGGTGGCCCCGCCGCCCGGCGTGGACCGGTGACCGCGGACGTCACGAGCCGTGCCGGCGCGGGCGACGGCGCCACGAAGGCGGACGAGGAGGCCGTGCCCTCGGTGGACGAGCTGCCCGGGCTGCGGTCCCAGGCCGAGGAGCTGACCGAGCTGCTCGACCTCGGCTTCCACCACCGCGAGGTGCTCGGCCGGCTGGGCACCACCGTCTCGCTGGGCGTACTGGTCGCCGGGCCGGCCGGCTCCGGCAAGGCGGCGCTGGTGCGCGCCGTGGCCGCCCGGGTCGGGGCCCGGGTCTGCCCGCTCTGGGCGCCCGAGTTGGCCGCGCTGACCAACCAGGCCGCCGCCGACCGGCTGCGCGCGGCCGCGGCCGAGACGCAGGCCGGCGGGCCGGCGGTGCTGCTGGTCACCGACGTGGAGGCGCTCGCCCCGGCCGACGGACCGGGGCCCGTGGCCACCGTGTTCCGCCAGGTGATCGCCGAGACCGTCCGGGCCGGCGCGGCAGTGGTCTGCACCACCGGCCGGCCCGAGGCCGTCGACCCGGCGCTGCGCGCCCCGGACCTGCTCTCGCTGCGGATCAGCGTCCCGCTGCCGGACCCGGCGCTGCGCCGGGACCAGTTGACCGTGCTGACCCGGCAGGTCCCGCTCGCCGAGGACGTGCGGCTCGACGAGGTCGCCGGGCGTACCCCCGGCTTCGTCGCCGCCGACCTGGCCGCGCTGGTGCGCGAGGCCGGGGTGCGCGCCGCGCTGCGGCAGAAGTCGGCCGAGACGCCGACGGTGGCGATGACCGACTTCACCGCCGCCCTGGAGGTGGTCCGGCCGACCACCATGGCGGCGTCCACCCTGGAGCTGGCCTCGGTGACCCTCGACGACGTGGGCGACCTGACGGAGGTCAAGGAGACGCTGACCGAGTCGGTGCTCTGGCCGCTGACCTACCCGGACACCTTCGCCCGGCTCGGCGTGCAGCCGCCACGCGGGGTGCTCCTCTACGGCCCCCCGGGCTGCGGCAAGACCTACCTGGTCACCGCGCTGGCCGGGTCAGGCCGGGCGAACGTGCTCTCGGTCAAGGGCGCGGAGCTGCTGTCGAAGTGGGTGGGCGAGAGCGAGCGCGCCGTCCGCGAGCTGTTCCGCCGGGCCCGCGAGGCCGCGCCCACGCTGGTCTTCCTCGACGAGGTGGACGCGCTCGCGCCGGTGCGCGGCCAGGCCAGCGACGGCGGTACGACCGACCGCGTGGTCGCCGCGCTGCTCACCGAGCTGGACGGGGTGGAGGCGCTGCGCAACGTGGTGGTGGTCGGCGCGACGAACCGGCCCGACCTGGTGGACCCGGCGCTGCTGCGACCCGGGCGGCTGGAACGGCTGGTCTACGTGCCGCCGCCGGACGGGCCGGCGCGGGCGGAGATCCTGCGCGCCGCGTCGCGGAACGTGCCGCTGGCGCCGGAGGTGGACCTGGCAGCGCTGGGCGCGGAGCTGGACGGCTTCTCGGCGGCGGACTGCGCCGCACTGGTACGGGAGGCGGCGCTGGCGGCCATGCGGGAGTCACTGACCGCCTCCACGGTCACCGCCGCGCACGTGGCGACGGCCCGCTCCCGGGTCCGCCCGTCCCTGGACCCGACCCAGGTCGCCTGGCTCGCGGCGTACGCGGAGAAGCGCGCCGGCTGACCCTCCCGTCAGGCCCGCTCGGTGACCTGGGCGACGAACACGCGCCAGGCTGTCGGGGTGAACGCCAGCGTTCCGCCCTCGCGGTCCTTCGTGTCGCGTACCAGGACGACGCCCGGGAGGTTGTCGGCGACCTCGACGCAGTCACCGCCGTTCGAGCTGCTACGGGTGCTCTTGCGCCATTGGGCGCCGCTCAGGTCAGCCATGATCTTGCCTTCAGGAAGTCGATGGTCTGGCGGCGAGGGAGTGCCACCGAGCGCAGCGTATCCCAGACGGACCAAAGGGCGGCGGTGTCGTTTGTCAACCGCCCGGCGGCCTGGTCGTCGAGATACGCCACGTCGCCATCGTCGGTCGTGGCGATGACGAACGGCCCCGCCTGTCCGGCGTGTATGCCCGCGTCGAGGGGCAGCACATGCAGGAGAACGTTGGGTCGCTGCGCCATCGCGACCAGGTGGTCCAGTTGTGGCCGCATAAGGTCGGGGTCCCCACGCCGTAGTGCGAACTCATCTATGACCGCGATGAAGAGTGGCGGTTTGCGCCGGTCAAGGACCGCCGCTTGTCGGCGTAACCGTGTCTCGACGTAGTCGCCGACCTCATCCGGCCCGAGCAGCCCGCTACTAAGGACCGCCGAGGCGTACTCAGGCGTCTGCAACAGACCGGGAATCACCGCCACTTGAAACGCGCGCAGAGCGGTCGCTTGAAGCTCTGTCTCAACCCAGGGCCGCAGCCACGCGGGCTCACGCCGTTTGAAAACGTCCGGCCAAAGGTCCTCTACCTCCCGCCCCAGGGCGGCGGCGGCAGCAGCACGGTGGCGCGGATGTGGGGTCCGCCCCGGTGTGATCCACCGGGCGATCGTCTTCGGATCGACGCCCACCTGCTCGGCGAGGCTTTCCGCTGTCTCGCCTCTGTCAGCCATCGCTGCTCGTAGGGCCTGGTTCATGCGGGCCTCCCGACGGACGTCCTCAACGTCTTCAGAACTTATATCTACGGAGTGTGGCCGTCCAGATTCAGGGAGCGAGGGTGATCCCCATAGGACGGCACGGCCGGTGGTGGAGACCGAACCCGGCGGCTGTGCCAGTCGGGGGCCGCCTCGGCGGCAGGGCGGGGCGGCCCCTTCCAGACTCAGCAAGGAGGTCCCTATGCCACTTCGGTTCTGGCGCTGCAAGCCCGCGCCGACGTCGTCCCCTCTTCCGCGTCGGGTTCCACCCAACGAGCGTCCAAACTGGGCGACGGCTCCGACCACGGTCTTCCCGACCAACGACCCCGGTCGCGCCGGGAACCTGACCCGCGCCCAACAGCGGCGCGCGAACGGGGGCCAGCGGTGAGCCTGGTTGTCGGTCACGTCATCCGAGTCCCAGAGGACTCCTATCGCTTCGGCACCGGCCCGCTGACGCTGCACATCTCCGAGGTCATCAGTCGCGGAGAGTTCGAGGGTGCGACATGGGCCGAGCTGAAAGGCCGCGAGGTCCGCGAGGACGGATCGCTCGCCGTCCGCGAGCGGTACGCCTTCGTCCGCGTCGACCGCGTCCAGCCCGTGGAGGTGCGGTCGCTGTGACCCGCCGCCCCGAACACCTTCCGTCCCGCCCCACCTGGCGGTGCACCGCCTGCGGCATCGCCTGGCCCTGCTCGCCCGCGAAGCTGCGCCTCCTCGCCGAGTACCGGCAGGATCGCACCGCCCTGCTGGTCTACCTGGCGACCTTGCAGGCCGAGGCCGCGGGACAGCTCGCCGGTCCGGACAGCGGCACGCCGTCGGACAGGCTGGCCGAGCGCTTCACCGGCTGGGCCCGCCCCCGGTGACCGGCCCTCCGACCCGTCCGCCTCCTTCCCTGGTGGGAGCCCGACCGGGGCGGGCGGTGTCAGTCGGTGGGCAGCAGGGGGCCGAGCGGGCCCAGGTCGAGGTTGAGGTCCTCGGCGGCCAGGCCGAAGTACTCGCGCAGGCCCGTCATCTGCTCCTCCAGCGCCATCAGCGTCGTGCCGATCCGCTCGACCTGCTCCTCGGTGAGGTCGCCGAGGTCGACGCGGCGCAGCGCCTGCCGCTCCATGAGCTGCCGCAGCAGCTCGATCACGGTGAGCACGAGGCTGGCCAGCCCCCGCTCGACGGAGTCCCGGTCGACCGCGAGCCGGCGGTCCAGCGGGGTCACCCGGGGCGGCTGCCACCGGGTGTCGCCCAGCGCGGCGGCCAGTTCGGCGGCCTCGTCCCGGCGGGTCCCGGCACCTGAGGCGGTGATGCCGCCGCCCCGGGTGTTCCCCGCGCCGCCCGGGGCGTTCGGGCCGCCGTCCGGGGCGGTCATGCCAGTGCCCCCGGCGACCCGGCAGTCCCCTCCACCGCGGCGTCCCGCAGCTCGGGCGGGGCGAGCGCGCCGACGGAGGCGACCAGGGCGCGCAGGGAGATCCGGACCAGGTCGACGTCGGCGATGGCGATGGTGATGTCGCCGCTGATCACCACGCCGGTGGCGAGGACCCGGTCCAGCAGGTCCACCAGCGCCACCGGCCGGTAGGCCAGCGGGTCGTCGGCGCTGCTCGGCGCGAGCGAGGTGGTCACCACGCCGGCCCCCGGGCGGTCGGCGCGGCGGCGCGGCGGGCGGTCAGCACGCCGGCTCCCGCACGGTCAGCGCCGGCTCGGGCGGTCGCTCCTCGGCGAAGGAGTACGGCGGCCACGGCCCGGTCAGCTCCAACCGGATCTCCGGGTGCCGCCCGGCGAGCGTGTCGACCAGCCGGCTGAAGGCGGCGAGCGCCTCCTGCCCGACCAGGTACGCCCCGTTGAGCACCATGGCGGTGGGCGCGCCGGAGAGCCGGCGGTCCTGCGGCGGGTGCCGCCGGGCGGCCACCGCGTGCCCGGCGAGGGCCGCGTGCACGGCGGCGGCGGCGTCGGCGGCGATCCGCTGCCCCTCCTCCCGGGCGGTGAGCTGGGCCCGGCGCCGCCGCAGGTACGCCGCCCCGGCCCCGCCCGACCCCTCGGGCTCCGCCGCCCGGGGCGTGGCGCCGGGCACGACGTAGCCCTTGACGCCCCACTCGTCCCGGCCGGCGAGCCGGTCGAGCAGGGCGGTCAGCTCGGCCCGGCGGGCGGCGAGCTGGCCCGCCACCCGGGCGTCGTCGTGGTGCACGGTGGCCAGCCGGGCGGGCACCACCGCGCCGGCCCGGGACAGCGCGGCCACCACCGCGTGGTGCGCCCGGGCGGCGCGCTCCAGCCAGGC
The DNA here is from genome assembly GCF_040643125.1 of Micromonospora sp. NPDC047465. Lineage (NCBI taxonomy): Bacteria > Bacillati > Actinomycetota > Actinomycetes > Micromonosporales > Micromonosporaceae > Micromonospora > Micromonospora sp. NPDC047465. The sequence goes on from NZ_JBEYTP010000039.1 coordinate 33,951, forward strand.
CAGGTCCTCCAGGTTGCGGCGCAGCGCCTCCTCGCCGTACTCGGTCAGCGGCGCGGTGCTGACCACGGCGACCAGCCCGGCGGCCGGCACCGCGCGTACCGGCGCGCCGTCCATCCCGGCGGTCACGGCGAGCAGGGCCGGGTCCACCTCCCGCGTCACGCCGTGCAGCCACACCCCGGCGTCCAGGTGTGCCGCCGGGCCGGCGGACGCGAGGTCAGCCGTCGATCTCATCCCACTCCTCCCTCCGGGCGGCCCGCCGGGCGACCCGGGGGCGGCGCTCCGCCTCCACCTGCTCCGGGTCCCGCGGGCCGGGCTCGACCGGCGGCCTCGCCCGCGAGCTGAGCCACGGGTCGTGTTCCCACCAGTCGATGCCGATCTGCCGTGCCGTGTCGACGGAGGCGATGACCAGCCGGAGCTTGAGCGTCAGCAGCTCGATGTCGAGCAGGCTGACCCGGATGTCGCCGGCGATCACGATGCCCCGGTCGAGCACCCGTTCCAGGATGTCGCCGAGGTTGGCCGGCTCGTGCCCGGCTGGCAGGACCTGGCCGGAGTTCTGCACCACCGGTGGCGGTTGCACGGTCATCTCAGCCCACCTCGCCCTTCCCGCGCTGGTAGCGCCGCACCCGCCGGTAGCCGAGCAGGCCGCCCTCCAGGTCCAGTTCCACCTCGTAGAGGCCGAGCAGGTCGGTGGAGGCGGGGATCCGGCGGTCCTCGATCACCTCCACCCCGACCAGCCAGCCGTCCCGCACCGACTTCAGCGAGGTGGTCCCCACCGGGTCCCGGCCGGTCAGCTCGACGATCTGCCGCATCCCCTCTCGGGCGGCCTCGGCGGCCGAGATCGGTTCGAGGTACTCCTCCTCGTCGTCGTACCGGTCGTCGTCGTACCGGTCGTCCGGCTCGTTCCTACGTGCCCGGCCGCCGTCGCCGCGGATCCGGTCCGCCATGCCGCTCACCTCCCTCGCCGCCGTCGCGCGGCACCCGCCGCGCCCGTTCCGCGCCGGCCCGCCGGCGGGGGCGGGCGGCGCCGGTCAGCCGCTCCAGCACCTGCTGCTGCCCCCGGTCCCGCTCCGCGGCGGTGATCTCCCCGGCGGCCTCCGCCGCGTCCAGCGCCTCCAGCTCGCGCCGGACGTCGACCGGGTTGCGCTGCCGCGACTCCGCCTCCCGGGCGATCACCTTGACCACGGCGGTCACCCCCCGCACCGGCGCGTACGGCAGGGTCAGCAGCGTCCAGAGAATGTCCACCGGTCACTCCACCAACTGGTGGGCGCTGACGAAGTCGTACGGGGCGAGCGGGCCGAGCAGGCGCGTGCGGAGCAGCTCCCGGCGCTGCTCGGCGTACTCCTCGACGGCCGCGACGAACTCGTCCTCCCGGTCCCACTCGACCAGGAAGGCGGCGTTCGCCGCGTCCAACTCGTTGCTCGGCGGTCGCGGCGCGCTCGCCACGACGAGCGGGCCGAGAGCGTCGACGAGCTGCCGGTTCTCCGCCTCGCGGCGCAGCTCCACCGCCTGGCTGATGATCTCGCCGAGCCGGATCCGCTGCGGCCGGGTGGCCGCCTCCGGCTGCCCGCGCACCTGGTCGCCCAGCTCGGCCGCGGCCGGGTTTTCCGCCAGGATCTCCGCGATCAGCTCCGGCTCGTGGTAGCGGCCGTGCACGACGTACTGGATCCGCCCCTCGAACTCGTCGAGGGCCGCGGCGAACCGTTCGTGGTGCGCCTCCAGCAGGTCGGCCACCGCGTCGGGGCCGGTGACGACCGTGCCGAAACGCACCGGCAGCACCGGGGCCACGGCCGCCGTGCCGTCCACGAGTTCCTGGTACGCGGTCAGGTCCGCCGGCCGGCCGATCGGCTCGGTCAGGCTCACCTCGCTGACCAGCGCGGCCAGCTCGCCGTGCCGGATCGCGGCCACCGCCCCGGGCGGGTCGCCGATGCCGGCGGCGTCCGGGGTCGGCTCCACGTCGGAGGGCACGATGCCGTAGATGAACAGTCCGGTCTCCTCGGCCATCTCAACGCTCCTCGTCCCGGCGCCGCCGGGGCCGGTCGAGGTCGCGATCCCGGTCGCGATCCCCGTCGAGGTCGCGATCACGATCCCGGTCGTCGGAGCCGAGTTCGCCGACGGCGTCCCGGACCGCACCGCCGATCGCGCCGACGGTCTTGCCGATCCCGGACGCCGCCTTGCGGGCGCCGACCGCCCCGGAAGCACCCTCGACCAGGTCGGGCAGCCCCTTCTGGCCCTTCGGCGTGATGTCGAACCGGTCGACCGCCTCGGCGAAGCGCAGGTACGTCTCCACGCTGGCGATGACGATCCGGGCGTTGATCTCCAGCAACTGGATGCCGACCACGGCGACCGACACCTGCGCGTCGATCACCACGCCCTTGTCCAGCACCGTCTCGACGACGTCGGCCAGGCTGGAACCCGCTCCGCCGCGCTCCAGCGCGCCGCCGGCGTGATCCTCACTCGTTACGATCGTCACTCCCGCTCCTCCCGTCGACGGCGGACCACGGGCCGGCGGGGCGCCTCCGGGGCGCGTCGCGGTCGGGGCTCCTCGCGGGGCCGGGGCTCCTCGCGCGGCTGCGGGCGGCGGGCCCGCTCCGGGGTGCGGCGACGCGGCGGCGGCTGCTCCTCCTCCGGCTCCTCCTCGTACTCGTCGTAGTCGCCCTCGTCGTACTCGTCCTCGTACTCCTCCTCGGCCGGACGGCGCCGCAGCGGCGGCCGACGACGGCCACGCTCGGCGGGCCGGCGCTCCGCGCGCGGCTCCTCCGCGGCCTCCTCGGCCTGCTCCTGCCGGTCGCGCTCCTCCTGCTCCTCGCGCAGGGCGGTCTCGTGGTCCCTGACCACCTGCCCGTCCTCGATCTCGCCCCGCCAGCCCTGCACCGAGTCCGGATCGAGGACGGTCTGCGTCATCACGTGCCGGACGAAGTGCTTCAGCTCCAGCCGGACGCGGCGGCCCTGCGCGCGCCACAGGTTGCCGGTGTGCTCGAAGAGCCCCTGCGGGTGGTACTCCAGCACGACCAGGATCCGGGTCAGGTCGGGCGACAGCTCGTGGAAGCTGACCGTGCCGTCGACCGAGCCCTTCTCGCCCTTCGAGCGCCAGTGGATCAGCTTGTCGGGGATCTGCCGGACGATGGTCGACTCCCAGGTGCGGTGCGACCAGAAGACCTGCGCCTTCCAGGTCAGCTTCTCGTCCGCCTCGGTGTCGACGTTCTCGACCTTCCTCATGAAGCTCGGGAAGTCGCCGAACCGGGTCCACTGGTCGTACGCGACCCGGACGGGCACGCCGACCTCGATCGCCTCCACGATGTTGGTGACCTTGAGCTTCTTCCCGCCGCCCTTGCCGCCCTTGCCGCTCCGGCTGAGAGCCGACATCACCTTCTCCTTACCGCCGGCCAGCCCGGCATGGACCAACGCCTTCACCGGCGACCCGCCCTCGGCGAGCTTCTGCGCACCCGTCGCGGCGGCGATCAGGCCAGGACCGCCGCCCTGCTTCGCGTAGTCGCTGAGGCGTCCGGTCGCGCCGGTGATCCGCTCCGTCACCACCTGCACGGCACGTTCGCCGATGGCGCTCGCCAGGTTCCGCGCCTCGCCGGCGAGCTGGCCCCGGACCTTGTCGCCGAGGCCGCCGGGGTTCGTGGTGTCCGCCATGGTCACCGCCCCCGCTGGTCGGCGTCGGTGTCCCGGTCCGGCCGGTCGTCCGACCCGTCGTCGGGCGCGGCGGCGCCGCCCTTGCGGCGCAGCGCGTCGGCCGAGCCGCGCAGCTTGCCGCTGAGCGCGTCGATGCCGCTGCCGGCCGCGGCGGTCGCGGCCGCCTTGGAGGCGGCGGCGAGCGGGCCGCCGAGGCGGCCGAGGTTCGCCAGTTGGGGGGACGACTGCAACAGGTTGCCGCCCGCCTTCAGCAGCCCGCCCGGCTCCCGGCTGGCGCGGCCGGCCGCGACCGCGGCGGCCAGGGTGAGGGCGGTACGCAACTTGCGTCGACGGCCGAGCAGGTAGCCGAAGCCCACCGCGAGCCCGATTCGTGCTCCGCTGTTCATCAGTTCTCCTTCGCTCCCCGGAGCGGCAGACACCTGACGGCAGCGGTCGAAAATGGCCGCCGGGGATCAGCACGTGCCGGACCGCAATCAGGTGTCCCGTTCAATCGGACCCGGCGGGCAGTACCCGGTGGCCTATCGGCGAAACATTTCCGCCTTTTCCCGGAACCATTTCCGGAGCCCACGGCACGGCCCTCGCCAATCGCGCAAATCGGGCAGTCGGACCGCTACGAGCAGCGAGAACCTCAGAAAGGAAAGACCTGACGAATGGTCGTCACAAAGCGGGCGGCGTCGAATCGAGGCATATCTCGGCGTGCACTTTGCCGTTACCCTCGCGCAATTTTGCCCCGCACTTGGAGAGCACCGACAACGCCCCGTGATTGTCGACGGTGGTCTCCGCGACCACGAGCCGCATTCCGGCCGCCGCCGCCTCGTTCAACAGCTCACGCAAAGCGGCCGGCCCGATGCCCTGGCCCCGGGCGGACCGGCCGAGCCACATCCCGGTCTCGACGGCGCCCGGCTCGTCGCGGCGGCTCATCCGGATCATGCCGACCACCTCGCCGCCGACGAGGATCGCGTACATCTGGGTCCCGGTGGGGCCGCTCAGGCCGGCGAAGCTCGCCCGGTGGAACTCGCGGAACGCCTCCCGGCGGGCGTGCGACCAACCCGCCGGAGCCTCCACCGGCGGCATCACGTCGCCGGGCTCCGCCTCGGCAGCCGCTACGGAGAGCAACGGCTCCAGGTTCCGCTCGTCCACCGGCTCCAACCGGACCGTTCCCGCCACGTGCCGCAGTCTGCCGGCCCCACCGGCCCAAGTCCACCCCATCGGACTCCGACTGGCGGTCCGGCGGAAGGTACCGGCCGGTCGGACCGCATCGTGTTCCGCCTCACGCTCCGCTGTCGGCGGCACCCACCGGCGCCCCGGCCGGCCGTCCCGCGCGGGTCACGGGGCGTCGGTGTCGAACTCGCAGAGCACCACGGAGGCGTCGTCGGCCGGCTTGTGCCGGCGCAGCCGGTCCGGGTGGTCGCGCTCCGCCGCGCGTACCCGGTCCACCAGCGCGCCCGGGCCGTCGGCGCTCACCACGTCCAGCAGCCCCGCCCAGTCGAGGAGACCGAACTGCTCCACCACGGCCGACGCGCCGTCGCTGAGCAGCGCCGCCCGGCGTACGGCACCCGGCCCGCGCAGCGGCAGCGTCCCGGTCACCGCGTGGAACGCCGCGTCCGGGTCGGCGGCCGCCACCCAGTAGCCGTGGGTCCGGTTCATCCGCTTTCGCTGCACGGCGACCGCCTGCCGGAACCGGGTGGCCCGGTCGGCCGGACCGGTCGGCGCCGCCGCCGTGGCCCGCAACTCCGCCATCGCGGCGTCCAGCCGGTCGTCGGTGACCACGCTCACCCGGCCGCCGGCCTCCAGCACCAGCGGGCTGTCGCAGAGCACCAGGTAGTCGAGGTGGTCGCCGCCGTCGCGCAGCAGGCAGACCGTGCTCGACGGGGTGCCCGGGTGGTCCAGGTCGCACTCGTCGCCGTGGTCGGACCGGACGGCCAGGATCGCCGCCGCCAGGTTGCTCATCAGCGTCGCCGTCGGGCGGATCGCCTCGGCCAGCCCCAGCCGGGCCGCGAGGTGCCGGACGTACCAGGACGGCCCGTGCACGCAGCCGGTGTCGAAGCCCTCCGGCACGGTGGCGCCGTCCAGGACGCCGACCAGCGGCCCGAACCGGAAGACCAGGTCCTCGTTGACCGGCCGGCCGGGTGGCGGCGCGGACGCGGAGCGTACCCGCATCGTCCGCGCCGCCCCGACCACCCGGGTCGCCTCAGCGGCGACGGAGGTCGTCGGCGGCCGCATGCGCCTGCCCCTGCATCTGGTGGGCGGCCGACCGGCCCTGCTCCCGTACGGCCGACGCACCCCCGACGGCCGTGGAGCCCACCGCCTGCGCCGCACGCTGCGCCGGCTCGCGCATGTTGTCGCGCATGTTGTCGCGCATCTGGTGGCCGACCTGGCTCGCCTGCTGGCGCAACTGCCCGGAGTGCTCGGTCACCTTGCCCCTGGCCTGCCCGGCCAACTGCCGTTCGGGCCGGCTGGGCGGAATCAGCGACGAGACCAGCAGCCCGGCGCCGAAGGCGATCAGGCCGGCGGCGAGGGGGTTGCCCTGCGCCTGCTGGCGGGACTGCTGCCCCAGCGAACGGGCGTCGTCCCGCACCGACATGGCCGCGTGCGACATCTGCTCGCGGGACTGCTCCCCGAACGCCCGCGCCGACTCGGTCGCGTGCGACATGCGCTGACCTGCGCCGTGCCCGTCCGACTGCACGCCCATCACCTTCTCCCTGGCCCGGGTGAGCGCGCCACGGGCCTGCCCGACGCGCTCACCGGCGACCCGCCGCGGGTTGACCTTGTCGGCCAGCGCGTCGACGTCGCTGCTCAGTTCGTTCCGGGTGTTCTCGATCTCCGACCGGATCCGGTCCGGATCGTTGGACATGATCTGCTCCCTCCCGGCTGGTTCACCGGCCTCGCACCGCGTTCGGCATCTCCCGTGCGGTCTGTCTCGTCCTGGGCAGCACCGAGCGGAGCTGCGCCATCTTCTTCCGCGCGTTGACGAGCAGGCCACCGGCGACCGCGGCCCAGATGACGGCCACGATCAGCGCGGCCCAGCCCTGGTCCATCACGTTCGACAGTCCCCACCACAGCGCGTACGACACGAACAGCACCGTCAGGAAGCCGGCCAGTGCGGCACCGCCGAACATCCCGGCGGCCTTGCCCGCCCGGGTCGCCTCCTCGCGCAGCTCGGCCTTGGCCAGTTCGATCTCCTTGCGGACCAGCGTGGAGACGTCCCGGGTCACGTCGCCGAGCAGGTCGCCGACCGACGCCTGGGTCCGCTCCTTCTCCGGGGCGCTCACGGCGCCACCCCGCCCGGGATGTCCGGCCCCGGCCGGCCGGGCGGCGAGGCGTTGCGCACCCGGGCCATCCCGGTGTACGCCTCCTCGCGCGGGTACGCCTCGCTACGCGGGTACGCCTCCTCGGCCGTGTACGGCGCCTCGACCGCCCGCTCGTACGGCTGCGGCCCGCCGGTCCCGGGCTCGGCGCCCGGCATCGGCGTCGACGGCTGACCGGCGCCCCGCGCCCCGTCGCCGGAGGCGGTGAGGTTCCGGGTGAGCCGCCCGACGAGCACCCCGGCCACGGCCGCGCCGGCCAGGAAGGTCCCCGGGTGCCGGCGCGCGTACGACCGCACCTCGTCGACCACCGCCCCGGGCTCGCGTTCGTCGAGCCAGCCGGCCGCCTGCTGGGCGGCGTCCGCCGCGCGGCGGACCATCTGGGCGGCCATCCCGGAGTCCTCGCTCCGCTCCGCCATCGAGCCGAGTTCGCGCCCGATGCCACGCAGCCCGTCGGCGGCCCGCCGCTGCTGCGCCTGGGCCTGGTCGCGCAACTGCGTACCGGCCTCACCGGTCAGGTTCCGCGCCTGCCGCCGGGCCTCGGAGACGACCTGTCCGCCCTGTTCCGCGGCCGCGTGCGCGACCTGCCCGCCGGCCTGGGCCGCGTGGTGCCCGACCCGGGATGCCTGCTGCCGGGCCTGCTGCCCGGTGCCGGTCGCACCGTCCGGTGGCCGGCTCGGGTTGATTCCCGTCATCGCCCGCTCCCTCCGTCGGCCCCGGGCCGCAGGGTCACGACCCGGAACGTGAACCAGCCGCGGGACGCGGCGGGTTCGTCAGCCGCCTACCCACACGGCTCGTCGGCATTCCGTCCCGCCGGTCTGGGCAGGAGGGGAAACCGGACCGGACGCCCGACCCGGACGGAACCGGCCACGCGGCGGGACAGGGGTCAGCGGCGGCGGTTGCGGGCCCGGGAGGAGCGCAGCCGGCGCAGCCGGCCGACCAGCACCGGCTCGGCGGCCAGCGCGGCCGGGTTGTCCAGCAGCGCGTTCAGCAACTGGTAGTAGCGGGTGGCGGAGAGGCCGAAGGTGTCCCGGATGGCCTGTTCCTTGGCGCCGGCGTGCCGCCACCACTGCTGCTCGAAGGCGAGGATGCCCCGCTCCCGCTCCGTGAGCCCGCCGGCCGGCCGGTCGTCCGCCGGGGCGTCGGTCTCCCCGGGCGGCGTCCCGGCCGCACCCGCGCCCGGCCCGGCCGCCGTGCGGGGCTGCGGCACGGCCGGAACTCCGGGGTCGGAGCCCGACCGGGGCTGGGGGACGAGGGTGCCCGCGTCGTGCGCCTCGCCCGTCGCGTCCGCCCGGTCCGCCGTGGACGGCTCGGTGGCGGCCGGGGCGGCGTCGGCGGGCTGCATGGCGCTCCTCATGGGCAGGCCGGCGGCACACCACGACGCCGACCGGGGGGGACCCCAGCCTAACCAGGGCCCACCCGGTTCGCATCGGACGACAGTGCCGCAACGTGACCGGGCCGGTTCGCCCCGTGTCCGCCGGGCGTCCGCCTGTCACGGCCCTGGGCGGTGCGACCGGGGCCGGGGAGAGCCGCCGGTCGCACCGTCCGGGTCAGGAGATGTCCCGTCGGCGCATCGCCCAGAGCGCCGCGCCGAGGATCACCGTCAACCCGACCGCCAGCAACACCGAGGAGTGCTGCCAGGTGATGTCCAGGGTCTCCGGCTTGCACTCGCCGAAGTAGGTGGCCTGGCAGGCGTTCCAGTCCTCCAGCGTCACCTTCTTCTCCATCCACGCCAGCGCGTAGGTGGGCAGCAGCCACGCCTCGGCGAACTGCACCCCGGCCATCTGCAGCAGGATGCCGAGGCCGAACTGCCCGACGACCATCAGGGCGACCACCCCGCCCAGCGCCATCGCGGTGTGCCGCCCCAGCGACGCGAGCGCGAAGCCGACCGTCGCGGTGACCAGGGCGAGCACCACCCCGCGCAGCCCGGTGAGGGCGAAGGACTGCCAGGCGCCGGAGGTCATCTTCTCCGTGCTGCCGCGAAAGACAGCGACCAGCCAGAAGCTGCCGAACCAGAGCGCCGTCGTGGGCACCGCCAGGGCGAGCAGACCGGTGAGCAGCGCCGCCAGCTTGGTCAGCAGTACGGTCAGCCGCTTCGGCCGCCACAGCAGCAGGTTCATCATGCCGCCGGTGTTCCACTCCGCCCCGACGAAGGAGGCGCCGACCACGAACCCGACCAGCGCGAGGATCGCCGCGAGCGGCACCAGGGTGAAGCCGAAGTTCTCCCGGAAGTCGAAGGTGGAGGGCAGGAACCACCGCGACTCGATCGCCTCGCGCGGCGGCGGCTGGATCATCGCGCAGTCATCGGGGAACCGGCCGGCCTCGCTGGTCCCGGCGGACTTCGCCCGCTCGCACTCGGCGCGGTACTGCTCGCTGTGGCGCAGGTCCTGCTGCCACTGCTGCTCGGCGGCGTGCTCGGCCTTCGCCAGCGCGGCGGCATCGATCTTCTCGTTGGTGAGGAAGACCCCGACCACCACGGCCGCGAGCACCAGCAGGCCCAGCAGGCTCATCCAGCGGGTGAAACGCCGCTTGGCCAGCCGGCGCAGCTCCGTACGGTAGAGGCTCACGCGCCCCACCCTCCTCCGGCGGTGCCGGGCTGCCCCGCCCCGCCGACCTTCGTGGACTGGTCGACCTGCCGGTGCTGGCCGGGTACCGGCGCGGTGGCGGTCAACTCGAGGAAGACGCTCTCCAGGTCGACGGCGACCGGGGCGAGCTCACTGACGTAGAGGCCCTGCTCGGCGAGGAGCCGGGTGACCGTGGCCGGCTTGTCGACGCCGGCGAGCATCAGGTGGTCGGGCTGGCCGTTCACCCGGATCCCCGCGCGGGTCAGCGCCTCGGCGGCGAGCGGCAGTTCGGTGACCGCCTCCAGCCGCACCCGGACGGCGCCGGACGAGTGCTGGGCGAGCACCTCCCCGACCGGGCCGAAGGCCACCCGCCGGCCCAGCGAGATGATGGTGACCGAGTCGCAGATCAGCTGGATCTCGCCGAGGATGTGGCTGGACAGCACCACGGTCATCCCCGACTCGGCGAGGGTACGCATCAGCGTGCGCATCTCCCGGATGCCGCCCGGGTCCAGCCCGTTGGCCGGCTCGTCGAGGATCAGCAGCTTCGGGTTCTTCAGCAGGGCCGAGGCGACGGCGAGCCGCTGCTTCATGCCCAGCGAGTACGTCTTGACCCGCTCGCCGGCGCGGTCGCGCAGCCCGACCAGCTCCAGCACCTCGTCGATCCGTTGCCGCGGCACGTCGCCCGCGCCGGCGAGCAGGGACAGCGTGTCCCGCGCCGAGAAGTGCGGGAAGAACTGCGGGCTCTCCACGATGGCGCCGACCTGACCCGCGACGGCGGGCAGGGCCTCGGGCACCTCGTGGCCCAGGATGGCCATCCGGCCGCCGTCGGGCCGGATCAGACCGAGCAGCGTACGCAGCGTGGTGGTCTTGCCCGACCCGTTGGGGCCGAGGAAGCCGTGCACCTGCCCCACCTCGACCCGCATGTCGAAGCCGTCGAGCGCGTTGCGGGTGCCGCGCCGACGACTCTTGTACGTCTTGCGGAGACCTTCGATCTCCAGGACAGCTGGCAAGCTGCACCTCCCCCGATGGGCGTATGACACGCGACACCATACGCGGTATGCAGCCGAGTGCAATACCCGGTATGCATCGCCACGCCGATCGGGTGAAAGGAAGGGCCCCTTCCTATACACCAGACGTTAGGAAGGTGCCCTTCCTTTCACCTCAGGCGCAGATGACGGTGACGCCGGCGGCGCGGAAGGCCGCGACCACGTCCGGGTTGGCGCCGGAGTCGGTGACCAGCGTCTCCACCCGGTCCACCGGGCAGATCCGGGCGAAGGCGTGACCGCCCAGCTTGGACGAGTCCGCGATGATCACCACCCGCTTGGCCCGGGCCACCATCAGGTTGTTCATCGCCGCCTCACCCTCGTGGTGGGCGGCGGCGCCGAGCTGGGGGTCGATCGCGTCGACGCCGAGCAGGGCGACGTCGAGGGTGACCTCGCGCAGCAGCGCCCCGCCCAGCGGGCCGACCAGCTCGAACGACTTGGGGCGGACCACGCCGCCGGCCACCACGACCTTCATCCGGGAGCGGACGAGCAGCTCGTTCGCGATGTTCAGCGCGTTGGTGACCACGGTGAGCTGGGCGCCGTCGGCGCTGGTGTTCAGGTCGGGCCGCACGGCGAGGGCCCGCGCGACCTCCGTGCTGGTGGTGCCGCCGTTGAGGCCCACCACGGTGCCCGGCGAGACCAGCGCCGCCGCGGCGGTGCCGATCCGCTGCTTCTCGGCCGAGTGCTTGGCGGTCTTGTAGCGCAGCGGCAGGTCGTACGAGACGCCGTTGGCGACCGCGCCACCCCGGGTCCGGGTGATCATCTGCTGCTGGGCGAGCTGATCGAAGTCACGTCGGATGGTGGCCTGGGAGACGTCCAGCCGCTCGGCGGCCTCCTCGACGCTGACCCGGCCGCTGTCGGTCAGCATTTCGAGCAGGGCGTTCCATCTGGCGTAGCGGTCCACCCCGGGGCCTCCAGTTACTGCGCGGTCGGTGATTGATTGCGTGCACAGTAGTGCGCGAAACTACGAGGGCGCAAAACCATGTCCTGCTCGATGACGGGGCTGGTTGCCACGGCCAGCCGAGTTCGCGCAGAATAACGCGCGAAAGACGGCTTTAACGAGCCGTATTGCGCAACGCCTCCCTGCGTAGGAGTTCTCATGTCGTACGTCGACGCGGAGATCGCGAGCCAGCCCGACTGCTGGCGGGAGGCGGCGCGGGTCGCCGCCACCGCGGCCGACCACCTCCCCTGCCGGGGCGAGCGGGTCGCCGTCGTGGGCTGCGGCACCTCGTGGTTCATGGCGATGGCGTACGCGGCCCGCCGCGAGCAGGCCGGCCAGGGCGAGACCGACGCCTTCCAGGCCTCCGAGTTCCCCGCCGGGCGGCGCTACGACCGGCTCGTCGCGATCACCCGCTCCGGCACCACCACCGAGGTCACCGAGCTGCTCGCCGCGCTGCGCGGGCGGGTGCCGACGACCGTCCTGGTCGGCGACCCCGCCTCCCCCGCCGCCTCGCTGGCCGACGCGGCGGTGCCGATGCCGTTCGCCGACGAGCGCTCCGTGGTGCAGACCCGCTTCGCGACCACCGCGCTAGCCCTGCTCCGCGCCCACCTCGGCGACAACATCACCGCGCTCGCCGCCGACGCGGAGGTGGCGGTACGCGCCCCGCTGCCGATCGAGCCGACCCGGATCGAGCAGGCAACCTTCCTCGGTCGGGGGTGGACGGTCGGGCTGGCCCAGGAGGCGGCGCTGAAGTGCCGCGAGGCGGCCACCTTCTGGGCCGAGGCGTACCCGGCCATGGACTACCGGCACGGCCCGATCTCGATCGCCGCTCCCGGCCGGCTGGTCTGGGCGTTCGGCGAGCTGCCCGACGGGCTGCCCGAGGACGTGGCGGCGACCGGCGCGGCGTTCGTGCACAGCCGCACCCACGGCTGCCGTACGGTGCTCGGCAGCTGGGCCGCCGGCCGTACGCCGGTCGACCCGATGGCCGACCTGATCCTGGCGCAGCGCTTCGCCGTCGCGCTCGCCACCAGCCGGGGCCTCGACCCCGACGCGCCCCGGCACCTGAGCCGGTCCGTGGTCCTCGCATGAGCGCAGGCGACGTCGTCGTCGCGCTGGACGTCGGCGGGACCGGGATGAAGTGCGCCCTGGTCCGGCCGGACGGCGCCGTGCTGCACGCCGAGCGGCACCCCACCGACGCCGGGCGCGGCCCGGACGCCGTGGTCGACACCATCCTGGCGGTCGCCGAGGGGCTGGCCGGCAAGGCCCGCGCCGACGGGCTCACCCCGGTCGCGCTCGGCGTCGCCGTGCCCGGCGTGATCGACGAGGCGCGCGGGGTCGCGGTCTGGTCCGCGAACGTGGGCTTCCGGGACGTACCGCTGCGGGACCTGGCACGGGCTCGACTCGGACTGCCGACGGCGCTCGGCCACGACGTGCGCGCCGGCGGCCTGGCCGAGGCGCGGCTCGGCGCCGGCCGCGACTCCGCGCACGTCCTCTTCGTCGCGATCGGCACCGGGATCGCCGCGGCGCACGTGGTCGACGGCACGGCCGTCACCGGCGCGCACGGCGCCGCCGGGGAGATCGGCCACGTCCAGGTACGCGCCGGCGGGCCGGCCTGCGGCTGCGGCCGTCCCGGCTGCCTGGAGGCGGTGGCGTCGGCGGCCGCGATCGGCCGGCGCTACACCGCCCTGGCCGGCGTCCCGGCGACCGCCGCCGACGTGGCCGACCGGGCGGCGGCCGGCGAGCCGCTGGCGGCGGACGTCTGGCGGGAGGCCGTCGACGCGCTCGCCGACGGCCTCGCCACCGGCCAGGCCCTCTTCGACGTGGAGACCGTCGTGCTCGGTGGCGGCCTGGCGCAGGCCGGCGCGCTGCTGCTCGACCCGCTGCGGGCCGCGCTGCACGAGCGGATGACGTTCCACCGGGAGCCGCGCCTGGTCGCGGCGGCCCTCGGCGACGAGGCCGGCTGCCTCGGCGCCGCCCTGCTCGCCCTCGACAGTCTGGAGAAGTGATGGCCACGCGGGTGAACGGCAAGGTGGTGACCCCGACCGGCGTGATCCGGCAGGGCTGCGTGGAGCTGGACGGGAGCCGGATCACGGCGGTGGCCGAGTACCCGTCCGTACGCGACGGGCACTGGATCGTGCCCGGCTTCGTCGACATGCACACGCACGGCGGCGGCGGACACACCTTCACCACCGGCGACGCCGAGCAGGCCCGGCAGGCCGCCGACTTCCACCTGCGGCACGGCACGACGACCCTGCTGGCCAGCCTGGTCAGCTCGCCGTTCGAGCTGATGCGCGCGGCCACCGCGGCCTTCGCGCCGCTGGTCGCCGAGGGGGTGCTGGCCGGCATCCACTTCGAGGGGCCGTACCTCTCCTCGGCCCGCTGCGGCGCGCAGAACCCCGAGTTCCTCCGCGACCCGTCCACCGACGAGCTGGCAGAGCTGATCGAGCTGGGCGACGGCGCCGTCCGGATGGTCACCCTCGCTCCCGAGCGGGACGGCGCGCTGGAGGCGGTCAAGCTGCTCGTCGCGCACCGGGTGGTCGCCGCGGTCGGCCACACCGACGCCACGTACGACGAGACCCGCGCCGCCGTCGCGGCGGGCGCGAGCGTCGGCACCCACCTGTTCAACGGGATGCGGCCGGTGCACCACCGCGAGCCCGGCCCGGTGGTGGCCCTGCTCGACGCCCCGAACGTGGTCTGCGAGCTGGTCGCCGACGGCGTCCACCTGCACGACGGGATGCTGACCTTCGCCACCTCGACGGCGGGCCCGGAGCGGGCCGCCCTGATCACCGACGCCATGGCCGCCGCCGGCATGCCCGACGGCGACTATGAGCTGGGCGGCCAGGCCGTCACGGTGGCGGGCGGGGTGGCCCGGCTGGCCCGCGACGGCGCGATCGCGGGCAGCACCCTGACCATGGACGAGGCGCTACGGCACGCGGTGGCGGCCGGCGTCCCGATCGCGGACGCCGTGCGGATGGCGGCCACCACGCCGGCCCGCGCGATCGGACTCGGCGACCGGCTGGGCGCGCTCCAGGTCGGGCTCCGGGCCGACCTGGTGGTGCTCGACGACGACCTGAACGTGGTCCGGGTGATGCGCGGCGGCTCCTGGGTGGAGTGACCGCCCGGCGCCGGGCCGGCCCGGCGCCCGACGGCCACGTCCGGTTCCGCCGGCGGGTCAGCCGGCGGTGGGGACCTCGACGCCGAGCACAGCCTGCTCGTCGGGACGGTGCACGAGCACGTCGGAGAGGTACGAGTGCACGGCCGGGGCCATGCCGACGTCCCGGCCGGCCTGCTCCGAGAGCAGCCACTTGTGCTCGATGATCTGGGCGAAGAGCTCCTGCGGCTCCAGCTTGCGGCGCAGGTGCGCCGGGACCGCCCGGACCACCGGCTCGAAGACCTCGGTCAGCCAGCGGTGCGCGGCCTGCTGCTCGTCGGTGAGGTCGCTCTCGGCCCGGTAGGCGTCCAGGTCGTTGAGCAGCCGCCGGGCCTGGTTCTCCTCGGCGTCCAGGCCGGTCAGGCGGAGCAGCCGCCGCGTGTGGTACCCGGCGTCGACCACCTTCGGCCGGACCAGGTAGCGCCCGTTGTCGATGGTCGACATGGCCACCTCGGCGACGTCGAAGCCCAGCTCGTTGAGGCGGCGGATCCGCCCCTCGATGTCGTGCCGGGCCTCCCGCTCGACCTGCTGCTCGTAGGTGATCTCGTGCCACAGCCGCTCGTAGCGCTGCACGACCTCCTCGCAGACCACCTCGGGGTCGATCGATTCGTGCAGCAGCCCGGCGGCCTGGAGGTCGAGCGCCTCGCCGAAGATGTTGACCCGGGCGATCTCCAGGTCCTCGCCGCGCTGGCCGTTGGAGAGCGAGTGGTGCAGCGCCCCGGTCTCCGCGTCCACCAGGTAGGCGGCGAACGCGCCGGCGTCCCGGCGGAACAGGGTGTTCGACAGCGAGCAGTCGCCCCAGAAGAAGCCGGTGAGGTGCATCCGCACGATCAGGGCCGCCAGCGCGTCGAGCAGCCGCCCCATCGTCTCCGGGCGCAGGGTGTGCGAGAAGAGCGCCCGGTAGGGCAGCGAGAACTGCAGGTGCCGGGTGATCAGCACCGGGTCGAGCGGCTCGCCGTCGTCGGTCTGCCGGTCGGCGACGATCGCCACCGCCTCCACCGAGGGGAAGTCGATCCGCTCCAGGGCGCGCAGCAGGTCGTACTCGCGCTCCGCGACGCGCTCGCCGGTCTCCTTGACGGCGTAGACGTAGCCGCCGAGCCGGACGAACCGGACGATGTGCCGGGAGATGCCCTGGGGCAGCGCCACCAGGTGCTGCGCAGGCCACTGCTCCAGCGGGGTCGACCAGGGAAGGTCGAGCAGCGCCGGGTCGACGAGGGCCGAGGTGATCCGCACGGCCCCAAGTCTGACGGTCGTCCGGGCCGAGCGCCTCCCTTCGTGGCTCGGCACACAGCCGCCCCCGGCCGCGCCGGCCGGCCGCCATGCCGGGCCGGTAGCGTGGTCCGGGTGCGGGAGACCACGACGGTACGGCCCAGAGCACAGCTGAGGCCGGTCCGGCCGGCCGGCTGGTGGTTCGACGCGCTCCTGCTCGCCGCCCTGGTCGGGCTGACCGTGGCGCTCACCGCCGAACGGTTCTTCGGGATCGACCGCGCGGTCGCCGACTGGTCGGAGGCGCACCGGCCCACCGCCGCCCGCGTGACGGCGGTGGTCCTCAACTACCTCGGTCAGGGCACCCCGTTGACGCTGATCGCACTCGGTCTCGGGGTGCTCCTCGCGGTCCGGCTGAGATCGTTGCGCCCGGTGCTGCCGCCGGTGCTCGCCTTCGTCCTCAGCTATCTCACGATCGGCCCGCTGAAGGTGTGGACCGCCCGGCCCGCCCCCAGCGCGAGCGTCAAGGAGCCGTTCCTTCCGCCCGAGCAGACCCTCCCGCTGTTCCAGGACGAACTGCCGCTGCGGTTCGCCCAGTCCTACCCCTCCGGCCACGTCGCGAACGCGATCCTCTGGTACGGCGTCATCGCGTTGCTGCTCGCCCCGCTGCTGCGCACCTACGGCCGGACGGTGCCGCCCCGGCTGGTCACCGTGGTCCGGGTGGTGCCGCCGGTCGTGGTGCTGTGCACCACCACCTACCTGGGCTGGCACTGGCTGACCGACTCGGTGGCCGGGCTGCTGCTCGGGCTCGTCCTCGACCGGGTGCTGCACCGGGTGCCCTGGGACGACCTGCCGTTGCCCGGAGCGCCGCGCGACTGGGACCGGCCGTTCATCTCGACCCCCTAAGGTGCCCGCTGTGGATCAACTGGCTCGCCGGCTGGGCGTACCCGATGCGGTGGTCATCGGCCTGGGCTCGATGCTCGGGGCGGGCGTCTTCGTGGTCTTCGCGCCCGCCGCGGCGGCGGCCGGCGGGGCGGGCCTGCTGGCGGCGCTGGTGCTGGCCGGCTTCGTCGCCTTCTGCAACGCGACCAGCTCGGCCCGGCTCGCGGCCCGCCACCCCGAGTCCGGCGGCACCTACGTGTACGGCCGGGAACGGCTCGGCCCGTTCGCGGGTTTCCTGGCCGGCTGGGGCTTCGTGGTCGGCAAGACGGCTAGCTGCGCGGCGATGGCGCTGACCATCGGGGCGTACCTCTGGCCGGGGCAGGCCCGGCTCGTCGCGGTCGGCGCGGTGCTGGCGGTGACCGCCGTGAACCTGCGCGGCATCGGCAAGACCGCGACCGCGACGAAGGTGCTGGTCGGCGTGGTGCTGGCGGTGTTGGCCCTGGTCGCGGTGGCCGGGGCGGTCGGCGGCGACGTCTCGCTGGCCCGGCTCGGCGACCTCGACACTTCCGGGCGGGGCGTGCTCACCGCCGCCGGGCTGCTCTTCTTCGCCTTCGCCGGGTACGCGCGGGTCGCCACCCTCGGCGAGGAGGTACGCGACCCGGAGCGGACCATCCCCCGGGCGGTGCCGCTGGCGCTGGGCGTGGTGCTGGCGATCTACCTGGTGCTGGCGGTGGTCGCCGTCGGCGTGCTCGGGGCCGACCGGCTGGCCGCGTCCGCCGCGCCCCTGGCCGACGTGGTGACGGCCGCCGGGCTGCCCGGCCTCGCCTGGCTGGTCCGGGCCGGGGCGACCGTGGCGGTGACCGGCGTGCTGCTGTCCCTGCTCGCCGGGGTCGGGCGCACCGCCCTGGCGATGGCCCGCCGCCGCGACCTGCCCGGGGCCCTCGCCGCCGTCCACCCGGTGCACCGGGTGCCGCACCGTGCCGAACTGGCCGTCGCCGCCGTGGTGGTGCTGGTCGTGGCGCTCGGCGACGTCCGGGACGCCATCGGCTTCTCCAGTTGCACCGTGCTGGTCTACTACGCGATCACCAACGCGGCCGCGCTGACCCTGGGGCGCGACCCGGGGCGGCGGCTCCCGGTGCGGGCGCTCGCCGTGCTGGGGCTGGCCGGCTGCCTGCTGCTCGCCGTCAACCTGCCGCTGTCCAGCGTCCTCGCCGGCTTCGCCGTGCTCGCCGTCGGCGCCGCCTGGTACGCCCTGCGCCCCCGCCGCGCCTGACCCGCCGAGCCCCGGAACGCCGGACCGTCGGAACGGACGGTCACTCCTCCGGCTGCCGGGGCGCCGGCGCGGCGGGATCCTCCGGCGGGGGTGGCGCCGCCTCGCGGAGCAGGGCGTTCAGGCCGGCCCGGCGGGCCACCACCGTCAGCCGGTCCCCCGCGACGATCACCAGGCGCGGGTCGGGCGCCCAGTCGAGGCGCTGACCGGCCCGGGCGTGCGCGAGCAGGCGTACGCTCTCGGCCCGCCCGACCGCGGCGAGCGGCCGCCCGTCCAGCGACGATCCGGCGGCGACGGAGACCTCGGTGACCAGCAGCGCGTGCCGGCCGACGGGGATGGTGGCGATCACCGCGCGGTCCAACAGCGCGGCGGCGAACGACGGCGCGGCGAGGTACGACACGCTGCGCGAGACGCCGATGCCGAACGCCTGCTGGACGCGCTCGGCGAAGTGGCCGTCGAAGAGACGCAGCACCACCTGGAGTTCGGGGTTGACCGCCCGGCCGTTCAGCGCCGCCTGAAGGTTCGTCTCGTCGTCGGTGGAGACCACCACCAGCGCCTGGCAGGTGCCCACGGACGCCGCCTGGAGGGTCTCCTCCAGCGCGGCGTCGCCCACGATCAGCGGCACGCCGAGCCGGCGGGCCAACGCCGCACCGCGCGGCTCGGGCAGCTTGTCGATCGCCACCACCTCGACGCCGAAGTCGCAGAGCTGGGCCATCACCCGGGTGCCGACGTTGCCCAGCCCGACCACGACCACGTGCCCGGACCGCTCCGGCTGGATCCGGCCGGAGTGCAACGCCAGCCGGGCGTTGACGATCCCGTCCACCACCACGGCGGTGATCAGCGGGATCAGCGCCAGCCCGGCGAGGTTGAGCACCACTTGCATGACCTGCTGGGCGACCGGCTTGTTCGGATCCGGGTCCTGCCCGCTCAGCGTCGTCACGAGCGTGAGGTAGAGCGAGTCGCCCCAGTTGGCGTGCGTGGCGCTGCCGTTGAGCCAGCCGAGCACCCCGATCACCGCCAGCAGCGTGATCACCGCGATGCCGATCTTGCGGGTGGCGAAGCTGCGTACCGCGCGGAGCAGCACGGTCAGCGGGCGGCGACGCCGCCGGGCCCGCACCAGCCGGCGCGCGGCCAGCTCGGTGCCGGGCGGCGCCCCCGTCGCCTCGGCGAGCACCACGTCCGCGACGGACTCCTCGGCGGGCAGCACCCGGACCTGCTGCGGGTCGTGGGTGTCGGCCACCCCGCAGACCACGTCGCCGGGGCGTACGTCGTCGCGGCGGGCCACGTAGAGGGTGCGCCCGCCGTGCCGGAAGTGGGTCGGGGCGACCTCGCCGAGCGCGGCGGCCACGAAGGCGGGGGCGGCCATCGACGAGTCGGAGAGCACCGCCGAGTCGGGGAAGATCTGCCGCACCCCGTTGGCGAGCCCGGTGTTGAACATCCGCACCACCAGCCGCAGCCGGGGCTCGACCTCCTGGGCGCAGAGCGCGGCGTGCATGTTGCCGACGTCGTCCTGGTGCAGCAGGGCCAGCCCGTCGGCGCCGGCCAGCCCGGCCCGCTGGAAGGTGACCTCGTCCAGCCGGTCGGCCCGGACCACCTCGACGCCCTGGAGGTCCCGCCCGTCCGGCTCGTCGGAGCGCGGTCGTTCCGGCACCACCAGGGTGATCCGGACGCGGCCCGTCGCCTGCAACTCGGTGGCGAGCAGCGCCCGCACCACCCAGTAGGCGAGGGCGTCCCGCCCGCAGACCACGTAGTGCGCCCGCGCGTCCCCGTTGACCCGGAGCCGACGCCCCGCCCGCCGCGCACGATCCAGCAGGGGCTCCGCCATGCGCCGCATCGTAGTCAGCCGGTCGCGCCCCGCGCAGCCCCACGATCATGAATGCTGGTCGTCGGGCATGTCCCGCCGTTCCCGCCCGGCCGGTCCACCAGGTAGACCAGGACGTCGGACAGATTTCGCAGCCCCTCGGCGGGTAGACCAGCGGCATGCAGACGTTCCTGCCGTACCCGGACTTCCTGGCCAGCGCCCGGACGCTGGACCAGAAGCGGCTGGGCAAGCAGCGCGTGGAGACCATCCAGGTGCTGCGCGGGCTGACCCGCCCCACGTACGGCTGGCGCAACCACCCAGCGGTGAAGATGTGGGCCGGGTACGAGGAGGCCCTCACCCGGTACGGGCTGGACGTGTGCGCGGTCTGGTGCGAGCCCGGCCGGGCCGACACCTGCGCGACCACGATGACCACCGACCTCGCCGCCGCCTGCGGGCTGACCCGCGTCCGCACCCAGGCGGAGCTGGCCGAGGCCGGCGAGCTGCCGCCCTGGCTGGGCCGCGACGACCTGCACCTGAGCCACCGCTCGTCGCTGCTGCGCAAGGACCCCGGACACTACGGCCCGATCTTCGGCGACGACGTCCCGCCCGACCTGGAGTACGTCTGGCCGGCCTCCGACCGCGAACGGCGCTGCCTCCCGCCGCGGTGAGGCGCTGCCTCTCGCCGCAGTGAAGGGTAGGGCACCTCGTCAGACGCCTGCGGTGCAGGAAAGGGGCGTTCCGCCCGTCCGCACGGGGCAGACTGGAGGGTCCCCGGGGGCGGGAAGGTGCACATGGCGCTGTCGCAAGTGGTCGGTCGACTCATCGGCGTACGCCAGCACGAGGTGGACCCGGGCGGCGGTGGCGCCCCCCGCGTGCCGCGCCCGATCGAGGTGGTGGTGGTCGGTGGCGGGATCGCCGGCATGTCGGCGGCGGTGGTGCTGGCCGAGCGCGGCGTGGCGGTGACCGTGCTGGAGGCCGCGCCGACCCTCGGCGGCCGGCTCGGGGCCTGGCGGGAGACGCTGGCCGACGGCACACGACAGACGAACGAGCACGGCTTCCACGCGTTCTTCCGGCAGTACTACAACTGGCGGTCGATCCTGCGCCGCGCCGACCCGGGGCTCGGCTTCCTCCGGCCGGTCCCCGGCTACCCGGTCCTGAGCGCCCGCTGGCCGGCCGAGGAGTTCGGCCGGTTGCCGCCCGCTTCTCCGGCGAACCTGCTGGCCCTGCTGCTGCGCAGCCCGAGCCTGCGCCTGGGCGACCTGCGCGGCATGGACCGGGACGCGGCGCTGCCGCTGCTCACCTACGACCCGGTGCGCACCTACGCCGAGTTCGACGACACCACCGCCGACGAGCTGCTCACCTCGCTGCGGCTGCCGGACCGGGCCCGCGCGATGCTCTTCGAGGTCTTCTCCCACTCGTTCTTCAACCACGAGGCGGAGATGTCGGCGGCGGAGATGATCGCGCAGTTCCACTTCTACCTGCTGGGCAACCCCGAGGGGCTGGCGTTCGACTGCCCCGACGAGGACTACGCGACGGCGATCTGGGAGCCGCTGGCCCGGCACGTGGAGAGGCACGGCGGCCGGGTGCGCACCGGGACCCCCGCCACCGCGCTGACCCGCGACGGCGCCGGGTGGCGGGTGGCCACCGTCGACGGCGCGTCGTACGCCGCCCGGCACGTGGTGCTCGCCGTCGACCCGCCCGCCCTGGCCGCGCTGGTCGCCGCCTCACCCGGCCTGGTCGACCACGCGCCCGCGCTGGTGGAGCGGATGCCCGCGTTCGGCCGGCCCGGTCCGCCGTACGCGGTGGCGCGCTACTGGTGCGACGGGGACGTGGCCGCCGGGCGGGCGGTGTTCAGCGGAGTGTCCCGGCAGCCGACCCTGGACTCGGTGACCCTCTACCACCGGCTGGAGGACGAGCCCCGCCGCTGGGCGGCCCGCACCGGCGGCTCGGTGCTGGAGCTGCACGCGTACGCCTGCGAGCCGGGCGTGCCCGCGACGGAGCTGGCCGAGCGGATGCGGGCCGAGCTGACCGCGCTCTGGCCGGAGGCGGCCGGGCTGCGGGTCCGGGAGGTGCGCGCCCGGGTGGCGGCGCAGGCGCCGGCGTTCACCCCGGGCAGCCACGCGTGGCGACCGGGGGTGCGCACCGACGCCGACGGGCTCTACCTGGCCGGCGACGGCATCCGGACCGACTTCCCGAGCGCGCTGATGGAACGCGCGGCGGCGACGGGGATCGTCGCGGCCAACCACGTCCTGCGGGCCGAGGGCGGCGCGGCCGAGCCGGTCCGCTCGATCCGGCCCCGGGGCCTGCTCGCCGGGAGACGGTGACGACCACGGCGACGTGCACCGGCTGACGGGCGGCGGGCACCGGGCGGCGGGCGACGGGCGACGGGCGGCGCGGCCAGGGCGGGCGGGTCGACGGCGAGGGTGACGAAAACGGGCAAACAGGTCGCTCGGCTCGCCTAGGCTGATCGTCTGGGGTGAGCCGGGAGGTCAGCGGGAATGCCGCCGCGCGGGGACGACGGCCCGCTCGTCGCCGACGTACCGCGGGACGACGCGTACCCGCTGATCCGGGACGAGCGGGCCTGCATCGTGACCGCCCTGCGGCTCGGGTGGTGGATGGCGGACGCGTACCACCACGCCCAGACCGCCGAGCTGCTCGACGCCGGAGACGACCGGCCGGCGGGCGCGCCGGCGAAGCTGTCCAACCTGACCGAGATGTCGGGGCGGCGGCGCATGCAGATGTACCTGGACGGGGTGGAGGTGGCGCTCGGCCAGATCGCCGAGCTGACCCGGCGCGACGCCCCCGCGCCGTCCACGGCCGGGGCGCGGGACCGGGTGACGGGCGGAGCCGGGGAGGATCTGCTGCTCGCCCTCGACGACCTGAACGTGGACGTGCTGCGCTGGACGATGGCCACCAACCACCGGGTCGGGCTGGCGTACCGGCTGGGACGCTCGCTGGCCGACACGGCGCGGCACGGCGACGCCGACCAGGTGGCGGGACGCTTCGGCGGCCGGCAGATCCAGCTCAGCCGCTGGCTGGACGAGCTGGCCACCGTGCTGCCGCCGTACTCGGCCGCGGTGGTGCGCCGGTCACTGTCGGCTTGGGCCTCGGCGGTCACCCGGGCGGGCGTCGGCGACCCGACCGAGGCGGGGCTGCCGGACCTGGCCCGCGAGCTGCGCAACCAGGGCGACCTGTGGCGGGGCGTGCTCACCGGCGGCCTGCACCCGAGGGACCTGCTGGACGAGGAGGACTACGCGGTCGTCGCCCGGAACCTGATCATCCGGGACCGGCGGCTGGTGGTGCAGGCCGCCCGGGGGATCTTCTGGCCGGTGCTCGTACCGCTGCTCGCGGTGCTGTTCGCCGTGGTGGGGGTGAGCGCGCTCGCGGCGGCCGGCTCGCCGGCGACCCGGGCCGCCGTGGCCCTGCTCGGGCTGGGCGCGGGGACGGCCGCGATCTGGCGCACGGTCTCCGGGCCGGCGCTCGCGGTCGCCGGGGAGGTCAACCGGCCGCTGCTGGAGAGCGAGCTGACGGTACGGATGGCGCTGCGGATCGACCGGCCGCTGGCCGCCGCGCGGGCCGCCGGCCGGGCCCGCCGGCAGCGCCGCCCCGACGAGACGGCCGCTCGATCGAAATCCGTTGCCCGTCTCTCGCCCGCCGACCTACCGTGATCCCGCAAGGTCAACCACCGCCGCGGGAGCCGTCCATGTCGATGTCGCACGTCACCTGTGTGCCGTCGTGGCTGCCCGGCCCGGCGCGCCCGGCATTGTCGGCGGGTGGCGGCGGTTGCCGAGCCGAAGGCCCCGAGGGCGGCCGGCCCGACTGACGCGTGCCCGCACGCCGTCGAGCCGCCCGTCCGCACCCCGGACCGGGCGGCTCTTTCGCTGTCCGGCCGTCCAGATCGTCACCGCCACGAAGGGAGACACCGGTGGACGCCGTCCTCGTCGTCAACGCCGACCTCGGCCCGCTGCACCGGGTCACCGTCCAGCACGCGATCCGGATGCTCTGTCGTCGGGTCGCCGAGATCCACGAGGCCGAACCGGACCGGGTGATCGGGGTCTTCCCGGTCCCCCGGGTGGTCCGCCTCGTCCGCTACGTGGTGACCCGCTGGCGGTTCAGCGCCGGGCCGGCGTGGTCGCGGGCCGGGGTGCTGCGCCGGGACGGGCGGTGCTGCGCGTACTGCGGCGGGTCGGCCGGCACCATCGACCACATCCTGCCCCGCTCGCGCGGCGGCCGGAACACGTGGCGGAACACGACCGCCGCCTGCTACGACTGCAACCAGCGCAAGGGCGACCGGACGCCGGCCGAGGCGGGCATGCCGCTGCGGCGCGAGCCGGCGACCCCGAGCTGGGCGGCGCTGGCCGGGCGGTGACGGACCGGCCGGCGGGAACGGGGGGCCGCGTCGGGGGTACGACCCCTGGCGCGGCGCCCGCCGGCCCCTCCCCGGGGCGCGGCCCCGCCGGCCCGGCTACCGGAACCCCCTGGCCCGGAACTCCCTGGCCCGGGACTCCCTGGCCCGGGACTCCTTGACCCGGGACTCCTTGACGCGGGGCACCGGGCGGCCGTTGGCGCAGCGCACGGTGATCACACTGCGGCGGTCGGCGGCGACCAGCTCGACCCGCACCTCCCGCGCCGGGCCCGGCGCGTACTCCTCGACGTGGTGGCCGGCGGCCGGGGTCACGCCGACCACCTCGACCAGCTTTCCGTCGCAGCGGACCCTCACCACCCCGCCGCGCGAGTTCACGTCCACCCCGGACGGCCGGCCAGGCGTGGGAGACGGCTCGACGCCGCCGGTCGGCGCCGGGGCGGTCGGGCTGGCTCCGGTGGGCGCGACCGGTCCGGGACTCGACCGCCCGGCGGTCGCCGACCCGGCCGGCGGACCCGCGTCGGGGGCGGCCGGCCGCCTCGGCGCGTCGGCGGTGACCGGCAGGGCGACCCCCGTGGAGCCCCGCGTGCCGGTGCCGATGCCGGTACGGGGCTCGTCGGGCGGGCCGGACCACTGGACGGAGGGGTCGCCGAGCGTCCCGGCCACCACCACGCCGACCACCACCGCGCCCACCGCCACCAGCACCCACGAGCCCCGCCTCGACCGCCAGCCCCGGCGCCCCGGGCGGACGCCCCCGGCGGCAGGCGCGGTCCCGGCTGGCGCCGCCTCGGCGGGGTCACGCCCGCCGCCAGGCCCCGCCGCCGGCGCTTCTACCGGCCCCGCCGGCACGCCCCGGTAGCCTGCCGACACGCCCCGGTAGCCTGCCGGCACGCCCCGGTATCCCGCCGGCACCTCCGCGCGGTCCGCCGGCACGTCCGCGTGCCCCGTCGGCACGTCGCGGCAGCCCGCCGCGACGTCCGCGTGCCCCGCCTCCGGATGCGGCATCCGGGCGAGCGCCCCGGCGAGGACGCGCGCCGCCTCGGCGGCCGAAGGCCGGTCGCCCGGGTCCTTGGCCAGGCACCGCCGGTACAGCCGGCCGACCTCCGGGGGCACGCCGTCGACCTCCGGCAGCGGGCCCGGCTCGGCGTACGCGTGGGCGCGCAGCATCCCGATCTGCGTCTCGCTGTGCCACGGCAGCCGGCCGGCGAGCGCCTGGTGCACGAGCAGGCCGAGCGCGTAGACGTCGGAGGCGGGCAGCACCTCGCCGGCGGCGAGCCGCTCGGGGGCCAGGTAGGCCGGGGTCCCGAGCAGCCGCCCCTCGAAGTCGATTTCGGGCGTGCCGGCGACGGCGGCGATCCCGAAGTCGACCACCTTCGCCCCCGTCGGGGTCAGCACGACGTTCTCGGGCTTGACGTCGCGGTGCACCAGCCCCTCGGCGTGGGCGGCGCCGAGAGCGGCGGCGACCTCCGCGCAGACCCGCAGGGCCTCCCGTGGTGGCAGCGGCCCGGCGGCGAGCCGCTGCGCGAGCGTACGGCCGGAGAGCAGTTCCATGACCACGAAGGGCGCGTACCGGTCGAAGAGGAGGGACTCGCCGTAGTCGTGGACGGCGGTGACGTTCGGGTGCGAGAGCCTGGCCGCCGCCTTCGCCTCGGCCTGGATCCGCCGTCGGGCCGACGGGTCCGCCGCCACGAGCACCTTCACCGCGACGTCGCGTTCCAGCACCTCGTCGTGCGCCCGGTAGACCTCGGACATGCCGCCCCTGCCGAGACGCCCGCCCAGCCGGTAGCGGCCCGCGAGCAACTGATCACGCTGCACAGCGGACAGCCTGCCCCACCGCACCGCCCGGCACCACCCATGTGCGGACCGTGTCCGGCGGCGGCACGGTCAGGAAGGGTCGGCGGCGTCAGTGCCGGGCCGGCGGCGTCCAGCCGAAGCGGGGCGGGCGGCGCTCGTGGACGGCCGCGACACCCTCGCGGGCCTCGCCGCTGGCCCGCACCTGCCCGTGCCACCAGGCGACCCGTTCCTCGTCCGCCCGGCCGTCGATGATCTCCTTGGCGGCCGCCACGGTGAGCTGCGACCGGGCCACCACGGCGGCGGTGACCTCGTCCACCCGGGCGGCGAGCCGGTCGACCGGCAGCACCTCGTCGACCAGCCCGATCCGCAGCGCGCGCTCGGCGTCGATCAGCTCGGCGGTGAAGAGCAGGTGCTTGGCCGCGGCCGGGCCGACCAGCCGGGCCAGCCGGCGGGTGGTGGGCGCCGGATACACCAGGCCCAGCCGCGCCGGCGGCACGCCGAACCGCGCGTCGGTGGCGGCGATCCGCAGGTCGCAGGCGACCGCGAGCTGGCAGCCGCCGCCCACGCAGGCGCCCCGGACGGCGGCGACGGTCGGCTTGGCGAAGGCGGCCAGCCGCTCCTCGGCGGCCACCACCGTGTCGAGGTCGCCGTCGTCGAGCAGGTCGTCCAGCTCGCCCAGGTCCGCGCCCGCGCAGAAGGTGCCCTCGGCGCCGGTGAGCACCAGGACCCGGACGGCCCGGTCTGCCTCCAGCTCGTCGAGCAGCCCCGGCAGCCGCCGCCACATCCCGGCCGTCATCGCGTTGCGCCGCGCCGGGTTCTGGATCACCACCGTCGCCACCGCCCCGGCCACCTCGACGAGGAGTTCCGCGTCCGCCACCGTCACCACCCCTTCGCCCCGGCCGTGCCGCCGGCTCGCCGCGACGCCGGCCGCCCTGGTCGGCGGCGCCGGTGCGGCGACCATAACGGCGGGAGCCCGGCGACCGTCCGCGCGGGGTGGCAGGCGGCAGCGCCGCCGCGACCAGTCCGGCGGTCTCGGCGGTCTCCTCACGTGCGATCGGTAGGCGTGCTGCGGCAGCGCGCCCACCGATCGTGCCGGCCTGTCGCCAGTCAGCCCCGGGGGAACATCTGGCCGATGCGGATCTTGTTGCCGAACGGGTCGCGGATGCCGAAGTCGATCCCGTACGGGCGTTCCATCGGCTCGTCGGTGATGTCGACTCCCTTGGCGACCAGGTCCTCGTACGTCTTGTGCGCGTCGTCGGTGGTCATGAAGAGGAAGCCGCCCAGCGCCCCCTTGGTGAGCAGCTCACGGACCTGCTCGGCGGTGGCCGGGTCCAGCGCCGGCGGGCCGGGCTTCTCCAGCAGGATCTCGCGCTCCGGGTCGCCGGGGATGTTGACCGTGAGCCAGCGCATGAAGCCGAGGTCGGCGTCGGTGTTGACCTCCATGCCGAGCTTGCCGACATAGAAGTCGAGGGCCTCGTCCTGGTCGAGGACGTAGATCTGGGAGCGGGTGATCGCGTTCATCGTCATGCCGGAGACGCTACGGTGCGGCCCTGACCTGCTGCTTATCCAAAACTGCTGGGCCGGGTCCATGCCTTGGTGAAGCAGCTCGGCACGGGCGCGGCGATCGGGGCCCTGCGCCTGCGGTACTCCGACGGCGGCTCGCCGACGATCTGCCGGAACGTGCGGCTGAACGTGCCGAGGCTGGAGAAACCGACCGCGTAGCAGATATCGGTGACGTCCCGGTCGGTGTGCAGGAGCAGGTACATCGCCCGCTCCACCCGCCGCCGCTGCAGGTAGCGGTGCGGGGTCTCGCCGAAGGTGGCCCGGAAGGTGCGGATGAAGTGCGCCTCGGAGACGTACGCGATCCGGGCCAGCGCCGGGATGTCCAGCGGCTGGTCGTACGCGCGGTCCATGGCGTCCCGGGCGCGCAGCATGGCCCGGTTCGACTCCTCCGCCGCCCTGCTCACCGGCCCAGCATAGGCGCTGGTCACCGGGTGGCCCGACCCTGCCGGCCCGGCGGACGGCGCCCGCGGCGGGCACGGCATCGACGGACGTGGAGCAGACTGGGCTTGCCTGCGCGTCGCCGTCTTGGCCGGTTGCTGTCGGCGTTGCTGTCGAACCGCCGCGAACGCATTCGGCAACCCGCCTGCAGCGATCAAAAGTAGCGTCACCACATGGCCATGGAGAGCAGGGCGGGTGAGCAGCCGGGGACGTACAAGCAGTCCCAGCGGGCCGGCTTCGTGGAGCTGCTGTTCGACGTGGTCTTCGTGTTCGCGTTCACCCGACTCTCCGACCGGCTGGTCTCTGACCTCAGCTTGCGAAGTGGCTACGCCACATTCGTAGTGACGCTGGCGCTGTGGTGGGTGTGGTACCGGCTGGTATGGGCGACCAACAGGTACGACTCGACCCGGCCAGCGATCCAGATACTGGTCATCGGCACCACGCTCGGCAGCCTGCTGATGGCCATCGCAGTGCCCGGGGCCTACGGCGACAGTGGTTTCCTCTTCGCGGGGGTCTACGTCACGATCCAGATCATCCGTCCGCTCTGGATCATTCTGATCGGCACAAACAAAGAGATACGCCTGGTCAGCGTCCGGAACCTCTTCTGGGCCCTCATCTCAGCGGTCCCGTGGATCGCCGGCGCCTTCACACAGACCGGAGCGCGACTGGCCTGGTGGAGCGTGGCCGTCGCCCTGGACTACATCGCGGGCGTCCTCGACTACCCCACGCCGCGACTCGGCCGGGCCGGGTTCCGAGCCCATCCGATCCAAGAAGACCATCTCACAGAGCGCTACCGGCAGCTCCTCATCATCGCATTGGGCGAGGCGATTCTGATCTCCGGCATCCAGATAAGCCCGTACGGCCTCGAGCGGGACCGAGCCGCAGCGCTGCTGGTGTCGTTCGCCACCACGGTTCTGCTGTGGCAGATCTACTTCTACCGGGCCGGCGAGTTGCTGGCCGTCGCGATCGCATCGGCACCGTCTCCGGCATACGTCGGCAGACTCGCGTCATACGCGCACCTAATCATGATCACCGGCGTCGGCCTCACCGCCGTCGGCGACGAACTGATCATCTCGCACCCGCTCGGTCACACCGAGCGGCCCTGGGTCTTGGTTATCCTCGGCGGTCCTGCGGTGTTCCTGTTCGGGCGGGCCCTGCTCGACTACGTGACCTTCAGCCACGTCTCCTGGTCCCGACCGATCGGACTGCTAACGCTTGCCGTACTGGCACCCGTGACGCTCCTGCTCCCCCCGGTCCTGGTCGCCGTCGCGGCCACCGCCGTACTCACCGGAGTCGCCATCTCCAACGTGATCTCATGGCGGCTGTTCCCGCGGGTACCCAAGCCAGCAGCACCCGGCCATACGGTCTCCTACCGACCGTGAACTGACTGGGGTGCGAGAACGAAGGCCGCCTCTGAGGCTGCGACCTCGACGTGTAGTCGAAGCGGAACCTAGAGAGGCTGTCCCGCCACCGCCGCCAGCGGCCACCCTTGAGTGAGGCACTGTCCAGCCATGAATCAGAACAAGGCAAGACCGCTGCGCGACCAGGCAGAGCTGCTAGGTAAGCCTCGATGTCCGCCTCTGCTGGACTCGTGAGAACGTGAGGAGTTGGGCGTCCCGCCGCACGTCGTCCAAGCGATCGCTCGGCACGCCGACGTGAAGATCACCCTCAAGGTCTACGCCCATGCCAACCTCGACGCGATGCGTCAGGCGCTCGGGAAGCTCGACGGGCGGCTGCCGTGACCCCGGCTGCTGTCAGCGTTGCTGTCAACCGGCCGGCTCACGACAGTGCCCGGCGAGGTATGCCTGATGAAATTGGAGCCCCCGGCCGGGATCGAACCGGCGACATCTCGCTTACAAGCAGAGACCGGCCGAGCGTCGTTCGGTTGAGCGCTCCAGCGCTCCGTCC
>NZ_JBEYTP010000040.1:0-63618 GCF_040643125.1 Micromonospora sp. NPDC047465
CCGGGCGCCCCCCACCCCCGGGTGCTCCCCTCCCACCGCCTCTCGGGGGGCCCCCCCGCCGCTGGGGGGCTGTCCGCCGCGCGCGGCGGGCGGCGGCCGGCGGCCAGGTTCAGGTCAGGCGCCGCCGACCATGGCGACGCCGGCGGCCTCGGCCCGGGCGAACGCGTCGTCGAGCACCACGACCTCGCGGCCCGCGTTCGCCAGCAGCGACGCGGCGGCGGTGGCCCGGTACCCGGAGCCGCAGTGCACCCAGACCACGCCCGGGGGCACCTCGGCGAGCCGCGCCGGCAGGTCGGGCAGGGGGATGTGCACGGCGCCCTCGACATGGCCGGCGCGCCACTCGTTGGTCATCCGGACGTCGAGCACGACGTCCGGGGCGGGCAGCCCCGCCGGGGTGTTGCCGGCGCGGGCGGCGGCCAGCGCGGGGAAGTCGGTGGTCCGCAGGTCCCGCAGCTGCCCCGGGTCGGCGGCCCACTGCTCGGCCGTCCCGGTGGCCTGGGCGGCGGGCCGGTCGATGCCGATGCGGACCAGTTCGCGCTGGGCGTCGGCGACCTGCGCTGCGGTCTCCGCGAGCAGGGTGATCGGTGTGCCCCAGTCGACGAGCCAGCCGAGCCAGGTCGACATCGGACCGTCGAGCCCGAGGCTGACGGTGCCGGCCAGGTGCGAGGCGGCGTACGCCTTGCGGTGCCGCAGGTCGACGACCCACTGGCCGTCGGCGATCCGCTCGCGCAGCGCGGCGGCGTCGGCCCGGGCGACCGGGGTGAGGTCCACGGGCGCCGGACCGGCGAGGTTCGCCACGCCCATGTGGGCGTAGTAGGCCGGGTAGGCGTCGAGCCCGGCCAGGGTCTCGGTGACGAACTCGTCGGCGGCCAGCCGCAGCACGGGGTTGGCCCGCTTCTCCCGGCCGATGGTCGACTCCGGCGCGTCGGACTGGCTGGCCGAGCAGAAGCTGCCGAAACCGTGGGTCGGCCACACCTCGGCCCCGTCGGGCAGCAGGTCGGCCAGCCGTTTCGCCGACGCGTGCTGGTGGTGGGCGAGTTCGTGGGCGTGCTGCGCGCCGAGCAGGTCGGTGCGGCCGGTGGTGCCGAAGAGCAGCGAGCCGCCGGTGAACACCCCGACCGGCCGCCAGCCGCCGTCGTCGGCCTCGTCGAGCGCGTACGACAGGTGGTGGAAGGTGTGCCCCGGCGTGGCCACCACCCGGAGCCGCATCGTGCCGGAGACGGGCACGGTGTCGCCGTCGGCGACCGGGGTCCGGTCGAACCCGACCTCGTCGTCGGCGGCGACCAGGTAGTCGGCGCCGGTCAGCCGGGCCAGTTCCAGGCCGCCGGAGACGTAGTCGTTGTGGATGTGGGTCTCCACCACGTGGGTGATGCGCACGCCCTTGGCGCCCGCGAGGTACATGACCCGGTCGATGTCGCGCTGGGGATCGACGACGATCGCCACCGCGCCGTCGGAGGCCAGGTAACTGCGGTCGCCGAGCGAGGACGTCGCGATGACGGACACCTCAACTGCCATTGCCGTGCTCCTTGTGGGATTCATACCCCGGGGGGTATCCGACGGGCACACGTCCGCGGTTGTCGACGTGTGCGCACTGCTTACCCACCCACGTCGCTGTCACGCGACGTGGGTGGCGGTGCTCCGTGCCGGTGTGCTCAGGCCAGCGAGAGGAAGAGCTTCTCCAGCTCCTCCTCGGTCATCTCCGGCGCCTCGCCGCGCTCGCGGGCGGCGTTGCAGTGCCGCATCCCGGACGCAATGATCTTGAAACCGGCCCGGTCGATCGCCTTCGACACCGCGGCGAGCTGGGTCAGCACGTCGCGGCAGTCCTGGCCGGTCTCCATCATCTCGATGACCGCGTTGAGCTGCCCCCGGGCCCGCTTCAGGCGGGTCAGCGCGTCGCTCGTCATCTCGGGTCGAAGCTTCACTCCGCACCTCCTCGTCACCCACTATACCCCCGGGGGTACCCCATGACGCCATGCTACCCCCGGGGGTATAGTGGGTGCCAGTCCCCGGGGGTGCCCCCTGGCCTGGCCTGATCCGCCGGAGCGCCCACCCTGGGTGACGCCGGCGACGGCGGGGGCCGTGCCGCCGCGACGCAGGGTCCTCGGGACATCGACGGAACGCTTATCCTGTGCCCCGACCGCACCACCGGAAGGGACCCCATGCCGTCGCGGCAGGACCAGCTGCACTCGTACCAGTTCACCGTCCAGCGGGCGGTCGCCGCCCTGGTGATGCGGGAGACCGACCCGGCGCAGTCGCCGTTCCGGCGGCTGGCCGGCGCGGCCCTGGCCAGCGTCCTGGTCGCGGCCATCGGCCTGGGCGGTTTCGCCCTCTACGGCCTCTTCGCCGGCGGGGGCAGCAGCTGGCGCGACCCGGGCGCCGTGATCGTCGAGAAGGAGTCCGGGGCCCGCTTCGTCTACCGGGAGCAGAAGCTGCACCCGGTGCTCAACTACGCGTCGGCCCTGCTGATCATCGGCGCGGACCGGCCGAAGACCGTGCTCGTCTCCCGCCGCGCCATCGACGGGGTGCCGCGCGGGTTGCCGCTGGGCATCGCCGACGCCCCCGACTCGCTGCCCGCGCCCGGACGATTGTCGACCGCGCCGTGGACGGTCTGCTCCGTGGCGGCCCCCGAGGACAACCGGTCGACGCCGCGGTCGGCGCTGCTGATCGGCGTGGCCGGCGACGGTGGCCGGGCGCTCGGCGAGGACGCGCTGCTGCTGCGCCACCCCGACGGCGCGCTGCACCTGGTCTGGCACCAGCGTCGCTACCTGCTGCGCGACCCCAACCGGGTGTTGGCCGCCCTGGCGGCCACCCGGGCCCGGGCGGTCCCGGCGGCGCCGGCGCTGCTCAACAGCCTGCCCGCGGGCGCCGACCTGGCCCCGCTGGCCCTGCCCGCCGAGGGGGAACGCTCGGCGCGGGTGTCCGGGGCGCGGATCGGCGACGTCTACCTGGTACGCAACTCCGGCGGGGGCCGGCAGTACGCCGTCGCGTTGCGGGACGGCCTGGCGGGCATCACCGAGTTGCAGGCCGGCCTGCTGCTCGCCCGCACCGGTCAGGGCGAACCGGAGCCGATCACCCTCGGGCGCTTCGCCGCGCTGCCGAAGCTGCCCGACCTCGCGCCGACCGGCCCGACCGCTCCGCCGACCGCGCCGCCCCGCCTGGCCGCGCCCGACGGGTCCGCGCTCTGCGTCCGGGTCGGTGACGACGGCGGCGCGACCGAGGTCAGGCTCGGCGTGGGGCTGCCCGACCTCGCCGCCGCGCCGCGCACCCCGCCTCCGGCGTCCGGCGGCGGGGTGCGCGCGGACCACGTCGTGGTGGAGCCGGGCCGGGGCGCGGTGGTCGAATCGGTCGCGGCGCCGGGCGCGCCCGGCGGCGCGGTCTCCGTGGTGACCGACCTTGGACGGCGGTACGTGCTCGCCGGCGGAGAGGTGCGCGGGATGCTCGGCTACCGCGACGTCCGGCCGCTGCGGCTGCCGGCGGGCCTGGTCAGCCTGGTGCCCGCCGGCGCCACGCTCGACCCCGCCGTCGCGCGGGTCGTCGCCACTCCCGCCTGACTGGCCGGCGACGCCTGGCTCAGGCGGCGGGGCAGGCTCAGGCGACGCCCCGGCTCAGGCGGCGGGGCAGGCTCAGGCGGCGGGGCGGCGCAGCACGGTGACGGCGAAGTCGGCGTCGTCGCGCCAGGGGCGCAGGTCCCAGGTGGCGAAGCGGTGCTCCAGCCGCAGCCCGGCGGCGACGGCGTCGGCGTCGAAGTCGGTGAGCGGATAGCCGCGGTCGGTGCCGAAGCCCACCGCCACCACGCCGTCGGGTCGCAGGTGGGCGGCGATCCGGCGGAGCACGTCCCGCTCGGTGCCGGGGGCCACGAAGGCCAGCACGTTGCCGGCGACGACCACCGCGTCGAACGGCTCCGGCTCCCCGGCCGCCGCCAGGTCCAGCTCGGCCAGGTCGGCCACCAGCCAGCGCGGGCCCGGGTGGTCGGCGCCGGCGGCCTCCACCAGCGCCGGGTCGGCGTCCACGCCGACGACCGCGTGCCCGCGGGCGGCCAGCTCCGCGCCCACCCGGCCGGTGCCGCAGCCGGCGTCGAGGATCCGGGATCCCGGCGCGACCAGGGCGTCCACCAGCCGGGCCTCGCCGGCCAGGTCCGCCCCCTCGGCGGCCAGCCGGCGGAACCGGTCGATGTACCACTGCGAGTGCTCCGGACCGGTCTCGGTCACCCAACGGGTCGGCTTTCCCATGCCGCCACCGTAGCCGGATCCGGCCGGCCCTCCGGCGGCGGGCACACCTGCACCGACGGGATCACGCTCACGGGCGCCGAAGGGCGGCTGCACCCTCGCGGCGGGTGCACCGTGCGGCGGGTGCAGCGTGCGGCGGGTGCCGACGGGCGGGTGCACCGCGCAGGCGTCCGGGGCCGGCGGGTCCCGCATCCGCCGAGCGGACGGCCGGGCGACGTCTCCCTGGCGAGGGCGGTGCCGCCCCAGCGCAGCACGCCGCCGAGGCTGCCGGTGGCGCGTGCCGCCACCACCAGCGGCATGACGGTGACCAGCACGCTGGGCGCGAGGACCTCCGTGACCAGCCGGGCCGCGCGGCGACCGGGGCTCCGGTCGACCGGTGCGACGCCGACCGGTGCGACGCCGACCGGCGCGACGTCGACCGGGGCCGCGTCGACCGGGGCCGCGGCGGGCGGCTCCGCGCCGGTCAGGCCGACGCGGGGCGGGGCCGCCGCGGGCGGGACGCCGGCCTCGGTGTCGATGTCGGGGGAGGCGTCCACCCGGGACATCCTTGGCCAGCGGCCCGCCGTG
Source organism: Micromonospora sp. NPDC047465 (assembly GCF_040643125.1). Lineage (NCBI taxonomy): Bacteria > Bacillati > Actinomycetota > Actinomycetes > Micromonosporales > Micromonosporaceae > Micromonospora > Micromonospora sp. NPDC047465. The sequence continues at coordinate 4,794 of NZ_JBEYTP010000040.1, forward strand.
CGGCAACCCCGCCCGCCTCAGCCCTTCTCGGCGCCGCTGGTGAGCCCCTCCGTGAGCAACCGCTCGCTGGCGAAGAAGAGGATCACGATGGGCAGGGTGAGGATCACCGAGCCGGCCATCAGCACCGTCTTCGGCACCTCGACCCCGTCCGCCAGCTGCGCCAGCCCCAGCGACACCGTCCACCGGTTCGGCTTGTCGACCAGGAAGAGCAGGGCGAAGAGGAACTCGTTCCAGGCGATCATGAAGTCGTACAGGGCGACCGCCATGATGGACGGCGCCGCCAGGGGGAGGCTGACCCGACGGATGATGCCGAGCCGCCCCGCGCCGTCGATGGCCGCGGACTCCTCCAGGCTGACGGGGATGGTCTCGAAGTAGTTGCGCAGCATGTAGACCGAGACGGGCAGGGTCTGCGAGATGTAGACCAGCACCAGGCCCAGCAGCGAGCCGCGCAGCCCGGCCCGGGTGAAGACCACGAAGAGCGGGATCGCGATGACGATCGACGGGAAGAGGTAGACCGCCAGGAAGAGGAAGTCGACCTGCCGTCGGCCGAAGAACCGCAGCCGGGCGACGGCGTACGCGCCGGGGATCGCCACGGCCAGCGTCAGCAGGGTCGCCGCGACGGCGACCAGGCCGCTGTTGCGCATGAAGGTGAGGAAGCCCTGGCCGCCGTCGTCGGCCGCCCTGACCACCTCGGCGTACGTGTCGAAGGTCAGCTCGCCGAGGCCCACCACCAGCGAGCCGGGGTCGAGCAGCAGCCGCTCGATGGGGCGTACCGAGAGCACCAGCATGTAGTAGAAGGGGAAGACGGTGACCAGCAGGAACGTGGCGATCACCAGCCGGCGCAGCCAGCGCAGGCCCACCGTCTCGATCCGGTCCCGGTCCATCAGTCGACCCTCCGTCCACCGAAGAAGCGCAGGTACACCAGCACGAACACGATCAGCACCACCGCGAGCACGACCGCCTGCGCCGCCGCCGCGCCGATGTCCGTCCGCGCGGTCAGGAACTCGTAGACCCGGACGCTGACCACCTCGGTGCCGGCCGCCCCGCCGGTGAGCAGGTAGACGTCGTCGAACTTGTTGAACGTCATGATGAACCGCAGCACGCCCAGCAGGCCGATCACCGGCAGCAACTGCGGCAGCAGGATGTGCCGGAACCGCTGGGTGGGGGTGGCCCCGTCCACCCGGGCGGCCTCCTCCAGCTCGCCGGGCACCGCCTGGAGCCGGGCGAGCAGGAACAGGAACGCGAACGGGAAGTAGCGCCACGCCTCGAACGCGATGACCGTGGCCAGGGCCGTCGACTCCTGGGACAGGAACGGCACCGGGGTGTCCCAGCCGAGGAACCGTCGGCCCCAGTCGTTGACGACGCCGAGCTGGGGGTCGAGCATCACCTGCCAGACGAAGGTGACCGCGACCACCGGCGCCACGTACGGCAGCAGCATCGACGCGCGCACGAGGGTGCGGCCCCGGAACGGCCGGCGTACGACGAGCGCCGCCACCAGGCCGAGCACGATCGAGCCGGCGGTGCTGGCCACGCTGTAGACCAGCGTGGTCCAGAGGGTGTCGGCGAAGCCCGGGGTGTTCAGGACCCGCTCGACGTTGTCCATCGTGAACTCGCCGAAGAGCCCGGTGCGGCGCAGCGTGGCGAGGCGTACCCGCTGGAAGGCCAGCACGACGGTCCAGACGACGGGGACGCCGATGACCGCGACGACGACGAGCAGGGTCGGGGCGACCAGCGCCAGCCCGGCGCGGGCCTCCCGGCGGCGCAGGGTCAGCGGTCGCCGGCGGGGGGCCGGGGTCGGCCGATCCCGGGTGGGGGAGCGGCCGGTGCCCGGCGCGGCGGTGGTCAATTGACGCCCGCCTTGATCGCCTCCACGTCCTTCTTCGCCCGGCCGGCGGCCGCGGCGGCGTCGGTCTTGCCGGCTACCACGTCGTTCAGTGCCCTGGGCACGGGCAGCTCGCCGAGGATTGCGCCGACCAGCTTGCCCTGGCCCTGGGCGAGGCCCCAGCGCTGGAAGGTGTCCGGGCTGCGCCGCAGGCCGGCGAGCACCTCCTCGCCGTACACCTCGGCGAGCGGCTTCTTGGCGTCCACCCCGGCCTGGCTGGCGTTCCAGGCGGTGAGGAACTTCTCCGGCTCGGTCGCGGTGCCCTTGCGTACGGGGAAGCGCCCCTCGGGGGACATGCCGAACCAGCGCGGGTAGGCGTCGCCGAGCATGTGCTCCACGAAGGACTTGGCCGAGTCGGCGGCGGCGCCGTCGAGCACCGCCCACGAACTGATCTCGCCGTACTGGGCCGGCTCGGCGCCGTTCGGGCCCTTGATCGCGGTGACGAACCCGCTGTTCCTCGCCAGGTACGTCGGGTCGGCCTGACACTGCGGGCAGGTCGGCTTGGCGTCGTTGCGCAGCCCGGCCAGCTCGTCGAGGATGAACGGCGACCAGATCAGCATGGCCGCCTTGCCGGCGAAGTAGGTGGCCCGGGTGGTGTCCACGTCCTGCGCGCCCTTCACGGAGCTGGTGCGCATGAGGTCGCCGTAGAACCGGAACGCCTCGACGCACTCGGGGGAGTCCAGCTTCACGGCCCCGGAGTCGTCGGTGAGCTGGCAGTTGTTGGCCAGCGCCAGGTGCTCGAAGGTCTGCTGGGTGAACACGTCGCCGGGGGCGGTGGCGGCGGTGATGCCGGCGACGCCGCCGGTGTTCAGCTTCGTGGCGGCGGCGGCGATCCTCTCGTACGTGTCGGGGGCGGGCAGCCCGGCGGCGTCGAACAGGTCCTTGCGGTAGACGAGCAGCTGACCCCAGCCGTCGCTGGGCACGGAGAGCTGCTTGCCGTCGTCGGCGGTCAGCTCCAGCGCGCGCGGCGAGAACGTTTGCCGGCCGAGCGCCTCGACGACCTCCGCGTTCGCCGAGGGGTGCAGCAGCTCGTTGCCGGCGAGGGTGCGCACCCCGGCCAGCGACACCGAGCCGACCACGTCAGGCAGCTCGCCCGCGGCGGCGCTGGAGGCGATCAGCGAGGGGAACTGGTCCTCGTTCACGGTGACCAGGTCCACCGTGATCCCGGTCCTGGCGGTGAAGTCCGCGACGATCGCCTTGGTGGCGGTTACCCGGTCGGCCACGTCCTCCAGGCTCCACACGGTGATCTTCTTGCTGTCGCTGTCGGTTTCCTCGTCGCCGCAGGCCAGCAGGCTGGCCCCGGTGACTGCCATGATCAGGGTGGCGGCGAGTATCCGCATCGGAGGTGCTGACATCGGTGGCACTCCTCTCGAAGGGTATACAAGGGATTCAACGCCTTCGATTGATCAATTACAAGACATATGCCGATTTTTTGCCTACGATGAAGCCCAGTGCTACCGGGATGTGACTCATGGTCAACTGGGTTGTCTCTCTGGCCGGGCCCCGACGGATCAGCCTCGAGCCCTGCCCCCCGGATCCGCTCGGGCCCGGTCAGGTCCGCGTCCACACCTGCTACTCCGGCATCTCGGCCGGCACCGAGCTCACCCTCTACCGGGGCAGCAACCCCCGGCTGAGCAAGGACTGGGACGACGTCAGCCGGATGTTCGTGCCCCGGCAGGCCTCCGTGCCGTACCCGCTGGTGGGCTTCGGCTACGAGGAGGTCGGCGAGGTCGTCGAGGTCGCGCCCGACGTGGCCGACCGGCGGGCGGGGGAGGTGGTCTGGGGCATCTGGGGGCACCGCGCCGAGGCGGTCGTGGCCGCCGAGGCGGTGCACCCGCTGCCCGCCGGGCTGGATCCGCTCGCGGCCGTCTTCGCCCGCCCCGGGGCGATCGCTCTCACCGCCGTGCTCGCCGGCGACCTGCACCTCGGCGACTGGGTCGGCATCTTCGGGCAGGGCGTCATCGGGCTGCTCGCCACCCGCCTCGCCGCCCTCTCCGGCGCCCGGGTGGTCGCCGTCGACCGGGTGCCCGCCCGGCTGGCGCACGCCACCCGACTCGGCGCGCGCATCGCGGTCGACGCGGGCGCCGAGTCGGCCGCGGCCGTGCTGCGCCGGGCCACCGGCGGCCGGGGCGCGGACGTCTGCCTGGAGCTGTCTGGGGCCTACCCGGCGCTGCACGAGGCGATCCGCTCCACCACCCACGCCGGCCGCGTCGTGGCCGCCGGCTTCTACCAGGGGCAGGCCGACGGGCTCGGCCTGGGTGAGGAGTTCCACCACAACCGGATCCAGCTGGTGGCGGCCCAGGTATCCGGGCCGACCCCGGCGCCCGGCATGGCCGGCCGGTGGACCGGAGCCCGCGTCGCACACACCTTCATGGACCTGGTGGCCGAGGGCAGCGTCGACCCGCTGCCGCTGGTGAGCCACGTCGTGGACGCCAGCGCGGTGGCCGACGCGCTGGCGCTGCTCGACCGCGGTGACGCAGACGCCCTCCAAGTGGTGCTGAGGTTCCCATGACGATTCCCCTGGCCTGTCAGGAGCAGCTCCTGCCGGGCACCGACCTGATCCAGAAGTACGCGCTCGCCACCGCGCTCGGCTACGACGCGATCGAGCTGCGCGGCCGGGGCGACCTCGGTCTCGCCCGCCGGCTGCCCGAGCTGCGCCGCGCCCGGGCGGCCGGGGTGGTCATGCCCACCGTCTGTGTCGAGATGGACCACTTCATCGGCGACTTCGACCCCGAGCGGTCCCGCGACGCGGTGCGCAACCTGCGCTCGCAGCTCTCGGTGATCGCCGAGCTCGGCGGCGTCGGCGCGATGACCCCGGCGGCGTGGGGGATGTTCTCCCGGCGGCTGCCGCCGTTCGAGCCGCCCCGCTCGCCCGCCGGCGACCGGCAGGTGCTCCTCGACGCCCTCGGCGAGCTGGGCGAGCACGCCCGCGCCGAGGGGGTCACCCTCTTCCTGGAACCGCTGAACCGGTACGAGGACCACATGGTCAACCGGCTCGACGACGCGGTGGCCCTCTGCGCGGCCGTCGGGCTGCCCTCGGTGCGGGTGGTGGCGGACACCTTCCACATGAACATCGAGGAGGACGACGTGCACCGGGCCCTGCGCGCCGCCGCGCCCTACCTCGGGCACGTCCAGGTCAGCGACTCCAACCGCTACCAGCCGGGCGCCGGCCACCTCGACTGGCCGGCCCTGGTGCGCACCCTGCTGGAGATCGACTACCGGGGCTGGCTGGCGCTGGAGTGCCGGCTGCGGGGCGATCCGGTCCGCGCCCTGCACCAGGCCGCCGCCGTGCTCCGACACGCGCAGCCCCGGCAGGCCGCGGCATGAGCACCGACACCGCGGACGGCGGCCCGGACACCGGGACGGCCGCCGACGGCGGGGCCCGGGACGGCGGCGCCCGGGACGGCGCGGCGCTGCGCCAGCTCGCCGTCGCCACCCTCGACGGCAACTGGGAGCACGACCACACCGTGCCCTCGCGCACCCTCTACCCGCACCAGTGGAGCTGGGACTCGGCGTTCATCGCGCTCGGCTGGGCCCACGTCCGACCCGACCGCGCCTGGCGGGAGCTGGCGAGCCTGTTCCGGGCCCAGTGGGCCGACGGGCGGGTGCCGCACATCGTGTTCAACCCGGCGCTGCGGGTCGGCTCGTACTTCCCGGGGCCGGAGTTCTGGGACTCGGCCCTCGCCGAGGGCGCCCCGGCCGCCGCCACGTCCGGGCTGGTCCAGCCGCCGGTGCACGCGCCCGCCGCGTGGTTGGCGTACCGCCGGTGCCCCTCGGAGAACGGGCGGGCCGCGCTGCGCCGGCTCTATCCCGGGCTGGTGGCGCAGCAGCGCTACCTGGCCACCCGCCGGGACGTCGGCGGGGGCGGGCTGGCCTGCATCGTCCACCCGTGGGAGTCCGGGCTGGACAACAGCCCCGCCTGGGACGCGCCGATGGCGGCGGTGCCCGCCGACGCCGCCGTCATGCGCGCGTACCGCCGGCACGACACCACGCACGCCGACGCGGCGCACCGCCCCACCGACCTCGACTACGCGCGCTACGTCGCGATCGTGGCGTCCTACCGGCAGCACCGCTACCGCGACGCGGAACTGGCCGCCCACCATCCGTTCCTCGTGGAGTGTCCGCTGCTCAACGCGGCGATGGGCGCCGCCGAGCACGCGCTGGCCCGGATCGCGCCGGTGGTCGGGGCCGACCCCGGCCCGCACCGGGAGCGCGCCGCCCGGATCACCGAGGCCCTGGTGCGCCGGCTGTACGACCCCACGACCGGCACCTTCCAGCCCCGGGACCTGCGCGCCGACCGCCTCGTGCCGGCCCGGACGGTGCTCGGCCTCCTCCCGCTGATCCTGCCCGACCTGCCCGCCCGGCAGGCCACGGCGCTGGTCGCCGAGGCGTGCTCGCCGCGGTTCGGGTTGGCCGCCCGGATGGACCGGCCGCTGCCCAGCCACGACCGCACGGCGGCGGACTTCGAGCCGCTGCGCTACTGGCGCGGGCCGAGTTGGATGAACGTCAACTGGCTGGTGCGCCGGGGGCTGCTCACCCACGGCCGTCCCGACCTGGCGGCCGGTCTGCGCGACTCGATGATCGAGCTGGTGGCCCTCTCCGGCTGCCACGAGTACTTCCACCCGGACACCGGCGCCGGGCTCGGCTCGCCCGCCTTCGGCTGGACCGCCGCGCTGCTGCTTGACGTCCTCGCCGACGACCGGACCGGCTGAGCCCTGCCGCTCGGCGCCCGCCCGCCACCCGGGCGCGCGGCACCGTGCGCACCGGCGTGACCCGGCGTCGTCCTCGGCCCACCGCGGAGGCGGCCGATGGCGGGCGGGCAGGCGGTGGCGCGCGTGGGCGGCACCGGGTCGTCCGCGGGTGGCAGTCAGGCGGTGGCCCGCGCGGGCGGGTCGTTTGCCGGCGGCGGGCGCGGGTATGCGCGGGGCCGGTGACGACAGGAGGGCGCCGTGCGGTTTCCCCTATTCGTCGACGCGGTGTCCCGCCGGGCGGGGCTGTCGACCGCGCAGTCCGCCACGATCGCCCGCGCCGTGCTGCAGACGATGGTGGAGCGGATGACCGGCGGCCGGTCGGGCGACCTGGCCGGGCACCTCCCCGACGAGCTGGACGGCTACCTGGCCGGGCCGGACCCGGCCGACGGCCGACCGGCCCCCCTCGGACCGGCGGAGTTCCTGCGCCGCGTCGGGGAGCGGGCCGGGGTGGACGAGGCCACCGCCCGGGTCGGCACCGGCGCCGTCTTCGCCACCCTGCGGGAGGCGGTCACCGTCGACGAGTTCCGCGACATGGTCGCGCGGCTGCCCGGGGACTTCGACGGCACGAGCCAGCCGATCCCTCGCCCGCCATATGACAGCTGACGACCCAGCCTGTCATCCGTCGTTCACAAAGTCGTCTGTGGACATCGACCCCGATCGCAGGAAGACTGAAGGTTCACGCGCCTTCTGGCCGGAGAATCACCGGCCGGCTCGCAAGTAGACGGAAACTCCTCTACGCGCCAGAGGGATGATCGGACTGTTTTACCCATCCGTTGCGTGAGGGGTCCGTCGACTGTTCGGCTGGACTCTAAACGATGATCTTTCCCGCCAGGTATCGAGCCTTATGCTGCTTCCATTGCGAAGTCCTGGGGGGGATCGATGGTTGCGTTTGTCAAACGCTGCACGCTGTCCATCAGCGGGTCCGCCGCCAAGCGTTGACATGGCAGAACCGACGGTAATCAACCGCTTCAGCGCTGTCGCCGCCCGTCGGCCCGACCAGCCGGCCGTCCTCGGCGAGGCCGCTCCGCTCAGCTACGCCGCGCTCGCCGGCGCCGCGGGCGGGCACGCCGCCGCGCTCGCCGCTGCCGGGTGCCGGCCGGGCGACCGGGTCGCCCTGCTCACCGGGCACGGGCCCGCGACCATCGCCGCCATCCTCGGCACGCTCGCCGCCGGGTGCGCGTACGTGCCGCTGGATCCGGGCTTCCCGGAGCAGCGGCTGCGGCACATGCTCGCCGCCGCGGAGGTTCACACTGTCCTGTGTGGAGTTGAGCACGCCGGGCTGGCCCGTCGGCTCACCGCCGACCGGCCGGCCGTCCGGGTGCTGACCGTCGACGACCTCGCGGCCGCGCCGCTGCGGCCCGTGCCCGTCGACCCGGACGCGCTGGCGTACGTGCTGTTCACCTCCGGCTCCACCGGCGTGCCGAAGGCGGTCGGCCAGACCCACCGCAACCTGCTGCACGTGGTGGACAACCAGATCGCGGCCCTCCAGATCGGCCCGGAGGACCGGCTCAGCCTGCTCGCCTCGTTCAGCTTCGACGCGGCGATCCCCGACCTCTACCCGGCGCTGCTCGCCGGGGCCGCCGTCGTCCCGGTGGAGCTGCGCCGGCACGGCCTCGCCCACGCCGTCGAGCAGCTCGCCCGGCACGGGGTCACCGTCTACCACTCCACCCCGACCGTCTACCGCTTCCTGCTCGACACCCCCGGCCCCCGCCTCGACCGGGTGCGGGTCGTGCTGCTCGGCGGCGAGCAGGCCACCCACGCCGACGCGGCCCGCGGACGGGACCGCTTCGCCCCCGACTGCGTGCTGGTCAACGGCTACGGCGCCACGGAGATGACCTTCGCCGCCCGGTACGCGCTGCCGCTCGCCGACGCCGACCCCGCCGCCACCGGGCCGCTGCCGATCGGCACCGCGCTGCCCGGGTACGAGCTGCGCCTCGGCGAGGGCGACGAGATCGTGGTGCGCAGCCGGCACCTCGCCCCCGGCTACCTCGGCCAGGACAGCGACCGGTTCGCCGTCGACCCAGACGGCGTGCCGACGTACCGGACGGGTGACCTCGGCGCGTGGCTGCCCGGCGGCGACCTCGTCTGCCTCGGCCGGCTCGACCGGCAGGTGAAGGTACGCGGGTTCCGCGTCGAGCTGACCGAGATCGAGGCCGTGCTCGCCGACCAGCCGGGCGTCGCCGGGGTCCGCGCCATCGCGCGCGACGGCGAGCTGCTCGCGTACGCCCGGCCGGGCGGTGCCGCGCTGGACCCGGTGGCCCTGCGCGACGCCCTCGCCCGACGGCTGCCGGAGTACGCGCTGCCGCGCGCGGTGGTGGTGGTCGACGAGTTCCCGCTCACCGTCACCGGCAAGATCGACGAGCGGGCGCTGCCCGACCCGGCCCGGGACGTGCCCGCCGGGGAGGCGCCGGCCACACCCACCGAGCGGATCGTGCACGACATCTGGTGCGAGGTGCTCGGCCGCCCGGCCGTCGGCCGCTCCGACAGCTTCTTCGACGTCGGCGGCCAGTCGCTGCTGCTCGGTCGGGTGCAGCAGCGGCTCGCCGAGCGGTTCGGGGTGCGGCTGCCGATGCTGCGGCTCTTCGAGCACCCGACCGTGGCCGCCCAGGCCCGGCTCGTCGACACCCCGCCGGAGCCGGTCCGCGCGCCGGCTGTGCCCGCCCCGGTCGCCCCGGCGACCGCCGCCCGGGAGTACACGGGCGACGAGATCGCCGTGGTCGGCCTCGCCGGCCGGTTCCCGGGCGCGCCCGACGTCGGCACCTTCTGGTGGAACCTCTGCGCCGGCGTGGACTCCATCCACGACCACAGCGACGAGGAGTTGGCCGCCCTCGGCATCGGCCCCGGCCTGCGTGCCGACCTCCGGCACGTCAAGGCGGCCGGCCGGCTGGACGGGGTGGCCGACTTCGACGCCGAGTTCTTCTCCTTCGGCGCCGACGAGGCGGCCCGCACCGACCCGCAGCACCGGCTCTTCCTCGAGACGGCCTGGGAGGCCCTGGAGGACGCCGGGCACGACCCGGCCCGGTTCCCCGGGCTGGTCGGCGTCTACGCCGCCACCTCCGCCAACCGGTACTTCCTGTTCCACCTCATGGACAACCCGGCCGTGGTCGGCGACGTCGACCCCGACGACTGGGAGGCCCGGCTCGTCGGCCGGCAGTTCACCGACCACCTGCCCGGGCAGGTGGCCTACCGGCTGGGCCTGACCGGGCCGGCGGTCGCCGTGCAGAGCGCCTGCTCCAGCTCGCTGGTCGCGGTCTGCCTCGCCGCGCAGAGCCTCGCCGACTACCAGTGCGACATCGCCCTGGCCGGCGGGGTGAACGTCACCTGGCCCCGCTACCGGCACACCCCGGGCGGTCTGGCCTCCCCGGACGGCCGCTGCCGCGCCTTCGACGAGGCCGCCGCCGGCGCGGGCTTCGGCTCCGGCGCCGGTGTGGTCGCGCTGCGCCGGCTCGCCGACGCCCAGGCCGACGGCGACCGGATCTACGCGATCCTGCCCGGCTGGGCCGTCACCAACGACGGCGCCGACCGCGCCGGGTTCGCCGTCCCCGGGCCCGCCGGGCAGGCCGCCGCCGTCGCCGGCGCGCTCGCCGCGGCGGAGGTCGCCCCTGGTGAGGTCCGCTTCATCGAGGCGCACGGCAGCGGCACGCCGCTCGGCGACGCCATCGAGGTCGCCGCGCTGCACGAGGTGTACGCCGGCGCCGGGCCCGCCGAGACGTGCGCGCTCGGCTCGGTGAAGACCAACATCGGCCACCTCGACGCTGGCGCCGGCATCGCCGGGCTGATCAAGGCCGTGCTCGCCGTGCAGCACGGCGTCATCCCGCCGAACCTGCACTTCACCCGCCCGCACCCGGAGATCGACCTGACCGGCGGTCCGTTCTACGTGCCGACCAAGGCACGGGACTGGCCCGAGGCGACCCGTCGCGTGGCCGGGGTCAGCTCGTTCGGGCTGGGCGGCACGAACGCGCACGTGGTGGTCGAGCAGCCGCCCCCGGCCGAGCCGGTCGACGGCGCGGACGCGCCCGCGTACCTGCTGCCGGTGTCGGCGCGGACCCCGGCGGCGCTGCGGGCGGCGCTGACCCGGCTGCGGCAGCACCTCGCCGGGGCCGCCCCGGCGCTCGCCGACGTGGCCGCCACCCTCGCCCTGGGTCGGCGCGCCTTCGGCTGCCGGGCGGCCGTGGTGGCGGCCGACCCCGCCGGCGCCGTCGCCGCGCTGGACGAACTGCTCGCCACCGACGCCCGGCTGGCCGGCGAGCCCGGCGAGCTGCGCGAGCTGGCGACGGCCTGGGTCGCCGGCCGGGACGTGGACTGGGCGGCGCTGCACCCCGAGGGCTCGGTCCGGCGCACCGGGCTGCCCACCTATCCGTTCCAACGCCAGCGGTACTGGATCGACCCCCCTCAGAAAGGTGCGCGGTGAACTGGTTCGTCTCCGCCGGCCGTCGTGAACCGGCGCCGGTGCAACTGTTCTGCCTGCCCTACGCCGGCGGCGGCGCGAGCGTCTTCCGCCGGTGGCAGGAGGAGATCGGGCCGGACGTCGAGGTGCTGCCGGTGCAGCTGCCCGGGCGGGAGAACCGGATCAGCGAGGACCCGGAGTTCCGGGTGGGGGACGTCGCGTCCGCCATCGCCGACCGGGTCCGCGGCCCGTACGCGATCTACGGCCACTCGATGGGCGGCCGGGTCGGCTTCGAGGTGGTCCGCGAGCTGCGCCGCGCCGGCCGTCCGCTGCCGCTGCGGCTCTACGTCGGCGGCGCCCGCGCCCCGCACGTCACCGCGCCCAGCCTCTTCGACGGGCTGTCCAGGGTGGACGACGACGAGCTGCTGCGCCGCCTGGGCGACGGCGGCGGGCTGCCGGCCGAGCTGCTGGCGCACCCCGAGCTGGTCGAGCTGCTGCTGCCGCTGTTGCGCGCCGACTTCGGCCGGGTCGACAGCTACCGCTACACCCCGGGCGAGCCGCTGCCGGTGCCGATCGTGGCGTTCAGCGGCCGGCACGACCGCGCCGTCCGCCGGGAGCACAGCGACGCGTGGCGGGAGCACACCGCCGCCGGCTTCACCCTGCACGAGATCGAGGGTGGGCACTTCTTCCTCAACGACCGGCTCCCCGACCTGCTCGCCGCGATCCGTGCCGACCTCGACGGGGCCGTGGCGGCCGACCCGGAGCCGGCGGCTGCCGTCCCGCCGGCGGCGACGGTCGGGACCGGCGCGGTGGCGGGCGGGCACCGGGTGCCGCTCGGCGACACCGGCTGGTCGGTGTGGCGGGACGCCATCCTGCGTACCACCGGCTTTCCCGCCGACGGACTGACCATGCTGTCCGCTCCGCAGGCCGCAGCGGCCGCCGACGAGCTGCTCGCCACCGGCGACGGCGCGGAGCGGTACGACAAGGAGTTCGCCGAGGCGCTGACGGCGACCGGGCGGCGGATCACCGAGCTGGCCGCCGATCCGCTGCTGCGGGAGGCGGTCACCTGGCAGAACCGGGGCGCCGTGGTCGCGCTGGACGGCCTGGCGCGGGGCGGCCCCGATCCGGCGCGCAACGTGCGGCGGCGGGACCGGGAGCGTGCCCTGCTGAAGTACTGGCAGCGATACTGCGGCAAGAACGAGACGGTCGGCTTCTTCGGCCCGAGCTGCTGGGTCACCCTCGACCCGGCGCGCCCGGAGACCGCCGACGTGCGCCCCGGCCCGGGCCTGACCCGGCGCCGCTGGGTGTGGTTCGAGTCCTGGGCGCTCAGCGCCTACGCCGACCGGATCGGCCGGGACGTGGCGGTGCGCGCCTGGTGGGCGCCGATGCTCTGCCCGCAGCTGAGCCTCGCCGACCGCACCGTCCACCGGCCCGGCCGGCCGCCGGTGCCGCTCACCCCCGTGGAGGCGGCGCTGCTGGCCGCCGCCGACGGCCGGCGCCCGGCCCGCGAGCTGGTCGCCGACCCGACGATCGGGCTGCGCCGGGCGGAGGACGGCTACGCGCTGCTGGACCGGCTGGTCGAGCGCGAGCTGATCACCTGGGACGCGGGGCTGCCGGTGAGCCCCGACGCGGAGGACGTGCTGCGGCGGCGGATCGAGGAGATCGGCGACGAGCCCGCGCGGCAGGACGCCCGCGCCGGCTTCGACCGGCTGTGCGCCGCCCGGGACGCCGTGGCCGCCGCCGCCGGCGACCCGGAGCGGCTCGGCGCCGCCCTGGACGCGCTCGACGCGACCTTCACCGAGCTGACCGGGCAGCCCCCGCGCCGCCGCGCCGGCCAGATGTACGCCGGCCGCACCCTCTGCTACGAGGACACCAGCCGGGACCTCGACGTGGTCTTCGGCAAGCCGCTGCTCGACCGGATCGCCGCCCCCCTCGCGGTGCTGCTCCAGGCGGCCCGCTGGCTGGTCGACGCGCTGGAGCGGGCGTACGACGCGGCGTTCCGCGAGCTGTACGACGAACTGCGCGCCGAGGCGGGCGGCGGCCCGGTGTCCCTGGCCGACCTCTGGTTCCTGGCGCAGGGCATGTTCTGGGGCGACGGCGCCCGGCCGGTCGACGCGGTCGCCGCCGAGTTCGCCGACCGCTGGGCCGGACTGTTCGGCCTGGCCACGCTGCCGGCCGGGACGACGGAGGTCCGGCTGCCGGTGGCCGACCTGGCCACCCGGATCGCCGAGGCATTCCCGGCCGAGCGGCCGGCCTGGCCCAACGCCCGGCTGCACAGCCCCGACCTGCAGATCTGCGCCGCCGACGCGGAGGCGCTGGCGCGCGGCGACTACACCGTGGTCCTCGGCGAGCTGCACGCCGCCTGGGCGTCCTTCGACTGCCAGGTCTTCACCCCGTCGCACCCCGACGTGGGCCGGCTGCGCGACGCGCTGACCGAGGACCTCGGCGAGCGGCGGATCCGGCTGCTCGTCCCGAACGACTGGCCCCGGCGCACCAGCCGGGTCGCCGAGGCGCTCACCGGGCCGACGGACCGGCAGTTGGCCTTCGCGCCCGCACCCGGCGCCGACCCCGACCGGGTGCTGCCCACGGTCGACCTGACCGTCGCCGAGTCCGGCGGCCGGCTGGTCGCCACCGCCCCGGACGGGCAGAGCTGGACGTTGCCCGAGCTGTTCTCCCCGCTGCTCAGCGCGCACGCCGTCGACGGGTTCAAGCTGGTCAGCCCCGCGTCGTACACGCCCCGGATCACGGTCGGCGAGCTGGTGGTGGCGCGGCAGACCTGGCGGACGACGGTCGGCGAGAGCGGGCTCGCCACGGTCACCGGCGAGCGGGAGCGGTTCCTCGCGGTCCGGGACTGGCGCCGCCGCCTCGGGCTGCCCGAGCAGGTCTACATCAAGCTCGGCACCGAGACCAAGCCCTGCTTCGTGGATCTCAGCAGTCCGGCGTTCGCCAACATGTTCTGCGCCATGGTGCGGGCCGCCCGCACCGACGGCGGCGACGACACCTCGCTGGCGGTCAGCGAGATGCTGCCCACGGCGGCGGACGCCTGGGTGCCCGACGCGGCCGGCCGGCGCTACTTCAGCGAGCTGCGGCTGCACATCGTGGACGCAGACGAGCGGGAGGGTGGCCGATGAGCCACAAGATCCCGCTCGGCGACACCGGCTGGTCGGTGTGGCGCGACGTCGTCCTGCGTACCGCCGGCTTCCCGGCGGCCGGGCTGGCGGCCTTCACCGCGCCCGAGGCGGCGGCCGCCGCCGACGCCCTGCTCCGCGGCGAGGGCGAGGCGGAGCCGTTCGACAAGGCGTTCGCGACGGCGCTGCTGGACGGCTCCGCGGTGGCCAACGAGATCGCCGCCGACCCGCTGCTGCGCGAGGCGGTCACCTGGCAGAACGCGGAGATGCTCATCGCGCTGGACGGCCTGCTGCGCACCGACCCGGCCGTCCGCAACGTCCGCCGCCGCAAGCGCGAGCTGAGCCTGCTGCGCTACTGGCAGCGCTACTGCGGCAAGGCGGAGACGATCGGCTTCTTCGGCCCGGTCTGCTGGGGTCGGCTCGACCCGGACGAGCCGACCACGCGGCTGCGGCCGGGGCCGGCGCTGGTGTCCCGGCGCGAGGTCCACTTCGAGGCGTGGGCGCTGATCGCGTACGCCGACCGGCTCGCCGACGACCTGGCGGTGCGGCGCTGGTGGGCGCCGGCGCTGCCGCCGCACCTGAGCCTGTCCGACCGGCAGCTCAGCCGGCCGCTGCTCCCGCCGACGGAGCTGACCGCCGTGGAGGCCCGGCTGCTCGCCGCCTGCGACGGGCGCACTCCGGCGGTCACCCTGGTCGAGCGGCTGCTGGCCGACGGGGAGACCGGTCTGCGCAGCGCCGACGACGGATATCTGCTGCTCGACCGGCTGGTCGAGCGGGACCTGCTGACCTGGGACGCCGGCCTGCCGGTCAGCCCGCAGGCCGAGCGCGTGCTGGTGGAGCGGATCGACGCGATCGGCGACGCACAGGTCCGCGCCGAGGTGGCGGTCGCGTTCGACCGGCTGCGCGCGGCGCGCGACGCGGTGGCCGCGGCGGCCGGGGACCCCGAACGGCTCGGCGCCGCGCTCGCCGCGCTGAACGCCGAGTTCACCGAGGTCACCGGTCGGCCCGCCACCCGCCAGGCCGGGCAGATGTACGCCGGCCGCACGGTGCTCTACGAGGAGACCGCCCGCGACCTGGACTTCACGGTCGGCTCCCGGGTGCTGGACGCCCTGGCCGAGCCGCTGGCGATCGTGCTGACGGCCGCCCGCTGGCTGACCGCCGAGGTGGGCGCCGCCGGCGAGCGGATCTTCGCGGAGCTGCACGCCGAGCTGCGCGGCGATGGGCCGGCGCGGCTGGCCGACGTCTGGGCGCTGGCCCAGGGGCTGCTGCTCGCCCCGGACGGTCCGATCGCCCGGGCCGGCGCCGGGCTGACCGCCCGCTGGGCGGAGCTGATCGGCCTGGACGCGGTGGTCCCGGGGCAGACCGAGCTGCGGCTGCGCAGCGCCGACCTGGCCGGGCGGGCCCGCACCCTGTTCGCCGCCGACCGCCCCGGCTGGCCGTCCGCCCGCATCCACAGTCCGGACGTGCAGATCAGCGCCGCCGGGCTGGACGCGCTCAACCGGGGGGACTTCCTGCTCGTCCTCGGCGAGCTGCACCCGGCCTACGTCCCGTTCGACAGCGCGGTGCTGACCCCGTTCCACCCCGACCAGCCGGCGTTGCGGGCCGCGTTGGACGCCGAGCTCGGGCCGGCCCGGGCGCGGGTGCTCTACCCGGAGAGCTTCCCGCGGATGACCACCCGCATCACGTACGCCCTCAACGGTCCCCTGGACCGCCAGTTCGGCATCGACACGGCCCGGGGCGCCGACATCGACCGGCTGGTCCGCGCCACCGAGGCGCGGGTGGAGAACGACGGCGACGAGTGGCTCGCGGTGCTGCCGGACGGCAGCCGCTGGCCGCTGATGGAGATCTTCGCCAACCTGCTCGGCGCGCTGCTGCTCGACAGCTTCAAGCTCCTCGCGCCGGCCCCGCACACCCCCCGGATCACCATCGACCGGCTGGTCGTGGCGCGGCAGACCTGGCGGACGACGGTGGCGGAGACCGGCCTGGCCGGCGTCACCGGCGAGGCCGAGCGGTTCCTGGCGGTCCGCCGCTGGCGGGCCCGGCTCGGGCTGCCCGAGCGGGTCTTCGTCAAGGTGGGCACCGAGATCAAGCCCTGCTACGTCGACCTCACCGCCCCGCTGCACGCCCAGTCCCTCTGCGCCATGGTCGACGCCGCCACGAAGAGCGGCCCCGACGTCACCGTGACGGTCAGCGAGCTGCTGCCGGACCCGGCGGACGCCTGGGTGACCGACGCGCAGGGGCGTGGCTACGTCAGCGAGCTGCGGTTGCAGATCACCGATCCAGTGAGCTACCGGGGAGAGAACGGGTGACCGACATCCTGTCCATCAGCGCCGTCCACGGGGAGACCCTGCCGTGGCCAGACGCGACGCTGGCCGAGCTGATCGCCGCGCAGGCCGCCCGCACCCCGGACGCGGTCGCGGTGCGCCAGTGGGACACCCGGCTCACCTACGCCGAGCTGCTCGGCCGGGCGGCCGGGGTGGCCGCCGCGCTGCGCGGGCGCGGCGTCGGCCGGCAGGCCCGGGTCGGCGTCTGCGGGGCCCGCAACCCCGACCTCGTCGCGACCGTGCTCGGGGTGCTGCTGGCCGGCGGCTGCTACGTGCCGCTGGAGCCGGGCGGCCCCCGCCAGCGGCTGCGGGAGATCGCCGCCGACGCGGGGGTGTCCGTGGTCGTCGGCGACGCCGCCGTGGCCGAGTTCGGCGACGTGCCGGGCGTCGAGGCGCTCGGCCTGCCCGGGCCGGCGCCGTTGGCCCCGTGCCCGGCCCGCCCCGGCGACCCCGCGTACGTGCTGTTCACCTCGGGCTCCACCGGCCGGCCCAAGGGCGTGCTCACCACCCACCGCAACGTGGTCGAGTTCGTCACCGGCTGCGCCGCGATGACCGGCGCGGACGCGGGCGTGCGCAGCCTCGGCATCGCCTCGCTCGGCTTCGACGCGGCCACCATGGACCTCTTCGTGCCGCTGCTGCTCGGCGGCGCCGTCCAGCTCCTCGGCGCCGACGACCGGGCCGACCCCGTCCGGCTGGCCCGGTTCATCGCCGCGCACGAGGTGAACTGGGGCTTCATCACGCCGACCGTGCTGTCCATGCTGGACCCGGCCGACCTGCCGGCCTGGCGGGTGGTGCTCTGCGGCGGTGAGGCGGTGCCGGCCGAGCTGGCCGCCCGCTGGGCCCCCGGCCGGCTCTTCCTCAACGGGTACGGCCCGACCGAGACCACCGTGCTCGCGGTCAGCGGCGAGCTGACCGCCGCCGAGACCGACCCGGTGCCGATCGGCCGCCCGCTGCCCAACCACCGCGCGTACGTGGTGGACGCCGAGCTGCGCCCGGTGCCCCCGGGTGAGGCCGGCGAGCTGCTGATCGGCGGCCCGGGCCTGGCCGACGGCTACCTCGGCCGGCCCGGCCTGACCGCCGAGCGCTTCGTCCCCGACCCGTTCGGCGACCCGGGGGAGCGGCTCTACCGCACCGGCGACCTGGTGCGGCAGGACCCGGACGGCCGGATCGTCTACCTGGGCCGGCTCGACCGGCAGGTCAAGATCCGGGGCCAGCGGATCGAGCTGGGCGAGGTGGAGGCCGTGCTGGCCGGCCTGCCCGGCGTCCGGCAGGTCGCCGTGGAGGCGGTCCCCGGCCCGGCCGGCACCGAACTGGTCGCCTTCCTCACCCCGGCCGACGCCCCGGACGACGAGCGGCTGCGGGCGTACGCCCTGCCCCGGCTGACCGCCGCGATGCTGCCGGCCCGGGTGCTGCGCCGCGACGACCTGCCGGTCAGCCCGACCACCGGCAAGCTGGACCGGCCGGCGCTGCGGGCGCTGGCCGCCCCGGCCGCCGCCCCGGCTCCCGCCGGGCCGGTCGACGTCGACGAGCCGGTCGAGGCGGCGGTGGCCCGGATCTGGGGCCGGCTGCTCGGCGCGGCGCCCACCCCGGAGACCGACTTCCTCGCCGCCGGGGGCAACTCCATCGCCGCGATGCGCCTGGTCGCCGCGCTCCGGGCCGAGCTGGGCCGGCACGTCGACACCCGGGACGTGTTCACCGGCCGCACCCTGGCCGGCCTGGTGCAGCGGATCACCGCCGCCGCCCCGGCCGACGGCGACGGGTTGACCACCGGCAACCCGCCCACCCTCTCCCCGCCGCAGCGCCGGCTGTGGTTCGTCGACCAGCTCGCTCCGTCCAGCGCCCCGTACAACATCGCGGTGGCGCACCGGCTGCGCGGCCCGCTGGACACGGTCGCCCTCGGCGCCGCGCTGCGGGCGGTCGTCGAGCGGCACGACGTGCTGCGCTGGCGCATCCCGCAGACCGCCGGCGTGCCGTACGCGGTCTGCGAGGAGCCGACCGACGTGGCCGTCCCGGTGGTCGACCTGAGCGGCAGCGCCGACGCCGAAGCCGAGCTGGCCGGGATGCTCGCCGCCGGGGCGGCGCACTCCTTCGACCTGGCCACCGGGCCGCCCTGGCAGGTGACCGTCTACCGGCTCGGGCCGGACGAGCACGTCCTGGCGATCACCCTGCACCACGCGGTGTTCGACGGCTGGTCGGAGAAGCTGCTCTACGACGACCTCGCGGCGGCGTACGACCGGGCGTTGCTGGGCGGCGCTCCGGCGCTGCCCGCACTGCCCGCCACGTACGCCGACTACGCCGTCTGGCGGGCGGAGCGGGACCGGCGGCGCGGCGCGGCCGACCTGGACTGGTGGGTGTCGCACCTGCGCGACGTGCCGACGGTGCTGGAGCTGCCCCGCGACCGGCCCCGGCCGGCGGTGGCCACCTACGCCGGCGCCGAGGCGGCGGTGCGGCTGCCCGAGGCGTGCGACCGGGGGGTGCGGGAGCTGGCCGAGCGGCGCGGCACCACCGTGGCGGCGGTGCTGCTGGCCGGCTTCGGCGAGCTGCTGCGCCGGCTCACCGGCCGCGACGACCACGTGGTCGGCGCGATCGTCGCCGACCGCCGGCTGGCCGCCTTCGACGACGTGGTGGGCTTCTTCATCGACACCGTGCCCGTGCGGGTGCGCGGCGCCGGGGCCAGCTTCGCCGAGCTGGTCGACCGGTGCGCGGGCGAGCTGCACGACGCGACCGCCCACCCGGGCGCCCCGCTGGAGCGGATCGTGGAGGCGCTCGGCGTCGGGCGGGACACGTCCCGTGCGCCGCTGGTGCAGGTGCTGTTCAACGTGCTCAACTTCGCCCCGCCCCGGCTGGCGCTGACCGGCCTGGACACCGAGCCGGTCGCGGTGCCCAAGCCCGGCTCGCCGTTCGACATCACCGTCTACGTGGTGGAGCGGGCCGGCCGGTGCGGCGTCGAGGTGGTCTACAACCCCGACCTGTTCGACGCCGGGCGGATCGACGACCTGCTGGCCGACCTGGTTGCCCTCGTCGGCGCGCTGGTCGCCGCACCGGACACGCCGACCGACCGGGTGGCCGCCGAGCTGCCCCGGCCGACCGTGGCCACGCCGCAGCTCGGCGCCATGACCGTCGCCGCCGGCGAGGCCCCGCGCGCCGTGCTGCCGGCCGGCCCGGACGGGCTGACCGACACGGAGGAGCTGATCGCCGGCATCTGGCGCGAGGTGCTGGAACGCGACCAGGTCGGCGTCACCGACAACTTCTTCGACATCGGCGGGCACTCCCTGGCGCTGGCCGCCGTGCACGCCCGGCTCACCGCCGCCACCGGCCGGTCGATCAAGATGCTCGACCTCTTCCGGCACCCCACCATCCGGGCGCTCGCCGCCAGCCTCGACGGCGCCGCCGACCGGCCCGAGCTGGCCCGCGCCGCACTGCGCGCCGCCGCCCGACGCAGCCGTACCCGCCGCAACCCACCCCGCCGCCCCGGCGGCACCGCGTGACGAAGGACAGCCTGATGAGCAACCCGACCGCAACCGACCTGCCCGAGGGCGACGGCATCGAGCCGATCGCCATCATCGGGCTGGCCGCCCGCCTGCCCGGCGCGGCCGACGTGAACGAGTTCTGGCGCAACCTGGTCGACGGGGTCGAGTCGGTCACCGAACTGACCCGCGAGGAGCAGCTCGCCCGCGGCGCCACCGTGGATGAGGTCGACGACCCGGGCTGGGTCAACCGCGCCCCGCTCGTGGACGGGTACGACGAGTTCGACGCCGAGCTGTTCGGGATGACCGCCCGCGAGGCGGAGATCACCGACCCGCAGCACCGGCTGTTCCTGGAGTCCTGCTACACCGCGCTCCAGGACGCCGGCTACGACCCGACCCGCTACGACGGCGCCGTCGGCGTGTACGCCGGCACCGGCGGCAACACCTACCTGCACCGCTACGTGCTGCGCAACAAGCGGGTCGGCGGCAACCCGCACGGCACCGTCTCGCTGGCCACCGGCAACTCCCCGAACTACGTGGCCACCAACGTGTCGTACCGCCTGGACCTGCGCGGGCCGAGCCTGACCGTGCACACCGCCTGCTCCACGTCGCTGGTCGCGTTCCACCTGGCCTGCGAGGCGCTGCGCAACGGCGAGTGCGACATGGCCCTCGCCGGCGGCGTCAACATCGAGCTGCCGCACGTCGGCTACCTCGGCATGGAAGGCTTCACCTCGCCCGACGGCCGGTGCCGCCCGTTCGACGCGGCCGCGAACGGCACCGTCTGGGGCAGCGGCGCGGGCGTGACCCTGCTCAAGCGGCTCTCCGACGCGATCGCCGACGGCGACGCGATCCGCGCCGTGGTGCTCGGCAACGCGATCAACAACGACGGCGCCGGCAAGGTCGGCTTCACCGCGCCGAGCGTCGACGGGCAGATGGAGGCGGTCGCCCAGGCCGTCGCGATGGCCGACGTCGATCCGCGCACGATCAGCTACGTCGAGGCGCACGGCACCGGCACCGCGATGGGCGACCCGATCGAGATCGCCGCCCTCTCGGCCGTCTACACGAAGGACACCGACGAGCGGGGCTGGTGCGGCATCGGCTCGGTGAAGTCCAACATCGGCCACCTCAGCCAGCCCTCCGGCATCGTCAGCGTGATCAAGACGGTGCTCGCGATGGAGCACGGGCTGATCCCGCCGACCATCAACTACGAGACGCCGAACCCGGCGATCGAGTTCGCCGACACCCCGTTCTACGTGGCGAACACGCTGACCAAGTGGGACACCGACGGCACGCCCCGCCGCGCCGGGGTCAGCTCGTTCGGCATCGGCGGCACCAACGCGCACGTGGTCCTGGAGGAGGCGCCGGCGGCGTACCGGGAGCGGCGGGTCCGCCCGGCGCAGCTGCTGCACGTCTCGGCGAAGACCGCCGGCGCGCTGGACACGGCCGTGCAGCGGCTCGCCGCGCACCTGGAGTCCGCCACCGACCGCGGGCCGGAGCACCTCGCGGACGTCGCGCACACCCTGCGCGTCGGCCGCCAGCAGTACCCGCACCGCGTCGCCGTGGTCGCCACCGACCTGCCCGACGCGGTCGCCGCGCTGCGCACCAAGCGCCGCCGGCAGGCCGGCGTGGTCGAGGGCCCCGCGCCCCGGCCGGCCTTCCTCTTCTCCGGCCAGGGCTCCCAGTACGCGGGGATGGGCGCGCAGCTCTACGCCGAGGAGCCGGGCTTCGCGGCGGTGGTGGACGAGTGCGCCGAACTGCTCCGCCCCGAGTTGGGCCTGGACGTCCGCGACCTGATCCTCGGCCGCGACCCCGAGGCGGGCGAGAAGCTCACCGAGACCCGCTACACCCAGCCTGCCCTGTTCGTCGTCGAGTACGCCCTGGCTGTGCTCTGGCAGTCGGCCGGGGTACGGCCGGCGGCGATGATCGGCCACTCGATCGGCGAGTACGTCGCCGCCACGGTCGCCGGGGTGCTGAGCCTGCCGGACGCGCTGCGGGTGGTCGCCGCCCGGGGCCGGCTGATGCAGTCCGTCGCGCCGGGGTCGATGCTCGCCGTGCCGCTGGACGAGTCGGTGGTCGCCGAGCGGCTGCCCGAGGGGCTGGCCATCGCCACCGTCAACGGCCCGGGCACCTGCGTGGTGGCGGGCCCGAGCGAGGCGGTCGCCGCGTTCGCCGAGACGATCGACGCCAAGACCAAGGCGCTGCGCACCTCGCACGCCTTCCACTCGCCGATGATGGAGCCGATCCTCGCCGAGTTCACCGCCCTGATGGCCACGGTCACGCTGCGGCCGCCGGCGATCCCGTTCCTGTCCAACGTGACCGGCACCTGGATCACCGAGCAGCAGGCCACCGACCCCGCGTACTGGGCGGCGCACCTGCGCCAGCCGGTCCGCTTCGGCGCGTGCGTCGCCACCCTGCTCGCCGAGGGCACCTGGTCGCTGGTGGAGTGCGGCCCGGGCCGCCAGTTGGCGAACCTGGCCCGGATGCAGGTGGCCAAGGCGTCCGAGGCGCAGCGCAAGCTCGTCCCGCTGGGCAGCCTGCCGGGTCCGGGCGAGCCCACCGGCGACCTGGCCACCCTGCTCGGCACGGCGGCGGCGCTGTGGTGCGCCGGCACGGCGGTGCGGCTGGGCTCCGACCCGGACGCGCGGCGGGTGCCGCTGCCGACGTACCCGTTCGAGCGGCGCCGCTACTGGGTCGACCCGGACCCGGTGCAGGCGGGCGCCGCCGCGCCGGCCGAGACCGGGCCCCGGCCGCTGCCCGAGTGGTTCGCGGTGCCGGTCTGGCGGCAGGCGGCTCCCGAGCCGCGGACCGCGCCGCTGGGCCGCTGCCTGGTCCTCGCCGACGGCCCGCGCGGCGACGCGCTGGTGGCGGCGCTGCGGGCGGCGGGGGAGCAGCCGGTGACCGTACGCCCCGGCGAGGGCTTCGCCGCCGACGGCGACGGCTGGCGGCTGCGCCCCGGCGTCCGGGACGACTACGACGCGCTGGTCGCGGCCCTCGCCGCGGACGGCGTGCCGACCCGGCTGGTGCACGCGTTCGCCCTCGACGGAGAGCCGACCGGCGCCGACATCGCCGCCACCTGGGCCGCCCAGGACCGGGGCTTCTTCAGCGCGCTGCACCTGGTGCAGGCCCTGGCGGGCGCCGGCCTGACCGCCGAGGAGGGGGCGTTCACCCTGGACCTGGTCACCGCCGGCATCGGCGACGTGACGGGCGCGGACCTGACCCGGCCGGAGCACGCCACCCTGGCCGGCCTGGCCCGGGTGCTCCCGGCCGAGGTGCCCGGCCTGACCGTCCGGCTGGTCGACGCCGGCCCGGCCGACGCGGGGGAGCGCGCCCTCGCGGCCGAGCTGCGCCGCCCGGTCGACGCGCAGCGGCCCGAGGTGGCGCTGCGCGGCGGACGCCGCTGGGTGACCGGCTACGAGCAGGTGACCGTCGACGCCGAGGGCGAGCCGGGGGCGCTGCGCGAGGGCGGCCGGTACGTGATCACCGGCGGCCTCGGCGGCATCGGCATCACCCTCGCCGAGGACTTCGCCACCCGGGCCCGGGCGAAGCTGGTGCTGCTGGCCCGCTCCGGGCTGCCCGCCCGCGAGGAGTGGGACGACCACCTGGCCGTGCACGGCGGCGACCGGGCCGGCCGGGCCATCGCCGCGATCCGCCGGATGGAGGCGGCCGGCGCCGAGGTGCTGGTGCTCGCCGCCGACGTCACCGACCCGGCCGACCTGGCCCGGGTCCGGGCCGAGGCCGAGCGGGCGTACGGCGGAATCGACGGCATCGTGCACGCGGCCGGCCTGCCCGGCGGCGGCATGGCCGAGATCAAGGAGCGGGCCGAGGCGGAGCGGGTGCTCGCGCCGAAGCTCGCCGGCACCCTCGCGCTGGCGCGGGTCTTCGGCGACCTGCCGCTGGACTTCGTGGTGCTCTGCTCCTCGATCACCGCCGTGATCGGCGGCTTCGGCCAGGTCGACTACTGCGCGGCGAACAACTTCCTCGACGCGTACGCCCGGGCCGGCGCCGGCTTCCGCGCGCCCGTGGTGTCGCAGAACTGGGGCGGCTGGGCCGAGGTGGGCATGGCCGTGGAGACCAACTCCCCGGCGGGCTTCCGGGCCGCCGGGCGGGACACGGTCACCAGCCCGGTGGACCACCCGGTGCTCACCACGAAGGTCACCGGCGCGGACGGGACGGTGCTGCACGGTCTCGTCTCCGCCACCAGCCACTGGCTGCTCGACGAGCACCGCATCGGCGGGGTGCCCGTGGTGCCCGGCACCGCCCACCTGGAGTCCGTCCGGGCGGCGGTGACGGCGGCGCTGCCGGCCCCGGCCGGGGACGCCGCCGTGGAGCTGCGTGACGTCGTGTTCCTGGAGCCGTTCTCGGTGCCCGACGGCACGGTCGCCCAGTACCGGGTGGAGCTGACGCCCACCGACGACGGCGTCGACTTCGCCGTGCGCAGCCTCGCCGCCGGGGTGTCCCGCACCCACGTGCGCGGGGCGGCGGGCTGGACGGTCGAGCCGGCCCCGCCGGCGGCGCCGCCGGCCGTGGCGGGCCGCCGGGTCGACGACGACTCGTCGTTCGGCCGGGGCCGTACCAGCATGCTGACCTTCGGGCCGCGCTGGACGGCGCTGCGCGAGCACGTGCTGGGCGACGGCGAGGAGCTGGCCCGCGTCGAGGCCCCCGCCGAGGCGGTCGGGGACCTGCCGTCGTGGGGGCTGCACCCGGCGCTGCTGGACGTGGCGACCGCGTTCGGCCGCGGCCAGGGCTCGGGCACCTACCTGCCGCTGTCGTACGGGCGGATCGTGGTGCGCGGGTCGCTGCCGGCGCAGTTCCACAGCCACCTGCGGCACCGCGACAGCGCCACCGACGAGGTGGTCGCCGCCGACCTGTCGCTGCGCGACGCCGACGGCCGGGAACTCGTCGCCATCAGCGACTTCGTGCTGCGGCGCGTCGACCAGGGCGCGGTGACCGGCGGGCTCGCCGCCGCGCCCGAGGCGGACACTGCGGCGACCCCCGCCGGCCCGACCGAGGACATCCGGCCGGTGGACGGGGCGGAGGCGTTCCGGCGCAGCCTCACCGCCGGGCTGGGCGCCCAGGTCGTGATCACCACCCGGACGGTGGAGGACATCCGCCACCGCGCCGGCCGGGTGACCACGGAGAGCCTGGAGGGCGAGCCGGAGGCCAGCACCTCCGCGCCGGCCGGCACCGGGGGCGGCTCGGCCGCGCCGAGCACGGAGCTGGAGATCACCATCGCCCGGGTCTGGCAGGACGGGCTCGGGGTGGCCGACGTCGGCGTCGACGACGACTTCTTCGCCCTCGGCGGCAACTCGCTGGTCGCGGTGCAGCTGATCGCCGCGATGCGCAAGGCCACCGGGGTGCGGCTGCCGATGCGCAGCCTCTTCGAGACGCCCACCGTCGCCGGGCTCGCCGCCCGGATCGAGGAGCTGCGGGCCACCGCCGCCCCCACCGACGAGCCGGCCGCGCCGGCCACCATCCCCGCCATCCCGCGGTTGCCCCGCGCGTGACGACGAGCGACAACAGGAGTAGTGAGGAAGCAATGAGCGACACGATCGCCACGCTGCCGGTGGTCGTCGAGAACGACGGCCGGGAGCTGACCGAGTTGATCGCCGCCCGCCGCGCGGAACTGCGCGCGAGCCTCGTGGAGCACGGCGGGCTGCTGTTCCGCGGGTTCGACGTCGGCGGCGTCGAGGGCTTCGACCGGGTGGTGCGGGCGCTGTCCGGCGAGCCGCTGGTCTACACCGAACGCTCGTCGCCCCGGCACGCCATCGCCGGCCGCGTCTACACCTCGACGGACTACCCGCCGGACGAGGAGATCTTCCTGCACAACGAGAACTCGTACCAGGCCCGCTGGCCGCTGACGCTGTTCTTCTACTGCATCACCCCGCCCGAGACGCAGGGCGCCACCCCGCTCGCAGACGTGCGCCGGGTGTACGAGGAGATCGACCCGGCGGTGCGCGAGGAGTTCGTCCGCCGCCGCTGGATGCTGGTGCGCAACTTCCACGGCGACTTCGGCACCCCGTGGCAGCACGTGTTCAACACCGACGACCGCGCCGAGGTCGAGGCGTACGCGGCGGCGAACCGGATCGAGCTGGAGTGGCTCGGCAAGGACGGGCTGCGCACCCGCGCGGTCCGCGACGTGGTGCACCACCGGCCCGGCTCGGACACCCCCCGCTGGTTCAACCACGCCACGTTCTTCCACCTGAGCACCCTTCCGAAGGACTACCAGGAGGGGCTGCTGGCCATGTTCGGCCCCGAGGGGCTGCCGTCGAACACCTACTACGGCGACGGCGGCGAGATCCCCGCCGACGTCATGGACCACCTGCGGGCCGCGTACCGGGCGGCCAGCGTCCGCTTCGACTACCAGCGCGACGACGTGCTGGTGGTCGACAACATGACCGCCGCGCACGGGCGGGAGCCGTTCACCGGCCCCCGCAAGATCGCCGTCGCGATGGCCGAACCGCACACCCCCGAGAGCGCTGGAGAGAAGTGATGGCCGAAACCCGATTCCTGGTCGTTCGCAACGACGAGGAGCAGTACTCGATCTGGTCGGCCGACCGCGACCTCCCGGCGGGCTGGCACGAGGCCGGCTTCGCCGGCAGCCGTGAGGAGTGCCTCGCGCACATCGACACCGTCTGGACGGACATGCGCCCGCGTTCTGTGCGGGAGGCCGGCGCATGAGTACCCCGAAGGAGTGGACCTTCCCGGCCTCGTACGCCCAGGAGCGGGTGTGGATGGCCAACCAGCTCGACACCGGCTCGCCGGTCTACAACGTCTCCAACCCGTGGCGGTTCCCGGCCGGGATCACCCCGGAGCAGGCCAACGAGGTGTTCGGCCGGGTGGTCGCCCGGCACGAGTCCCTCCGCACCCACCTGCGGATGGACGACGGCAGCCTCACCCAGGTGGTCCGCGCCGCCGAGCCGGTCGCGCTGCCGGTCGACGACCTGCGCGGCCTCGCCGGGCCGGAGCGCGAGGAGAAGGTGGCGGCGCTGCTGAGCGGGCTGGCCCGCGCGCCGATCCCGCTGGACGCGCCGCCGCTGTGGCGGGCCCGGCTGGTCCGGCTCGCCGACGACGAGGTCGCGCTGCTGTTCGTGGTGCACCACGCGGTCTTCGACAGCCACTCGGCGGTGCTGTTCACCAACGAGCTGGCCGCGTTCAGCCGGGCCGCGCTGACCGGCGCGCCCGCCGACGTGCCTGAGCTGCCCATCCAGTACGCCGACTTCGCGGTCTGGCAGCGCGACCAGCTCACCGGCGCGGAGCTGGACCGGCAGCTCGGGTTCTGGCGGAACCACCTGGCCGGTGCGCCGCCGGTGACCGCCCTGCCGCTGGACCGGCCGCGCCCCGCGCAGCTCGGTTTCGCCGGCGACGAGGTGCACTTCGACCTGCCCGACGGCCTGCTCGACCGGGTCGGGAAGCTCGCCGCCGGCGCCGCCGCCACCCCGTACATGGTGCTGCTCGCCGCGTTCACCGCGCTGCTGTCCCGGATCTCCGGTGACGACGACGTGGTGGTGGGCGTCTCCACCGCCGGCCGGGACACCGCCGAGGTGACCCCGCTGATCGGCATGTTCGTCAACCCGGTGGCGCTGCGCTG
Source organism: Micromonospora sp. NPDC047465 (assembly GCF_040643125.1). Lineage (NCBI taxonomy): Bacteria > Bacillati > Actinomycetota > Actinomycetes > Micromonosporales > Micromonosporaceae > Micromonospora > Micromonospora sp. NPDC047465. Next base: position 32,321 of record NZ_JBEYTP010000040.1, read on the forward strand.
CGAGCTGACCGGCGACCCCACGTTCGCGGAGCTGCTCGGCCGGGTGCGCGGCGGGCTGGTCGACGCGATGGAGCACGGCTCGACCCCGTTCCAGAAGATCGTCGAGACCGTCGCCCCGCAGCGGGACCCGTCGGTGCAGCCGATCTTCCAGACCGCGCTGAACTTCATCCCGGACTCCGGCCTCGACCCGGTGCGGCTGGGCACCACCAAGGACGACCTCGCGTTCGACATCACCACCGGCGCCAGCCGGCTGGTCTACCGCACCGCGCTGTTCGACCGGGCCACCGCCGAGGCGGTGGTCGCCCGGTACGTGCGGCTGCTCACCGCGGCCGTCGCCGACCCCACCCGGCGGATCTCCGCCCTGCCGCTGCTCGACGACGCCGAGCGGGAGCTGGTGCTGTCCGGCTGGAACGACACCGCCCGTGAGGTGCCGCCGACCACCCTGGTCGCCGAGTTCGAGCGGCAGGCGGCGGCCACCCCGACCGCCACCGCCCTCGTCCGCGACGGCGTCTCGCTGACGTACGCCGAGCTGAACGCCGCCGCGAACCGGCTCGCGCGCACCCTGGTGGCGCGGGGCGCCGGACCGGAGACCCGGGTCGCGCTGGCGCTGCCCCGCTCCGTGGAGCTGGTGGTGGCGATCCTCGCGGTGCTCAAGTCCGGCGCCGCGTACGTGCCGGTCGACACCGGCTACCCGGCCGGGCGGATCGCCTACCTGCTGGCGGACTCCGAGCCGGCGCTCGTGCTCGCCACGCCCGACACCGCCGGGCTGGTGCTCGCCGGCGCGCTGGTGCTCGACGGCCCGGTCGACGGCGACGACGCCGACCTGACCGACGCCGACCGGGTTGCCCCGCTGCGTCCCGGGCACCCCGCGTACGTCCTCTACACCTCCGGCTCCACCGGCCGCCCGAAGGGCGTGGTGGTGGAGCACCGGGCGGTCACCGCCTACCTGGCCTGGGCCCGGGACACCTACCCGGGGCTGGCCGGCACTGCGCTGCTGCACTCGCCGGTGTCGTTCGACCTGACCGTCACCGGCCTGCTCGGCCCGCTCACCGCCGGCGGCACCGTCCGGCTCGCCGCCATCGACGAGGCCGGGGCCCGCGTTGGCGACCGGCCGGCGTTCCTCAAGGTCACGCCCAGCCACCTGCCGCTGCTCGACGCCGAGCTGTCGCCGACGACCGACCTGGTCATCGGCGGCGAGGCGTTGACCGCGGAGCAGCTCGCCGACTGGCGGGCCGCCCACCCGGGTGTCGCCGTGATCAACGAGTACGGCCCGACCGAGGCGACCGTCGGCTGCGTGGCCGCCCGCGTCGCGCCGGGCGAGGAGCTGCCCGCCGGGGCGGTGGCGATCGGCCGCCCCACCTGGAACACCGGGGTGTACCTGCTCGACGCCGCGCTGAACCCGGTCCCGCCGGGCGTGGCCGGCGAGCTGTACGTCGCCGGTGACCAGCTGGCCCGGGGCTACCTGCGCCGGCCCGGCCTCACCGCCGAGCGTTTCCTGCCCTGCCCGTACGGGCCGCCGGGGCAGCGGATGTACCGCACCGGCGACCTGGCCCGCTGGCGGGCCGACGGCACGCTGGACTACCTCGGCCGCCGCGACAACCAGGTCAAGATCCGTGGCATGCGGATCGAGCTGGGCGAGATCGAGTCGGCCCTGCTGGCCCGGCCGGACGTCCGCGAGGCAGCCGTGGTGGTGCGCACCGACTCCGGCGAGCCGACCCTGGTCGGTTACGTCGTCGGCGCGGCCGACGAGGCGGCGCTCGCGGCCGACCTGGCCCGGGAACTGCCGGCGCACCTGGTGCCGGCGGCGTTCGTCCGCCTCGACGCGCTGCCGCTGACGCCGAACGGCAAGCTGGACGCCGCGGCGCTGCCCGCCCCGGCCACCGCCCCGGCCGCCGACGCATTCGTCGCCCCGCGCACCGACGCCGAGGCGCTCGTCGCCGAGGTGTACGCCGACATCCTCCAGGTGGACAAGGTCGGCGCGCTGGACGACTTCTTCGCCCTGGGCGGCAACTCGCTGCGCGGCATGCGGGCGATGGCCCGCATCCGGGCCGAGGTGGACGTGGACCTGCCGATGCGGGCGCTGTTCAGCACCCCGGTGGTGGCCGACCTGGCCGCCCAGATCGAGCAGCGGATCGCCGCCGAACTCGACGAGCTCTCCGAAACCGAGGTCGCCGCGCTGCTCGCGGCGGAGAAGGACACTCCCTGATGACCGACCTGAAGGATCCGGCCCGGGACGCGGCCCGGCAGGCGCTCATCGCGCAGCGCCTGCGTAAACGGCAGGCCGCCGCGCCCACCGCCCGGATCACCCCGCGTCCGCCGGACGCAGAGGTGCCGCTGTCGTACGCCCAGGAGCGGGTCTGGTTCATGGACCAGCTCGCTCCGGGCGAGGCGGCGTACCACATCGCGGTGCCGCTGCGGGTGCGCGGGCCGCTCGACGTCGCGGCGCTGCGCCGGGCGCTGGCCGGCCTGGCCGGGCGGCACGAGTCGCTGCGCACCCGGTTCCCGGCCGACGCCGACGGCCGACCCACCGTGGTGGTCGCGGACTCCGTCGAGGTGCCGTTGACCATCGTGGACGCCCCCGACGAGGCCGCCGCGCAGGCGCTGGTGGACGCCGCCGCCGCCGAGCCGTTCGACCTGGCCGAGGGCCCGCTGCTGCGCGCCCTGCTGATCCGGCTGGCCGACGAGGAGCACGTGCTGTTCCTCGGCAAGCACCACATCATCGGCGACGGCTGGTCGGTCGACGTGCTGCTGCGCGACCTGATCACCCTCTATCGCGGCGGGGAGCTGCCCGCCCTGCCGATCCAGTACGGCGACTTCGCCCACTGGGAGGCCCAGGAGCTGGACGGGCCGCAGGCCCGCGGGCACCTCGACTACTGGAATCAGCGGCTGGCCGGCATCACCCCGCTGGAACTCCCGCTGGACCTGCCCCGCCCGGCCACCCAGACCTACGCCGGCGACTTCGTCGAGTTCCGGCTGGACCGGGCCGCCGCCGACGGGCTGAACGCGCTCACCCGCTCCTACGGCGGCACCCTGTTCATGACGCTGCTTGCGGCGTACCAGGTGCTGCTGGCCCGGCACGCCGGCCAGGACGACTTCGCCGTCGGGGCGTCCGTGGCCGGCCGCTCCGCGCCGGAGCTGGAGAACATCGTCGGCATGTTCATCAACATGCTGCCGCTGCGGGCCGAGCTGGCCGGCGACCCGACCTTCGCCGAGCTGCTGGAGCGCACCCGGCGCAGCGTGCTGGACGGGCTGGAGCACGGCGAGGTGCCGTTCGCCAAGGTGGTGCACGAGCTGGGCCTGCCCCGCGACGTGAGCCGCTCCCCGGTGTTCCAGGCGATGTTCGTGCTGCAGAACTACGAGATCGGCCGGTTCAACGAGGTCTCCGACGCCACCGACGTCACCTTCGACTGGACGCCGATGGAGCTGCGGGCCACCCGGTTCGACTTCGAGTTCCACGCGGTGGAGATCCTCGACGGGCTCTACGGCAAGCTGGTCTTCAACACCGACCTGTTCACCCGCGACACGGTGGAGCGGATGGCGCAGCGGTTCAGCACCCTGCTGCGCGCGGTGGTGGCCGCCCCCGACACCCCGATCTCCGCGCTGGACCTGCTCCCCGCCGACGAGCGGGAACTGCTGGCGGGATGGAACGACACCACCGCCGACTTCCCGGCCGCGCAGACGCTGCACGGGCCGATCGAGGAGCGGGCCGCCCGCACCCCCGACGCGGTGGCCGTCACGTTCGAGGGCCGCGGCGTCACGTACGCCGAGCTGAACGCCGCCGCCAACCGGGTCGCGCACCGGCTGCGCGCCGCCGGCGTGGGCCCGGAGACCCTGGTCGGGGTCTGCGCGGAGCGGTCGGTGGAGCTGGTCGCCGGGCTGCTCGGCGTGCTCAAGGCCGGCGGGGCCTACCTCCCGCTGGACCCGGAGTACCCGGCCGACCGCCTGGCCTTCATGGTCACCGACGCGGCCGCGCCGGTGGTGCTGGTCCAGGAGCACCTGCGTGACGTGCTGCCGGACACCGGCGCCACGGTTCTCGCGCTCGACGACGAGCGGGTGTGGGCCGACCAGCCGGCGGACGACCCGTCGCCGGTCGCCGGCCCCGGGCACCTGGCGTACGTCATCTACACCTCCGGCTCCACGGGCCGCCCGAAGGGGGTGCCGAACACCCACCGGGGCATCGTCAACCGGCTCGACTGGATGCAGAAGACCTACGGGCTCGGCGCCGACGACGCGGTGCTGCAGAAGACCCCGGCCAGCTTCGACGTGTCGGTGTGGGAGTTCTTCTGGCCGCTGCGCGAGGGCGCCCGCCTGGTGCTCGCCAAGCCCGGCGGGCACAAGGACGCCGGCTACCTGCGCGACCTGCTGGTCGCCGAGCGGGTGACCACCACCCACTTCGTCCCGTCGATGCTGACCGTCTTCCTCGCCGAGGACGGCGTCGAGGCGGCGACGGCGCTGCGCCGGGTGATCTGCTCGGGCGAGGAGCTGCCGCTGGCCTCGGCGCTGGACTTCACCGCCCGGCTGCCGTGGTGCGGGCTGCACAACCTGTACGGCCCGACCGAGGCGGCCATCGACGTCACCGCCTGGCACTGCGACCCGGCCCTGCTGGCCGGGCTGACCAGCGTGCCGATCGGCGCGCCGATCGCCAACCTGCGGCTGCACGTGCTCGACGAGCGCGGCGAGGAGTGCCCGGTCGGGGTGGCCGGCGAGCTGCACATCGGCGGGGTCGGGCTGGCCCGCGGCTACCACCGCCGGCCGGCGCTGACCGCCGAGCGGTTCGTGCCGGACCCGTTCTCCGCGGAGCCCGGGGCGCGGCTGTACCGCACCGGTGACCTCGCCCGCTGGCGGCCCGCGCCGGGCGGCGACGGCGGGGTGATCGAGTTCCTCGGCCGCATCGACCACCAGGTCAAGCTGCGCGGCCTGCGGATCGAACTGGGCGAGATCGAGAGCGCGCTGCGCGAGCAGCCGGGCGTGGCCGAGGCGGCGGTGATCGTCCGCGAGGACAGCCCCGGCGACAAGCGGCTGACCGCGTACGTGGTCGGCGGGGCGGAGCACGCCGCGCTGAAGTCGGCGCTGAAGGAGACGCTGCCCGAGTACATGGTGCCGAGCGCGTTCGTCACCCTCGACGCGCTGCCGCTGTCGCCCAACGGCAAGCTCGACCGCCGGGCGCTGCCCGCGCCGGTGGTCACCCGCGAGGCGTCCGTGGCGCTGGTGGAGCCGCGCGACGACACCGAGCGGCTGCTGGCCGGGATCTGGTCGGAGGTGCTCGGCGTCGACACGCTCGGCATCGACGACGACTTCTTCGACCTCGGCGGGCACTCGATGCTCGCCACCCAGGTCGTGGCGAAGATCCGCAAGGCGGAGCACGGCGGCCGGCCGGTCGGCGTGATGGACCTGTTCCAGCAGCGGACCATCCGCGAGCTGGCGGCCTTCATGTCCGGCAGCGCCGAGGCCGACGGGCCGCGCCGGCTGCTCTACGAGCTGACCAAGCCGATCCCGGCGGCCAAGCGCGTGCTCTCGTACGTCTGCGTCCCCTACGGCGGCGGCAGCGCGATCGTCTACCAGCCGCTGGCCGACGCGCTACCGGCCGGGCACGCGCTGTGGTCGCTCGCCATCCCCGGCCACGACGTCGGCCTCAGCGAGGACGGCCTGCCCTTCGACGAGCTGACCAGCCGGGTCGCCGAGGAGATCCTGGAACGCGTCGAGGGGCCGATCGCCCTGTACGGCCACTGCGGCGTCGGCAGCGCGATCGTCGCCGAGGTGGCCCGCAAGGTCGAGGCGGCCGGGCGAAACCTGGAGGCGCTCTACATCGGGGCGATGTTCCCGTTCGCCCGACCGAAGGGCGCGTTCGCCACCCTGCGCAACCGGCTGGAACAGCTGCGCAGCAACCGGCACTACGCGAGCTGGCTCAAGTCGATGGGCGTCGACACCGACGAGCTGGACCCGGAGCAGGCGGACCGGATCATCAGCAACATGCGGGCCGACTCCCGGGCCTCGGAGGAGTACTTCACCGGCCTGCTGGACCGGCAGGCGGCCAAGCTGCGCGTGCCGATCATCTCGGTGGTCGGCTCGGAGGACCCGGTCACCGACTACCACACCGAGCGGTACGCGGAGTGGCAGTTCCTCAGCGACACCCTCGGCCTGGTGGTGCTCGACCAGGCCGGGCACTTCTTCCTGAAGTACCGGGCCGAGGAGCTGGCCGAGATCGTCACCCGGGTCCACCCGGCGGTCGTGGCCGGCGACGTCTCGGCCCTCACCCCGGCCGCCCGGGGCGAGGACGCCGGCTGGTGGGTCGCCGACCACCAGCGCGTCGGCGTCGACGACCGGCCGGAGAAGACGGTGGTCAAGCCGTCCATGGCCAGGTTCGTGGCGGTCACCGCGGGGCAGCTGGTCTCCACCACCGGGTCGGCGCTGACCGCGTTCGCCCTGCCGATCTGGCTGTTCACGCAGACCGGCTCGGTGGCCAACCTCGGGCTGCTCTGGGCGCTCGCCCTGATCTGCGGCGTGCTGATGCTGCCGATCGCCGGGGCGATCACCGACCGGGTCAGCCGCCGGAAGATCATGATGATCGCCAGCAGCAGCGCCGGCTCGATCCAGCTGGTGCTGGCCGCGCTGCTCTGGACCGACAACCTCCAGCTGTGGAACATCTACCTGCTGGTGGCGTTGAGCCAGGTCGCCGGGTCGTTCCAACGCATCGCGTTCCAGTCGGCGGTGCCGCAGCTCGTGCCGAAGCGCTACCTCGGCCACGCGATGGGCATCACCCAGCTCACCAACGGCTTCGCCATGCTGCTGATGCCGGTCTTCGCCGCCGGCCTGCTGGCCGCCATCGAGCTCAAGGGCATCCTGCTCATCGACGTGGCGAGCTACGTGGTGGCGGTGCTGACCCTGGCCGTGGTCCGCTTCCCCGACCTGCTCGGGTGGCGGCCCAAGGAGCGGCTGCTGGTGGCCATCGCCAACGGCATGCGCTACTCCTGGCAGCACCGGGGCTTCCGGTTGATGCTCGGCTACTTCGCGCTGGGCAACATCTTCCTGGCGCCAGCCCTGGTGCTCACCACGCCGCTGGTGCTCTCGTTCGGCACCGCGACGCAGGTGGCCCAGGTGGCCCTCGCCGAGGCGCTCGGCGCGGTCGCCGGCGGCGTGCTCATGTCGCTCTGGGGCGGCCCCCGGCACCGGCGCATGATCGGCGTGCTGATCGGCAACCTCGGCACGGCCGTCGGCTGCATGCTGATCGGCCTCGACGCCTCGGTGGCGATGATCTGCGTCGGCGCGTTCTGGCTGGCGATGGCGATGACCACGGCGCAGTCGATCTACGCCACCATCGTCCAGGTGAAGGTGCCGCAGCGCTTCCACGGCCGGGTGTTCAGCCTCAACCAGACCATCTCCTGGTCGACCCTGCCGATCGGGTTCGCGCTGATCGCCCCCGGCGCGACCGCCCTGTTCGAGCCGATGCTCGCCCCGGGCGGGTCGCTCGCCGGGTCGGTGGGCGCGGTGATCGGCACCGGTCCGGGCCGCGGCATCGGCTTCGCGTACGTCTGCTTCGGCGCGGCGCTGGTGCTGATCACCCTCGGCGGCTTCGCGATCCGGCTGCTGCGCCGGTTCGACATCGAGGTGGAGGACTCGCTGCCCGACGACCTGATCGGCGCGCAGGAGCGGGAGAAGCGGCTCGCCGCCCGTGCCGCCGAGCGCGACGGCGAGAAGGTGCCGGTCGCGGCGTGAGTGTTTCCCCGGGGGCCCGGTCTGCCGGGTCCCCGGGTCACCGGGTCACCGCCAGGATGCCCCGTCCTTCAGGGCGGGGAGGAATGGCGGACGTGTTGTCAGCCATGTCTGTCCTTTCTGGTATGACTGGTCGTGTGCGGACGGCGTACAGGTGTCGGGCGTATCCGACCCCGGAGCAGGCGGCGGTGCTGAACCGCACGTTCGGTTGTATCCGCGTGGTGTGGAACCGCACTCTCGCCGCCCGTCACGCCCGCTGGCGCGCCGAACGGAAGTCCACCTCCTACGCGGAGACGGATCGGGCGCTGACGGAGATGAAGAAGCAGCCCGACCTGGCGTTTCTGGGTGAGGTGTCGTCGGTGCCATTGCAGCAGACCCTGCGGCACCAGCACACCGCCATGACCGCGTTCTTCGCCAAGCGGGCCCGGTACCCGCGCTACAAGTCGCGGCACGGCCGCCAGTCCGCCTCCTACACCAGGTCGGCGTTCCGCATGCGCGACGGAAACCTGACGCTGGGGAAGACACCGGGTGTGCTGCGGTTCGTGTGGTCGTGGCCAGGCGTGGACGTGACGGTACTGGATCCGACGATGGTGACGGTGTCGCGTGACCCGGACGGCCGCTGGTTCGTGACCTTCGCCGTCGACGTCGACACACCCGCCGCACCCGAACCCACCGGCGAAGCGGTGGGCGTGGACCTCGGCCTGACCGACTTCGCGGTGCTGTCCACCGGCGAGCGCATCCCCCACCCGAAACACATGGAACGGCGCGAACGCCGACTCAAGCGGTACCAGCGGATGATGGCCCGCACACAGAAAGGCTCCGCCAACCGCGCCAAAGCCAAACGGAAGGTCGCGCGGGCACATTCGCAGGTACGCGACGCCCGCCGGGACTTCCTCCACCAGCAGTCGACCGCCCTGGTGCGTCGGTTCGCTGCCATCGCCGTGGAGGACCTGGCGGTGGCGAACATGGTCCGCAACCGCTCCCTGGCCAGATCCATCTCGCGTACCGGCTGGGCCGAGTTCCGCACCCTGCTCGCCTACAAGGCGCACCGCAACGGCCGCACCCTCGCCGTCGTCGACCGCTGGTACCCGTCGTCGAAGACGTGTTCGGCGTGTGGGCACCTGCTCGCCACACTCTCTCTCGGCACACGCCACTGGACGTGTCCGGTTTGCGGCACCCGGCATGACCGGGACGTCAACGCCGCGCAGAACATCGCCGTCGCGGCCGGGCTGGTCGAGACGCAAAACGCCTGCGGAGCGGACGTCAGACACGAAGGATCTCCTTCCGTGCGGTCTGCGGTGAACCAGGAACCCCAACCCGTGAGGGTGGGATTCCTCTGCCTTTAGGCGGGGGAGGATGTCAATCGCCGTCGTACCGGTCGGCGAGGTCGATCTCGGGCACGTCCTCCGGGTCGGCGACCCAGGCCGAGAAGACCGGCACCCCGTCCCACGGGCCGGCCGCGCCGCCGCCGACCCGACCGTCGGTGGCGACCGCCACCACGGCGTACGGGTGGCCGAAGCGCAGCTCGGCGATCCGGACGACCCCCTGCGGCGGCAGGCAATCGAGCGTGGCGAAGCCGGTGACCGCGGCCGCCTCGAAGCCGTACCGGCCGTAGCGGGCCATCGCGGCCTGCGCCACCTCGAACCCCAGCCTCGCGGCACCCAGCAGCTCGCCGAACACCCGCGCGACGGCGGGAAAGCCCAGCTCGGGTGCCGCCAGCACGTGCCGGCTCTCCGCCGACCAGCAGGGCAGCACCGCCGTCGCCCGCTCCTCCCGGCCGCCCGGCGCGAACGTCTCGCCCGGCTCCTCCCGCAGCGTCCACAGCGGAGCGTCGCCCAGCGGAAGGTCGTACAGGGAACGCCGGGACGCCGGCAGGTGGTCCTCCGGCGTGGCGGCGGCGACCGCCGCGACCTCGTGGGCGGCGGCGAGGACGTCCCCGGCGGGCACGTCGGAGGCGGCGGCGACCGAGACCACCAGCAGCCCGGCCACACGGTCGGCGGTCCGCGCCGGCCGGGCGGCGGCGGCGTGCACGGCGACGGTGCCGGCCCGCGCGGTGTCCGTGATCCAGCACCGGTGGCCGTACTCCGGGGTGCGCAGCGCCCGGCCCAGCCGGCCGGCCCAGGCGCTGCCCGGACCGAGGGCGTCGGCGGGCACCACCTCGAACGGGTCCATCCAGGAGACCCGGGTGGCCAGGGCGCTGGCCAGGATCAGCAGCACCTCCGGCGTGACCGTCAACGGGAACGCGTCGATGAGGTCGAGCGTGTTCTCGCGGGCCCACGCGTCGAGCCCGGCCTGCTCCGGCAGCGGCCCGGTGGCGGTCGGCCCGGGCAGGGTTGCCCGCCACCCGTCGAGCCCGGCGGTCCCGGACCCCGGCCGGTGCCAGAACGCGGTCGCCGACGGCACCAGCGGGTGCGGCGCCTCCAACAGGGCGCGGGCCGCCTCGGCGGCCGTCTTCGCGTCCGTGCCGAGCGCCTCCTCCAGCGCCGTGCGGGTCGTGTCGGTGGTCGCCGGCGCGGCGAGCGCCAGCAGCAGCCACGCGCCGAGCGGGGAGGCGACGTGGTGCCCGTCGCCGATCACGGCGTGCAGTCGGTCGGCGTAGCGGGCCAGGGGAGTGCGGATGTCGATCGTCACCGCTCCACTGTGCCCGTTCGCGACGCCGCCGTCACCACCCGCCGACCCCGCCCGGCGATGGTCCGCGCCCGGTGGCCCGCCCGCGTCACGGCGCGGCGCGGCGCGGCGCGGCGGGGGAGCATGTCAGGACCACAGCTCGAACGGCTCCTCGATCTCCTCGCCGCCGAGGAACGGGGTCAGCAGCTCCGGCAGCCGGCCCGGGTAGAACCGCTCCCGGCTCGCCACCACCTCCGGCACCGGCCACCAGCGGAAGCCGAAGTAGTCCTCCCGCTCGTAGTCGAGCCGGTGTGCCTCGTCCACGTCCGGTCCCGCTCCGGCGAGCCGTACGGGCACGATCACCTCGTCCTGGAGGTGCCGCCGCTGCCGGTGCACGAAGCTGGCCCGCCGCCGCCACGTCGGCGGGCCGATCTGCGCGGCGGTGGCGACGATCCCGGTCTCCTCGCGCAGCTCCCGCACCGCCGTGTCCAGGTACGTCTCACCGGGGTCCGCGCCGCCGCCGGGCAGCTCCCACCACGTGCCCAGGCGGGGATGGTCCGGGTCGCGGGTGTGGAACAGCAGCACCCGGTCGTCGGCGTCGAGCACCACCACCCGCACCGCGCTGCGCTCCACGACCGGCAGATCCCGCGGCAGTTCGATCATTCGCCCATCATGCCCCGCGACGACGCGCGCTGGCGGAGGGCGGGCTGGTCACACTTCGCCACCGCCCTCCGCGGCGCACGTCACCCGCCGCCTCAGGGGCGGACCGGGTCGAACTGGAGGTAGTCGAGGTTCCAGTTCTGGTAGGCGTCGGCCGGCAGGCTCACCCGCACGGTGTGGTGGCCGGCCGCGAGTTCCTGGACGACGCCACTGGGCTGGAGCACCTGCTTGTTGTGGCTCGTGGTGTTCAGGACCGCCACCCGCTCGCTCTCCGGGCCTCCGTCGAACGACAGCGTGTACGTGCCGGCCGGGGAGTACGGCGAGGACACCCGTGCCGAAACGGCGTACCTGCCGCTACGCGGCACCTCGATGGCGTAGGTCAGCCACTCGCCGCCGCGCATCCACGAGAGCCGCACGTTGCCGTCGGCGTCACTGATGTCCACGTCCTCGCCGGGGCGCATCGGCAGCCCGCCGCGGTTACCGGCGTCGAGGTCGTGGTAGCCCACGCCCTCGCCCGGAAGGAAGTCCTCGGCCTGGACCCGGACGCTACCCTTCGGCACCGGGTCGCCGTCGCCGGTCTGCAGCCACCGCTCGAGCTTCTCGACGTCGTCGGTCTGGATGACGGTGGCGCCGAAGCTGGTGACCAGCCCCTCCCAGCCTCGACGAGGATCGATGAGCGAGGCCTCGTCGGTGAAGTGGTCCGCCAGACCGTTCCACATCGAGTTGAGCCAGACCCTGCTGTTCGCCGCCAGCCGGTCGAGGAACGGCTTACGTGCCACGACGTCGTACTGGCTGTCGAAGTTGACCTCGTAGCCGACCGGCTGGTCGCCGCCGAACGCCGCGACGTCGGCGAGATTGGCGTCGCCGATCATGTGTAGGTAGAGCGCGCCTTCGTGGCCGGCCAGGAACCGCTGGACCTCAGCCACCGGCGCAGCGCTCTTGTAGAGCCCGTTGCGGACCGTCCCGGTCTCGACGAGCACCTTCCAGATCTCCTCGCGGAACGGCCAGCCCTTGTCGAGATTGACGAGACCACGCGTCTTCGCGACCTCCATGGCCTCGGCGAGAGTCGGGACCTGCTCGTCGGTGACCGCGGCCTGGGCGCCGCCGAGGCCCTGCTTCAGGCGGAGCGCCTTGACCTGGGCGAGAGTGAGGTCGGCGACGGCGCCGGTTCCGTTCGTCGTGCGGTCGACGGTGGTGTCGTGCATGAGCACGGGGACACCGTCCTTGGTCAGCCGCACGTCGATCTCGGCGATCTCAGCGCCGTCCTCGTAGGCAGCCGCGATCGCGGGCAGGGAGTTCTCCGGGGCGTCACGCCACTGGCCGCGGTGCGCGGCGGTGAGGATCTTGGCCTTCGGACCGTGGTCGAGGATGTCATGGTAGGCGCGCTCGGCCGGCGTGCCGCCACCCCGGCCCGGCCCGCCGTAGCGGAGCGCCGGGGGAGGAGTGCCGACGCCGCTGGCGGCGACGGCGAGGGCGGCGGGTGCCTGCCGGCCGGTCGTGAGCGCTGCTCCGGCGACAGCGCCGGCAGCGACAAGGGAGAACGCGGTTGCGACGCGTACGGCGTGGTTGAGGGGCGATCGGTTCATGATCGCCGAACCTAGGGCCGGACCAGGCGCGCTACGCGTACCGGGCGTTGACGCCGCCTGACGATCGGGTGAAGGTCGGTCGCTGTGACCAGCCGGCCACGAGCCGCCGCCGCTGAGTAACGAGTGCGGGACGGTCAGGCGGCGGGCAGGGCGCCGAGGCGGTGCAGCAGTTGCCGGCCGAGCGGCAGCCGCTCGTCCGCATCGGCGTTCGTGCGGATGTCCACGTTCAGCGCGAAGCAGTACAGCCGGTCGCCGCGCTCGACCCAGCCGACCCACCACCCGGTGCCCGGCTCGGTGGCGTCCGTCTGGCCGGTCTTGGCGTAGAGGGTGTGGGTGGTGGTGCGTTCCAGGCGCAGGATGTCTCGGACGGTCGCCTGGTGCCCCCGGCCGGCCGGCAGTTCGCCCCGGGCCAGCCGGGCCAGCCACCGCGCCTGCTCGTCGGCCGAGATCGTCAGCGGCCCGCGCAGCCAGAACCCGTCCACCTCACCGCCGACCTCGCCGTTGCCGTAGCCGAGCCGGCGCAGCCACTCCCGCTCCCGCTCCGGCCCGATCCGCCGGGCCAGTTCCTGGAACACCGGCACGTTGGACACCCGGACCGCGTCACGTAGCCCCATGTCCCGCTCCCAGGCCGCGACGCGCTGGGGCCGGCCGCCGTACGGGACCTTCTCGTGCTCGTCGCGCACCACGCCGGTCTCGAGCGCGATCAAGCTGTGCGGGATCTTGAACGTCGAGGCCGGGATGAACCGGCGCTCGGCCCGGGCGCGGTCCACCATGACGACGCGCGCCGCCGTCACGTCGTACAGGACGAAGGTGCCCTGGAGGCCGGCCTGCCGGAACAGGCTCGCCAGGTCGTCGCGGGTCTCGACCGCCGGGGCGGCCGGCGAGGGCGACGCGGCGGTGGCCGACGGGCCGCCGGTCGGCGGGGGCTGCGGGCGCTCGCTCCCGGCGCAACCGGCCGCGCCGGCCAGCAGGGCCAGGGCGAGAACCGTCGCGCCCGCGACGCTCCGCCTGCGGCGAGCCGGCCACGGACCTCGTGGGCGGTACGGCTCACACCGGCGGGCGTCGGGCAGGCCCCGCACCTCGAAGGTCACCTGTCACCGCCTCCATGCACCGGCATCGACACCTCAGTTAAGCACGTGCCGCACCACGAGGCAGGCCGACGCCCGCCCACCCACCGTCGGCCGGCTCAGGGCGCCGCCCCGGCCCCCGGTGCCGAGACCTGGAGGTGCCGGTCCAGGCCCTCCACCAACGCGTCGGCGGCGGCGGGTACGACCTCGTCGGCCCACGCCCGCAGCTCCCACAGGAAACCGGCGAGGTCCGCCCGGACGCCGTCGACGAGTCGCATCAGTTCGTCGACCTGGACGTCCACATGCGCTCCGCGCTCCTCGTCCGCCCAGACCCGGATCGTGCCGTCCGCGCGATGCTCCACCCAGGGGTCGGGGTCGTGGCCCTGGTCCGGCGACGCGCCCGACGGAATCTCGTACCACGCGCGCCAGTCCTCGAGGCCGCTGCAGCAGCCCGGGTCGATCCGCGCCCCCGTGCCCGGGTCGGTGAGGCGCAGGCCGCCCGGCACCACGAGGGAACCCGGCTCCGGTCCGGCCGCCGCCACCGGCAGCACGGCGGTCAGCGGATCGTCGTCCTCGGGCCACACCGTGCGGTCGTCGACGTGGTTGTACGCCGCGATCCGCGCCACGGCGGTGCCCACCTCGGCGGCGCTCAGCGCACCGGAGAGCGCCAGCCAGGGGCCGACCTCGGCCACCGGCCACAACGTGAAGCCGTCGAGGCCACCCACCTCCAGCACCGGCTGGAGCATCGGCACGGGCCGCGCGGCGGCCGGTCGCCCCGGCACGGTATCGGCGCCACGCCTCGCCCGGACGCGGAACACCCTCACGGGATCGCCGCGCCGACGACGGCGGCCACGTCCGGCGGCAGCGGGTACGGGCGCTCCGGCGGCAGCAGCGCCTCGGCGGCCGAGTCGTCGCCGGCGTCGAGTGCCGCGCGTACCGCGCGGGCCGTCGGGGTCACGTCGGTGAGGGCGACCAACCACTCGTCGACGTACCGGCGCACCGCCTCGCCGGCCAGCCCGACCTGGAGCGACCGATGCGGCAGCGGCGCCAGCCGCAGCGACCGCTCCGGGTCCCACTGGACCCGCACCGGGCTGGCGCGCAGCCGCCGCGACCAGGTCTCCCGGTCGGGGTAGCGGTCGCGGTCGAAGCTGCTCAGGCACGAGTGGGCCAGGGCCCACTCGAAGCCCGACCGGGTGATTTCAACGGCCAGCACCCGTTCCTGACCGAGCTTCGTGGCCCAGCCGCAGCGGTACATCATCCAGCGGAACGACGGCTTGATCCACGTCATCCGCTCGCGCTTGAACGGCGGCACGAAGCGGCCGGCGGCCAGCGCCGCGCGGGCGATCTCCGGCGGGTACGCCTGGTACACGGTCACGGTGTCGGCGGTGAAGTCGGCGCGGATCTGGTGGGCGGGGACCGTCATGCCGCCGATCCTGATCGACCACCGGCCCCGGGTCCACCGGATTGTCCCGGTCCGGCCGGGCCGCGCGGCGGAGGATAGGCTGCCGCTCGTGGCAGGTCTTCTGAGGAGTGTCGCGGCGCGCATCGGCGGTGTCGTCCCGTCGCCCCGGCGGCCCGGCCCCGCTCCGGCGCAGGTCGCCCGGCGCCGCCAGGTCGCCGCGCTGCAGCGCCGCGTGCTGGCGTACGCGCCGGAGCTCGACGGGCACGCCGACCCGGGCGAGATCGTCTGGACCTGGGTGCCGTACGAGGACGACCCGCGCCAGGGCAAGGACCGCCCCGTGCTGGTGGTGGGCCGGCACAGCCGGACCCTGTTCGGGCTGATGCTCTCCAGCCAGAGCGAGCGCGACGGCCAGCGGCACTGGCTCGCGCTCGGCCCGGGCGAGTGGGACCGGGACAACCGGCCGAGCTGGGTACGCCTGGACCGCGTGCTGACCATGCGGGAGGACAGCATCCGCCGGGAGGGCGCGGTGCTGGACCGGGCCCGCTTCGACCGGGTCGGGCAGGCCCTGCGCGCCGGCTACGGCTGGCGCTGACCGCTCGGCTTCAGCCGGTGCCGACGGCCGCTGGGCGCTGACGGTCAGGCCGGCTCCCGGCTGGGCCCGACCCCGGCGCCCTTCGCGTCCGGCGGCGGGTACGGCTGCTCGGCCAGCAGCCGGGCGAGGTGTGCGCTGTTGAGCGCCAGGGCCTTCGTGGTGCGGTCCGTGGTGTCCGGCTTCGGCCGGGCGTCGATGTAGTCGACCTTGTGCAGTGCCTCGCCCACCCAGTAGGTGGCGCCGGCGGCCGGGCAGGTGAACCCGACCTCGTTGAGGGCCTGCTGCACCTGGCCGATGGTGTGGTGCGCGCCGTCCTCGTTGCCGACGACGGCGACGCCGGCCACCCTGCCGTAGGTGAGCAGCCGACCCTCGGCGTCGGTCTCGGACAGCTCGGCGTCGAGGCGCTCGAGGACCATCTTGCACACGGCCGACGGCTGGCCGAGCCAGATCGGTGTGGCGACGACGAGGATCTGCGCGGCCAGCAGCTTGGCCCGGATGGCCGGCCACCCGTCCCCGTCGCCCTCGTCGGTGGAGACCCCGAACCGCACGTCGTGGTCGACGACCCGGACCAGTTCGCCCTCGACGCCCTGCTCGGCGAGTTCCTCGAGCACCTCGCGCCCGAGCACCTCCGCGCTGGACGGGGCCGGTGACCGCTTCAGCGTGCAGTTCAGGACCAGGGCCCGGATGGTGGCCACGAGCGTTTCCTCTCCGCCGGCGCTGCGCTGACCCTGTCGGCATACCCGACAGGCGGCGCGAGACACGTCGAAACCACGTTCTGCCGGCGCCGTAAACGGGTGGATCGGGCGGTGCGGCGAATGGCAGGGTGCCGGGATGACCGACGACGCGCCGGAGGCCCTGCGCGCCTGGGTCCGCGAGGACTTCGGGGTGGACCTCACCGGGGCCGAGGCGGTGGGGCACGGTGCGGACCGGCACGCGCGGCTGTGGCGAGCCCGGGCCGCCGACGGTACGCGGTACGCCGTCAAGCTGAGCGGCGGCGGCAGTCCGGCCGGCCTGGTCGTGTCGGCGTACCTGGGGGCGCGGGGCGTGCCGGGCATCGCCGTTCCGCTGCGCACCGGGGACGGGCGGCTGTGGAGCGACCGGGGCGGGCGCCGGCTGTCCCTGGTGCCGTGGGTCTCCGACGCGCGGGCGCTCGGCGGCGCGATGACGGCTGAGCACTGGCGCGCGTACGGCGAACTGCTGGCGGCGGTGCACGACGTGGCGGTGACCGACGACCTGGCCGCGCTGCTGCCTCCGGGCGGCGCCGCGCACGCGGCGATCGTGGCGGCGGCGCGCGGGGTCGACGCCCGGCTGCGCGCTCCCCGGCCGGGCGAGCAGGGCGATCCGCTGGTGGACGAGCTGGCCCGCATCTGGTCGGGGGCACGGGGGACGGTGGCGGCGCTGGCCCGGGGGGTGGAGCGGCTCGGCGACGAGCTGCGCGACCGGCCCGGGCCGGCGGTGGTCTGCCACGGCGACCCGCACCTGGGCAACCTGCTGCTCGGGCCCGGGGGCCGGGTGTGGCTGATCGACTGGGACGACGCCGTGCTCGCCCCGCGCGAGTGCGACCTGATGTTCCTCATCGGCGGCGTGCTGGCCTTCGCTCCGGTCACCGCCGCGCAGCAGGCCGCCGCCTTCGCCGGCTACGGCCGGGTCGACGTCGACGCCACCCGGCTGGCCTGGTTCCTGAGCGTGCGCGCCCTCGACGACATCGGCGACTGGTCCTGCCAGGTGCTCGACCTCGCCTCCGCCGAGGCCGACCGGCGGCAGGCGCTCGACATCGTGCGAGGGCTGGTGTCACCCCACGGTCTGGTCACCCTCGCCGACGCGGCGCTGGCCGACCTGACCCGCCAGCGCTGACCGACGCCCGACGGGCCGGTCGCCGCGGTTGGCCGGGCGGCTCCGCCGGGTCAGCACTCCGCCAGGTGGGCGGTGTCGACGAGTTGCCGGGGCGGGTCCGCCGACCCGAGGCTCTTGGCCCGGTACATGGCGGCGTCGGCCCGGTCGAGCGCCTCGGTGAGCTGCGCCGGCCCGGTGACCGGGGCCAGCCCGACGGACGCGGTCACCCGCACGCTGAGCCCGCCGAGGGGGATCGGCGCGGCGAGGCTCTCGCAGAGCCGGCGGGTGGCGTGCTCGATCCATCGCTGGTCCACCGTCGGGCTGGTGAGCAGCCCGGCGAACTCGTCGCCGCCGAGCCGGGCGACCAGGTTGTCCCCGGCGAACGCGGCGAGCCGCTGGGCCACGCTGATCAGCACCTGGTCGCCGGCCGCGTGCCCGTATCGGTCGTTGATCTGCTTGAAGTCGTCGAGATCGAGCACCACGGCGATCAGCGGCTGTCCGGCCGCGTCGGTGAGCAGCGTGGCGGCGATCCGGTAGAACCCGCGGCGGTTGGGCAGGCCGGTGAGGGGGTCGTGGCTGGCGGCGTGCCGTTCGGCGGCCAGCTCGGCCTGGAGGTGCCTGATCTCGGCCTCGGCGCGCAGCGCGCGGCTGCGTAGCTGCCAGGTGGTGACGAGGGCCCCCGCGGCGCAGATGCCGGACGCGACGGTGAGCGGATCCGGCACGAGACCTCCCATCGCCACGATGCCCCGTGGCCCCGGCGCGCGGCGTGCCGCGCCCCGTCCCGGGGCCCTGTCGTCGCTGGTGGCAGCCCAGCGGTTGGTGACGCAGAGTGAGCGGGGCGGCACCGCACACGTGCGTTATCATGCTCGCTGGCCGGTGCAGATGCAAGAGCAGATGCACGTGCAGCCAACCCCTCTCGTCGATGCCGTGCGAATTTTCGCAGCCCCGCCCGCCCGGCAGCGGCGGCCCGCGGACAGAAAGACGCCCCATGCAGCAGCCACCGAACGGCGTTCCCGCCAACCAGTTGCCCCCGCTCAACTGGCAGAAGAGCCGCCGGAGCAACCCGAGCGGCAACTGCGTCGAGCTGGCCCAACTGCCCGGCGGCGCCGGCATCGCCCTGCGCAACTCGCGACACCCGGAGGGACCCGCGCTGATCTACACGATGGACGAGATCGCCGCCTTCGTGCTCGGGGCCCGCGACGGCGACTTCGACCATCTCATCGGCTGAGCGCTCGTCCCGCCTGCGGTACCGACGGCCCTCTCCCTGGGAGTTCTCCTCACTCACGGTCCATGGCATGCTTACACGTCGGCCGGGGCTGGGGCTCCCGGCCGACACGATCCGGCATGCGGAGGTCGGCAGTGACGATGGTTCCCGCCGAGGGCGGCCCGGCCACCGGGCCCACCGTGCTGCGCATGCTGCTCGGCGCCCAGTTGCGTCGTCTCCGCGAGTCCAGCGGGGTGACGCGGGAAGGCGCCGGCTGGGAGATCCGGGCCTCCGAGTCGAAGATCAGCCGGATGGAGCTGGGCCGGGTCGGCTTCAAGGAGCGCGACGTCGCCGACCTGCTCACCCTCTACGGCGTCGCCGCGCCCGAGGAACGCGAGGCGATGCTCAAGCTCGCCCGGGACGCCAACAGCCCGGGCTGGTGGCACCGCTACGGCGACGTGCTGCCGAGCTGGTTCCAGTCGTACCTCGGCCTGGAGGCCGCCGCGGCACTCATCCGCTCCTACGAGGTCCAGTTCGTCCCCGGCCTGCTCCAGACCCGGGAGTACGCCCGGGCGGTGGTGCTGCTCGGCCACGGGGCGGCCGCGCCGGCCGAGATCGAGCGCCGGGTCGCCCTGCGCATGCAGCGCCAGCGGTTGCTGCGCCGCGAGAACCCGCCGCTGCTCTGGGCGGTGGTGGACGAGGCCGCGCTGCGCCGGCCCATCGGCGGCCGGGAGGTGATGCGCGGCCAGGTGGCGGCACTCATCGAGGCGACCAAGTCGCCGCACATCCGACTCCAGGTCATCCCGTTCGCGGCCGGCGGGCACGCCGCGGCGGGCGGCGCCTTCACGATCCTGCGCTTCGGCGACCAGGACCTGCCGGACATCGTCTACATCGAACAGCTCACCAGCGCGCTCTACCTCGACAAGCGCGACGACCTCGACTACTACGCGGTGGCGATGGAGCGACTCTGCGTCGAGGCCGAGCCGCCGGAGCGTACGCCGGAGATCCTCGGCCGGATCCTGGACGACCTCTACCCGGCGTGACCGGCCGAGGGCCCTGCCCGGGGCGGCGGTGCGGCTACCATGATCGCCGACCGGCGACAGTGGACGGACGCCACCGGTGACGGTTGGCGCAGAGTCGTGGAGGCTGCCTTGACTACCGACGCCCCGGGCGCGACGACCGGCCCCACCCACCCGAGCGACCGCATCGACACGTCGGTGGCCCACCCGGCGCGCCGGTACAACTACTGGCTGGGCGGCAAGGACAACTTCCAGGCCGACCGGGACTCCGGCGACGCGATGGCGGCGGCCTTCCCGACCATCCGCACCGCCGCCCTGGAGAACCGTCGCTTCCTCCAGCGGGCCGTGCGCCACCTGGCCCGGGAGGCGGGAATCCGGCAGTTCCTCGACATCGGCACCGGCATCCCGACCGCCGACAACACCCACGAGGTCGCCCAGGCGGCCGCCCCCGAGTCGCGGGTGGTCTACGTCGACAACGATCCGATCGTGCTCGCGCACGCCCGGGCGCTGCTCAGCAGTTCGCCGGAGGGTGCCACCGCCTACATCGACGCCGACCTGCGCGACCCGGAGAAGATCCTCCAGCACCCCGACCTGCTGCGCACCATCGACCTGTCCCGGCCGGTGGCGCTGATGCTGGTGGCGATCCTGCACTTCGTGCCCGACGGCGACGACCCGTACGCCGTGGTCGCCCGGCTGCTCGAGGCGCTGCCGTCCGGCAGCTACCTGGCGGCTTCCCACGCCACCTACGACCACCTGCCCCCGGAGGTCGCGCGGGAGGCGAGGGCCGCCGGCCGGGGCGGCGGCCCGCACGGCGTGATCAGTCTGCGGAGCCTGGCGGAGTTCACCCGGTTCTTCGACGGGCTCGAGGTGGTGGAGCCCGGGGTCACCTCGGTCGCCGAGTGGCGCGCCGAGGGCGCCCCGCTGCCCCGGCCCACCGCGGCGGAGGTCAGCATGTACGGCGCGGTCGCCCGCAAGCCCTGACCGCCGCTGCCTCGACGCCGCCCCGCCCGGCCTGACCGGGCGGGGCGTTCTCGTCTCCGCCCGTCACGGCGTGTCGGCGCCGCCGATCGCTGGGGCGCATTGACGCCGCCGCCCGTCGGCACTAGTCTCTGTATCGATCCAGACTGAATCGATACAGAGGAGCGCGCGGTGAAGCCGACCCTGCAGGCCGTCGCGGACGCCGTCGGCGTGTCCCGCAGCACCGTCTCCAACGCCTACAGCCGCCCCGACCAGCTCTCCGCCGCGCTGCGCCAGCGGATCCTCGACACCGCCCGGCAGCTCGGCTACCCCGGTCCCAACCCCACGGCCCGGTCCCTGCGGCGCGGCTGGGTCGGCGCCGTCGGGGTGCTCTTCGAGTCCCAGCTGTCGTACGCCTTCACCGACCCCTTCGCGGTCCGCTTCCTGGCCGGCGTCGCCGAGGCGGCCGAGCGGCACGGCACCAGCCTGCTGCTCGTGCCCCTGCCCGCCGACGAGACGGCCGCGCGGCGGGCCGTGGAGAACGCCGCCGTCGACGGCTTCTGCGTCTACTGCGTCGGCGACGAGGGCTGGATCGTCGACGTGCTCCGCGACCGGGGCCTGCCCGTCGTCACCACCGCGCCCCGCGACGACGCGGGCCCCGACGACCGCTACGTCGGCATCGACGAGCGCGCCGCCGCCCGCGCCGTCGCCGCGCACGTGGCCGGGCTCGGGCACCGCCGCGTCGCCCTGCTCGGCGACGCCGTCCGGCCCGGCGCGGCCCCGGGCGAGGTGCGGCTCGCCGACGTGGCCGACGTCGCGCACCCCACCACCCGGGCGCGGCTCGCCGGGTTCGCCGACGCCTTCGCCGAGGTCGGCGTCGCCTGGTCCGAGCTGACCGTGCTCGCCGCCACCGGCAACAGCCGGTCGGCGGGCGCCGCGGCCGTCGCCGCCGCGCTCGCCGCGCCGCAGCCGCCCACGGCGGTGCTGGCCGGCTCGGACGTGCTCGCCCTCGGCGTCCTCGACGCGCTCGCCGAGGCCGGCTCGCCACCGGTCTCGGTCACCGGCTTCGACGACATCGCCGAGGCCGCCGCGGCGGGCCTCACCACCGTGCGGCAACCCGCCGAGGAGAAGGGGCGCATCGCCGCCCGGCTGCTGCTCGACCCGCCCGCCGACCCGGCGGCCGGCCACGTCCTGCTGCCCACCGCACTCGTCGTCCGGACCTCCACCGGACCCGTCCCGAGGAGCTGACCATGGAACAGCCCACCGGCTTCGTCGTCGCCATCGACGCGGTGACCCGACACGTCAACTCCGCCCGGCCGGACGCACCGGTCCGCGCGGAGCGCACCCGCACCGCGCGGCTCGCCCCCACCCGGCTGGCCGCCGCCGGCGCCCTGCGCCGGCTCGCCGACCGGATCCAGCCGCCCTCGCTGCCCGCGCCGCAGCGCTGCTCCTGACCCGCCGCCGGACCCGCGCGGGTGGTGTGCGCCACCCGCGCGGCCGGTCGTCGCGGCAGCATCGGGACGGCCGGCGCGCAACCGGGCATGGCGGGTGGTGGCCGCCCCGGCGGGCCAGGCAGACTGAACGGCTATGTCGCCGTTCTCGCCCACCCTTCGGTTGCACGACCGGTACGTCCTGCGCGAGCGCATCGGCCTCGGCGGGATGTCCGAGGTGTGGCGCGCCGACGACGAGGTGCTGCACCGCCCCGTCGCGGTCAAGGCCCTCGCCGGGGAGTTCGGCACCGACCCGCAGCTGCGGGCCACCATCCAGCGCGAGGCCCGCGCCGCCGCGCGGCTCACCCACCCCCACGTGACCCAGGTGTACGACTACGGCGAGGCGAGCCTGGCCGGCGGCGCGGTCGTGCCGTACCTGGTGATGGAGCTGGTGGAGGGGCGCAACCTCGCCGACCGGCTCGCCGACGGGCCGCTCGCCTGGCCGGACGCCGTCCGGCTGGCCGGTCAGGTCGCCGCCGCGCTCGCCGCCGCCCACCGCATCGGCGTGGTGCACCGCGACATCAAGCCGGGCAACGTCATGCTCACCGAGACCGGCGCCAAGGTGCTCGACTTCGGCATCGCCGCGCTCGCCGGCCCGGACCACCCGCTGGCCGGGCAGACCGGTGAGCTGCTGATGGGCACGCCCGCCTACTTCGCGCCGGAGCGGATGCGGCCCGGGCCGCCGAACCCGGCCAGCGACGTCTACGCCCTCGGCGCGCTGCTCTACCGCACGCTCACCGGCCGGGCCCCGCTGCCCGTGCGGACCTGGGAGGACGCGCTGGAGGTGCACGCCGGGCACACGCCCGTGCCGCCCCTGCGGATCCCCGGCCTGCCCGCCGACGTCGCCGACCTGACCCTGTCCTGCCTCGCCGCCGACCCGGCCCGCCGGCCCACCTCGGCCCAGCTCGCCGCCCGCTTCGCCGGCGCGGCGCCCGCCGACCCACACACCGCGGTCCTGCCGACCCTGCCCGCCCCGGCGGCGGGCGGGGTCCCGCCGGCGCACCCGCCCACGCTGGTCGACCGCTCGCTACCCACCTCGGCGGCGGCCTCCACCGGCCGGCCGGGATCCCCGGTGACCGCCGGCCGGGCCGGCGTGCCGCCGGCGGGCGGCCGACCCGTGGCCGCCGGCGGCCCGCGTCCCGTCCCCGCCACCGGCTCGCGGGCCTCGGGGAACCGGCCGATCGCGGTGCTGGTCGCCGCCGGCGTCGCGCTGCTCGTCGGGCTCGTCGGGGTGCTCGCCCTCGACGACGACGGGAATCCGCCGCCGACCGCCGCCCCGTCGGTGGCCACGCCGGCCGAGGAGCCGAGCACCGCGTCGCCGACGCCGGAGGCCACCCGCTCCGCCCCGCCGTCGACCGCCCAGTCGGCCCCGATGGGCCTGCGCCAGCTCGCCGCCGAGTTCGCCGCCGCGCTCGTGCAGGCGCAGGCCCGGGGCGAGATCGACCGGAAGACGGTCGAGCAGTTGCGGGACAAGCTCGCCGACCTGAGCCGCGGCAAGCCGAAGGACCGGCCGAAGCGGGTCGAGGACCTGCGGGAGCGCCTCGCCGAGGCGGTCGAGGAGGGGCGGATCTCGCCCGACACGGGGGCCCGCCTCGATGCCCTGCTCGACCGGGTCGACATCGGGTCGCCGGGCGACGACGAGGACGACGACTGAGCCGAGCCGAGCCGACGCCCCGCTCAGCCGACCCGGGTCCCGCACCCGGGCCGGCCGTCGGCGCGCGGGGGTGCGCTGGGCCACCCCAGCCCGGTACGGCTACCGGCCGGTCACCTGGCCAGGAGGGCGCGCAGGGCCTTGACGACCTCGGCGGGCGACTCCTCGGCCATGAAGTGGCCGCAGGAGACGGTGCGGTGCTCCAGGTCCGGCGCCCACGCCCGCCACAGCCCGGCCGCGTCGTAGCCGAGGGCCGCGCCCCAGTCCTGCTGCAGCACCGTCACCGGCATGCGCAGCCTGTTGCCGGCCGCGCGGTCGGCCCGGTCGTGCTCGACGTCGATGCCGGCCGAGGCGCGGTAGTCGGCGACGATCGAGGTGACGGCCTCCCGGGACGCCCGCAGGTACGCGGCCCGCACGTCGGCGGGAAGGGCGTCCGGGTCCCGGGTCCAGGCGTCGAGGAAGTGGCCGAAGAAGGCGTCCGGGCTGGCGCCGATGAGCTGCTCGGGCAGGCCGGGCGGCTGGGCCATCAGGTAGAGGTGGAAGCCGACGGCGGCGGTCGTGCCGTGCAGGACGTCCCACATGTCGAGGGTCGGCAGCACGTCGAGCGCGGCGAGGTGGGTGACCGCCCGCGGATGGTCGAGGCCGGCGCGGACGGCGACCAGCGCGCCCCGGTCGTGCCCGGCCAGGGCGAAGCGGTCGTGCCCCAGCGCGCGGGCCAGCGCGACGACGTCGGCGGCCATGGTCCGCTTCGCGTACGCGGTGCCGTCGGGGTCGGCGGGCTTGTCGCTGTCGCCGTAGCCGCGCAGGTCCGGGCAGATCACGGTGTGGTCGGCGGCGAGGTCGGCGGCGACGTGCCGCCACATGAGGTGGGTCTGTGGGAAGCCGTGCAGCAGCACGACCGGGCTGCCGGAGCCGGCGACTGCCGCATTGAGCGTGACGCCGTCGGCGACGGTGACGCGCTGGTAGTCGAATCCCCTGATGGTCGGGTTCACGGGTGGTCCTCTCTACGGTGCCGGTGAGGTGGCGGGCGCGGTGGTCGTCGGGGACCACGTCGTCCGGCGTCGAGCCTGCCCGGGGCCGGTCAGCGACCGGTCAGCAACGGGTGAGTGGCGCGGACCCGGCCGTGGGAGAGCCGGCGCCCGGGCGGGCCTAGATTTGGTGCCATGACCAGGCAGTCGGCGGCACCCCCGGTGGCCTTCGGGGTGCTGGGGCCGGTGGAGGCGGTGAACGAACTCGGTCCCGTCGCGCTGAAGGGCCCCCGCCAGCGGGCGGTGCTGGCCCGCCTGCTCGTCGCCCGGGGCCGGGTCGTGCCGGTCGACCGGCTCGTCGGTGACCTGTGGGAGGAGCCCTCGGACGGCGCGGTGGGGGCCATCCGGACGTTCGTCGCCGACCTGCGCCGGGCCCTGGAACCGGGCCGGCCACCCCGGCAGCCGGCCCGGCTGTTGGTGACCGATCCACCCGGGTACGCGCTGCGTGCCGCGCCCGAAGCGGTGGACTCCTGGCGGTTCGAGGCGGCGGTCGCCGAGGCGGGCGAGCTGCTGGCAGCGGGCGGGCCCGGCCCGGCGCTGGCCTGCCTGGACGGCGCGCTCGCCCTGTGGCGTGGCCCCGCGTACGCCGAGTTCGCCGGGCAGCCCTGGGCCCGGGCCGAGATCGACCGGCTCGACGAGCTGCGAATGCTGGCCGTCGAGCGGCGGGCCGAGGCGCTGCTGGCCCTGGGCCGGGCCGCCGAGGCGGCCACCGGGCTGCGGGCCCACGCCACCGGTCACCCGCTGCGGGAGGACGCCTGGCAGTTGCTGGCCACGGCCCTGTACCGGTCGGGTCGCCAGGGCGAGGCACTGGCCGCGCTGCGGCAGGCCCGCGACACCCTGGTGGCGGAACTCGGCGTCGACCCGGGCCCCCGGCTGCGGCGACTGGAGGCCGACATCCTCGCCCAGGCGCCGGAACTCATCCCGCCCGAGGTGTCCCCGCCGGCGCGGGCCGACGCCGTGCCGCCCGCTCGCGGCGGCACCGAGCAGCGACGCGACCGCCCGGCGGCGCCGCGCGGGACCTCGCTCACCGGTGCCCGGGACCGCGACGACCGCCGCCCGTTCGTCGGCCGTGACGAGGAGTTGACCCTCCTGCGGCAGGCCGCCCGGCACGTCGCCCGGCACGGCGCCCCCGTGCTGGCCCTCGTCTCGGGCGAGGCGGGCGCGGGCAAGACGGCCCTGGCCGACGCGCTCGCCGGGGAGTTGACCGCCGGCGGCTGGACGACGGCGTGGGGCCACAGCCCCGAGTACGAGGGCGCTCCCGCCGCCTGGCCGTGGACCCAGATCACCGACGCGCTCACCGGAACCACCGACCCTGCGCCGCACGCCACCGGCCGGCGGGAGGCACCGTCGCCCGGCCCCGACCCGGGGCCGCACGCCGTCGGCGCGGGGTCGGACGGCACCGGCCCGGGCTCGCACGGCACCGGCGCGGGGCCGTACGCCGTCGGTCCCGGCGAGGACCCGGCGGCGGCCCGGTTCCGGGTCCACCGCGCCACCGCCGCCGTGGTGTCGGCGGCGGCCGGCCGGGCGCCGGTGCTGCTGGTCGTCGACGACCTGCACCGCGCCGACGCCGACACCCTGGACCTGCTGACCGCCCTGGTCGGCGAACCGGAGCCGGTCGCCGGCCCGCTGCTGGTCGTGGGGACGTACCGCGCCGCCGAGATCACCCCGGAGCTGACCGCCGCGCTGGCCCGGGTGGCCCCCACCGAACCGGTCCGGGTCTACCTCGGCGGCCTGCCCGAGCCGGCGACCGGCGACCTGGCCCGCGCCGTCGCCGGACCCGCGCTGGACGACGCGGCGGTACGCCTGATCCACCGCCGCAGCGGCGGAAACCCGTTCTTCGTCCGGGAACTGGCGCGGCTGCTCGCGGCCGAGGGCGAGTCGGCGCTGCACCAGGTCCCGGCGGGGGTGCGGGACGTGATCCGGCACCGCCTCGCCCGGTTGCCGGACGCGGCGCAGACCGTGCTGCGGCAGGCGGCGGTGCTCGGCCGCGACGTCGACCCGGACGTGCTGGCCGCGCTGGCCGGCGACCCCGCGCCGGTGCTGGACGCCCTGGACCGCGCCCTGGCGGCCGGCTTCCTCGGCGAGCACGAGGCCGGCGGGCGGCTGCGGTTCACCCACATCCTGG
Source organism: Micromonospora sp. NPDC047465 (assembly GCF_040643125.1). Taxonomy (NCBI): domain Bacteria; kingdom Bacillati; phylum Actinomycetota; class Actinomycetes; order Micromonosporales; family Micromonosporaceae; genus Micromonospora; species Micromonospora sp. NPDC047465. Next base: position 59,252 of record NZ_JBEYTP010000040.1, read on the forward strand.
TGCGGGACACGCTCTACGGCGACCTGTCCGGGCCGCGCCGGGCCCGCTGGCACGCCGCCGCCGGGGACGCCATCGAGCGGCTGTACCCGCACGACGTCGCCGCCCTCGCCCACCACTTCGCCCGCGCGGCGACCCGCGCCACCGCGCCCCGCGCCGCGCGCTACGCCCGGGCGGCGGCAGCGCAGGCCGAACGCCGCTTCCACCCGCACGAGGCGGCCCGCCTGTGGCGGCAGGCGGTCGCCGCCCACGACCGTGCGGGCGACGACGACGTACGCGGGCGGCTGGACGCGGCGATGGGACTGGGCCGGGCACTCGCCGTCACCGGCCACCTCGACGAGGCGCGACGGCTCCGGTCGGCGGCGATCACCACGGCCGTCGGGCTCGACGATCCGGGCCTGGCCACGAGCGTGCTGACCGCGTTCGACGTCCCGGCGATCTGGACCCGCAACGACGACGAGCAGCTCTCCCGCCAGGTCGTCCGGGCCGCCGAGCGCACGCTGGCCGCGCTCGGCGACGACGAGCCGGAACGGCGCAGCCGGCTGCTGAGCACCCTCGCCCTGGAGTTGCGCGGCACGACCACCGACCGGGGTCACCGGGCGGCGCGCGAGGCGGAGGCCATCGCCCGGCGGCTGTCGCACCCGGCGCTGCTCGCGCACGCGCTCAACGCCCGCTTCCTGCACTCCTTCGGCCGGGCCGGTCTCGCCGCCGAGCGCGCCCGCATCGGCGCCGAACTGGTCGACCTGGCCGCCCGGCACGAGCTGGTGAGCTTCGAGGTCCTCGGCCACCTCGTCCTCCTGCAGGCGCACTGCGCCCTCGCCGACCTCACGGTCGCGGACGCGCACGCCGACGCCGCGGACCGCCTCGCCGAGCGGTACGACCTGCCGCTGGTGGGCGTCTTCACCCGGTGGTACGCCGCCCTGCGGCTGGCGGTCGGCGGTGACCCGGAAGGGGCGGAGGCCGCGTACCGGGCCGCGCAGGTGACGCTCACCGGCAGCGGGATGCCCGGCATGGAACACGGCCTGCTCGCCCTCGCGCTGCTGTGCCTGCGCCTGTCAGCCGCACCGGGGGAGCGGGGAGCCAGCGGGCCGGGGCGGCACGACCGGGCGGACGGGGACTTCGGGCCGTACGAGCCCTGGGCCCGGCCCCTGGTGCTGCTCTCCACCGGCCACCGGGGCGAGGCCGCCGCCGCGCTGCGCGCCCTCCCGGAGTCACCGCACGACCTGCTCCGCGAGGCCCGGCTCTGCCTCGCCGCCCGTGCCGCCCTGGCCCTCGGTGACGGCGCGACGATGCGGTGGGCGTACGCCGAACTGGCGCCCGCCGCCGACGAGTTGGCCGGGGCCGGCAGCGGCCTCCTCACCCTCGGCCCGGTGGCCCACCACCTCGGCGGCCTCGCCGCCGCGCTGGGCCGCCCCGACGAGGCCGCCGCGCACCGCCGGGCCGCCCGCGCGGTCGCGGCGCGGGCGGCCCGCTAGGACGGCGGCCACCGCCGGGTCCGTCGGGCGCGGCCCCTGCGGTTTTCCGCACCCGCCCGGTGCGGTCGCCCGGCGGAACCGGACGGCCGGCCCCATGGCCGGCTCTCAGGATGAGTTCGTAGCGTGGGGGCCATGATTCGTACCGCGCACGCCCTGCTCGCCACCGGAACCGCCACGGGGGAGGCCGCCCCACCGGAGGACGGCCTGGTCGGCTACGTCACCGGCCTGGTGGAACGGCTCGGTGGTCCCGGCGCGGGCCTGGCCGTCGCCCTGGAGAACCTCTTCCCGCCGATCCCCAGCGAGGTGATCCTGCCGCTCGCCGGCTTCGTCGCCGGTCAGGGGCGGATGAGTGTGGTCAGCGCGATCTTCTGGACCACCCTCGGTTCGCTGCTCGGCGCCCTCGCGCTGTACTACATCGGCGCCGCGCTCGGTCGGGAGCGGATCCGGGCGATCGCGGAGCGGCTGCCGCTGGTCAAGCTCAGCGACGTCGACCGCACCGAGGAGTGGTTCCTGCGACACGGGGTCAAGGCCGTCTTCTTCGGCCGGATGATCCCGATCTTCCGCAGCCTGATCTCCATCCCGGCCGGCGTGGAGCGCATGCCCGTGTGGACGTTCGCGGTCTACACGACCCTCGGCAGCCTGATCTGGAACACCACCTTCGTGATGGCCGGCTACCTGCTCGGCGACAACTGGCACCTGGTCGAGGGGTACGTCGGTGTGTTGCAGAACGTGGTCATCGTCGCCAGCGTGGCGGCCGTCGGCTGGTTCGTGGTCTCCCGGGTGATCCGCGCCCGGCGCGGCGCGGCAGCGGCCGTCGAGGCGGAGCCGACCCCCGGACCCGCCCCGCTGCACCACGCGCCCGACCCGGCCGGGCGGGGCACCATCTACCGCAGCGCCTACTCCGACGGGCAGCCCGACCCGTGGGACCGCGACGGGGTGCGCTGAGCCGGTGGAGGCGCCCCGGCCGGTGACGCCACGCCCGACCCGGATCCCCGTCGGGGTCGCCCTCGGGATCCTCACGGCCGTGGTCGAGGCGCTGTTCCTCCTCGGCGCGGCCGTCGCCGTGGCCGGCGCCGCGGCCGTGCCGCCGGCCCGCCGCCGCGTCCGCACCGCGATCCGCCGGTACGCCGCGACGCTGGCGCGGTACGAGCGGGACCGGCTGGCCCGGTTCCACGGCGTCGAGGTCCCGCCCGGGGCGGCGGGCCGGCGGGAGGTCGGTTACCTGGCCGCCCGCCTGCTGCCCGGGGCGCTCGGCCTGCTCGCGTACGGGGTGCTGGCCGTCGGCGTGGTGCTGGCGTCGATCGTGGTGCGGGCCGTGTTCCGCGGCGACCTCGGCGTGACCGACGCGCTGCTACAGGCCGTCGTCGGCGCGGCGCTGCTCCTGGTCAACGTGCAGGCCGTGGTGAGCGTGGCCGCGCTGGACGTCCGGCTCGCCCGGCGCCTGCTCGGCCCGAACGCCCGTACCCTGCTGGAAGACCGGGTCCGGGAGCTGGCCGCCAGCCGCGCCGGCGTCATCGCCGCCGTGGACGCCGAACGGCAGCGCATCGAGCGGGACCTGCACGACGGTCTCCAGCAGCGCCTGGTCGCCCTCGGCATGCTGCTCGGCCGGGCCCGCCGCAGCCGGGACGCCGAGCGCACCGCCGCGCTGCTCGCCCAGGCCCACGCCGACGCGCAGCAGGCCGTCGCGGAGCTGCGCGAGGTGGCCTGGCGGGTGTACCCGTCCGCGCTCGACGACGCCGACCTCGGGCAGGTGCTGGAGATGGTCGCCCAGCGCTCCGACGTTCCCGTCCGCGTCCGCTGCGACCTGCCGGTACGCCCGCAGCGGCAGGTCGAGACCGTGCTGTACTTCGTCGCGTGCGAGGCGCTGACCAACGCGGCCAAGCACGCCGCCGCTACCCTGATCACCGTCGAGATCGGGGCCGGGGAGGAGTTCGTCCGGATGACGGTGCACGACGACGGCGTCGGCGGGGCCGACCTTGCCGGGCGCGGGCTGTCCGGCCTGGCGCGACGGGTCGCGGCGCAGGACGGGCGGCTGCGGGTCGACAGCCCGGCCGGCGGGCCCACGACGGTGTCGGTGGAGCTGCCGTGCGGATAGTGCTCGCCGAGGACTCCACGCTGCTGCGTGAGGGCCTGGCCCGGCTGCTGACCGAGGAGGGCCACGAGGTCGCCGCCGCCGTCGCCACCGCCGACGACGTGGTCGACGCCGTCGCCCGGCACCGGCCCGACGTCGTCGTCACCGACGTACGGATGCCGCCCACCCACACCGACGACGGGCTGCGCGCCGCGCTGGAGATCCGGCGGCGCTGGCCCGGCACCGGAGTCCTGGTCCTCTCCCAGTACGTCGAGAAGCGGTACGCCACCCGGCTGCTCGCCGACCGCCCCGAGGGCGTCGGCTACGTGCTCAAGGACCGGGTCGCCCAGGTGGACGACTTCCTCGACGCCCTGGACCGGGTGGCCGAGGGCGCGACGGCGTTGGACCCCGAGGTGGTGCGGCAGGTTCTGGCCGGCGCCGACCGCACCGACCCGCTGGCGCGGCTGACACCGCGCGAACGGGACGTGCTGCACCACATGGCGCAGGGCCACACCAACGCCACGATCGCCGGGCGGCTGCACGTGTCGCAGAGCGCGGTGGAGAAGCACATCAACACGATCTTCGACAAGCTGGAGCTGTCGCGGGCGGGGGGTTACAGCCGACGGGTGCTCGCGGTGCTGCGGTATCTCGGGGTCTGAGTTCTTCTCTCCGCTGCTGCTGCTGCTGCGGTCGTGGTGGGGTGTGGGTTGCTGTGCGTCGTGGTGGGGGCACCGGCGCCCAGCGTGACGCCTACGAGCAGTCGCTGGTGCAGCAGCGCGGCGGCAACCGGCAGATGAACCTGCGCAACGCGCGGGCCAAGCTGA
>NZ_JBEYTP010000041.1:0-61038 GCF_040643125.1 Micromonospora sp. NPDC047465
GTCGGCGGCTTCCTCGACGGGGCCGGCGACTTCGACCCGTCCCTGTTCGGCATCAGCCCCCGCGAGGCACTGGCGCCGCCCTGGGGACGGCCCGCGGCCGCGTGATGGGTCAGGAACGGTCGGGGTCCGCGTGCTCCGGCCGCGCGGCGGCGGCCACCAGGGCCCGGATCTCCGGGGCCATCGTCGCGCTGAGGGGTTCGCGACGCAGCTCGCGCAGTAGTCCGGCGACCATGCCGACCATCACGAACAGGAACGGCAGCGCGGCGAGGATGGTCAGCGACTGCAGGGCGGACAGGCCACCGGCGAGCAGCAGCACGGCGGCCACCAGGCCGGTCAGGATGCCCCACATGGAGACCAGCCATGCCCTCGGTTCGAGGTTGCCGCGCGAGGAGAGCGTGCCCATCACCACCGAGGCGGCGTCGGCCCCGCTGACGAAGAAGAGGGCCACCAGCACCATCACCAGGATCGCGGTGACGGTGAAGAGCGGGAACTCCCGCAGGACCGCGAAGAGCGCGGCCTCCGGGCTCTCCGCCACGGCGGCCGAGAGGTCGGTGCCGCCGAGTTGCAGGTCGATGGCGGTACCGCCGAACACCGAGAACCAGGCGAAGCTGACGAGGCTCGGGATGGCCACCACACCGAGGACGAACTGGCGGATGGTGCGGCCTCTGGAGATGCGGGCGATGAACGCGCCGACGAACGGGGTCCAGGAGATCCACCACGCCCAGTAGAAGATGGTCCAGCCCGCCATCCACTTCTCGCCCCCGAAGGCGCCGGTGCGGAAGCTCATCGGGATGAGGTCGTAGAGGTATCCGCCGGTCGAGGCGGTGAGGCTGTTGAGGATGAAGACCGTCGGGCCCACCACGAGCAGGAAGAACATCAGCGCCACCGCGAGCACCATGTTGGTGTTCGAGAGGAACTGGATGCCGCGCTTGACGCCGGTCACGGCGGACACCACGAACGCCACGGTGAGCACCGCGATGATCCCGATCGCCAGCGGGGTGGACTTCGGCACGTCCCAGAGGTTCGTCAGGCCGCTGTTGATCTGCAGGGCGCCCAGCCCGAGGGAGACCGCCGATCCGAACAGCGTCGCGAAGATCGCGAAGATGTCGATGGCCTTGCCGGGGCCCCGGTTGGCCCGTTCGCCGATGAGCGGGAAGAAGGCGCTGCTGATCAGGCCGCGCCGACCCTTGCGGAAGGTGAAGTAGGCCAGCGCCAGGCCCACCACCGCGTAGATCGCCCACGGGTGCAGCGCCCAGTGGAAGAACGAGTACTCCATGGCCACCCGGGCGGCCTGCTGGGAGTTCGGTTCGGTGAGACCGCGCGGCGGCGTCCCCAGGTGGGACAGCGGCTCGGCGGCGCCCCAGAACATCAGGCCGATGCCCATGCCGGCGCTGAACATCATCGCCACCCAGGAGACGGTGGAGAACTCCGGCTTCTCGTCGTCCCGGCCGAGCTTGATCCGCCCGTACCGGCTCAACGCCAACCAGACCGACAGCACGACGAAGGCGGCGCTGGCCAGCACGAAGACCCAGCCGAACGCCCTGACCACCCAGTCGAGCGCCGCGCCGGTGACCGACGCCAGGTTGTCGGTGGCCACGATGCCCCACACGACGAAGAGCACGGACACCGCGGCGGCGATCCCCAGCACCGTCCGGTCGACGTCTCCCGGGCGGCGGCCCGGCTGGACCGGCGCTTCTCCTAACGGGGTGTTGCTGTCAGTTGACGTACCTGTGGCGGGCACGGCCATGGTCTGTGGACCTCCGTGGGCTCGCGGGAACGCAGGCCGCGGTTCCGGCGCTGTTTCCCGCCGGTGGGCCCGCAATTCCGATTTGTCCCGACCTGGTCAGCGGTCTGGGAACTCGGGATGGTGTCTCCGGTTCATAGGCGATCTTGCGTGAATGACGAACGTACGTGCGGTTCGCCGGGGCTCGACCGCCACTGACGTCGGCGACGGGCCGCAATCACTCTGGGTGTCAATCTTGGAGGAGACCCTGCGATCTCATGACAGTCCCATGACAAGACCGGTGATCGAACGTCACGGACCGTGGACGAGCGCAGGGGCAGACCCCTCCGGACCGGCTCGCGTCAGGGCACCATCCAGGCCAGCACGGGCGTGGCCTGCAACCCGACCAGCAGGCACATCAGGGCGAGCAGCGCCACACTCCAGCCGAACATGCGCCGGAACAGGTCGCCCTCCCGGCCGCTGAGTCCGACAGCGGCGGCGGCGATCGTCAAGTTCTGCAGGCTGATCATCTTGCCGAGCGTGCCACCGGAGGCGTTGGCCGCGGCGAGCAGGACCGGGTCGAGGCCGGCCCGCTGTGCAGCCGCCACCTGCAGCGCGCCGAACAGCGAGTTGGACGAGGTGTCCGAGCCGGTCAGGGCGACCCCCAGCCAGCCGAGAACGGGTGCCAGGACGGCGAAGAAGCCACCCGCACCGGCCATCCAGACACCCAGGGTGGCGATCTGCCCGGCGGCGTTCATCGTGAACGACAGGGCCAGCAGCCCGACCACCGTCAGGACGGCCCAGCGCAGCTCGAACAGGGTGCGCCCGTACAGTCTCACGGCCTCGCGCGGCGACACCCGCAGCAGCGCCATCGTGACCAGACCGGCCACGACCAGCAACGAGCCGGGCGCGGCGAACCAGGCGAAGCGGAAGGTCGTCAGCGGCGACGGCGCGCCGGACGCCGTGACGACGTGCAGGCCGGGCCAGGAGAACGTCACTGTGCCGGCGTCGAGCAGGTGCTTGACGGCCGGCACCTGGGAGACGGCGAAGACCGCCACGATCGTCAGGTAGGGCGCGTACGCCCGCCACTGCGAGCCCCGCGGCGGCGGCGCCTCGCGCTCCTCGGGCAGGCCCCCGCCGGCCGTCACGGGAATTCGCTGCCGCACCGCCGGTCGGCGGGTGACGAGCAGCAGGACACCCATGCCCGCGAACGCGGCCGTGATGTCGGCGAGCGCGGCCGTCAGGAAGTTCGCGGTGACGAACTGGGCCACCGCGAAGGCGACGCCGCACGCCAGCGCCGGGCGCCACAGCTCCCGTACGCCCCGACGGCCGTCGACGACGACGAGCAGGACCAGCGGCACGACGACCGCGATCACCGGGACCTGCCGGCCGGCCATCATGCCCAGTTCCGGCACGGGCAGCCCGGTCACGCCGGCCAGCGTGGTGATCGGCAGGCCGAGCGGCCCGAATGCTGCCGGTACCGTGTTCGCCGCCAGCGCCACGGCGGCCGCCCGAACCGGGGTGAAACCGAGGGCCAGCAGCATGACCGTGGTGACGGCCACCGGCGTGCCCTGGCCGGCCAACGCCTCGAGCAGCGACCCGAAGCAGAACGCGATCACCATGGCCTGGATGCGGCGGTCGTCGCTGATCCGGGCGAAGCCCTGCCGCAGCGTGTCGAAGTGCCCCGTGTGCACGGTCAGGCGATAGATCCAGATCGCCGTGCCGAACGTCCAGACGAGCGGGAAGAGAGCGAAGGTGGCGCCCTGGCCGGCGGCCAGCAGCGTCTGCGACAACGGCATCCGCCACAGCCACCAGGCCAGGACGACCGCCACGGTCAGCGCACCGAACGCCGCGATCCAGGCCCGCGCACGCACGACGCCGAGCAGGACGAACAGGGTCAGCAGGGGCAGCGCGGCGCAGGCGGCGCTCAGCGCGAGCGACCCGGCGACAGGTTGCAGGGGCTGCTGGTACATCGAGACCGCCTCGGCTGCGGACGCCCCCGGTCCCGGCGGCGTGGCGTACGGCTCATCTCACCGGACGCAGCCAGCGGGACGCGCCTTCCACCTTGCGCAAGCCGTCGTGCCGGCCGCGCACGCCGCAGAGGAAACGGACGGGCAGGTGGACGCCGATCAGGGCGGCGGTGCACTCACGCGAAGCGGGACGGGTCCCCTGCCCCCTCGCGCAGGATCTCCGGCTCGGGTTGCGACAGGTCGACCACGGTCGTCGGCTCCTTTCCGCAGTCGCCGGCGTCGATCACCGCGTCGAGGACGTGGTCCAGCCGTTCCTTGATCTCCCACCCCTGGGTCATCGGCTCGTCCTCGTCGGGCAGGATCAGGGTGCTCGACACCAACGGCTCGCCGAGTTCGGCCAGCAATGCCTGGGCGACCGTGTGCCGGGGGACGCGTACGCCCACCGTGCGTTTCTTGGGATGCAGCAGCCGACGCGGCACCTCACGGGTGGCGGGCAGGATGAAGGTGTAGCTGCCCGGGGTGCATGCCTTCACCAGTCGGAAGACCGAGTTGCTGACCTGCACGAACTGGCCGAGCTGGGCGAAGTCCCGGCACACCAGCGTGAAGTGGTGCCGTTCGTCCAGCCGACGGACCTCCCGGATCCGGTCCAGCCCGGCCCGGTTGCCCAGCTGGCAACCGAACGCGAAGCACGAGTCCGTCGGGTAGGCGACCAGCCCGCCGCCCCGGATCAGGTCGGCGACCTGGCGGAGGACCCGGGGCTGGGGATTGTCCGGGTGCACGTCGTAGTACCTCGCCATACGCCGAGACTAGTACTCCGGCTGTAGCAGGCAAGTTCGACGTCTTCGCTGGTAGTGGGCCACTCTGGCCCCGTACAGGTGACGATGCCGCCATCGCGACCATCGATGCACGTCGTCGCTGGAGGGCCAGGACGAGCAGGCACCGAATCACCCTGCCCGTCCTGGTGGCGCATGTCATGCAGGCGCGCCGCCCACACCGCCTGCCAAACAAACCCTATACCGCGTGAACCTTAATCCACTTTTTCTCCTTCATGGAGAATCCGCGCAGCGTGTCGTGTTTCTGCAAGACACAGTCGAAGGGGTAGCCCTTTCCGCCCAGCTCCTCGAATCGATCAGCGAACCACGGGTAAAGGTAGTCTCTGGTAAATTTGCTTATCTGTTCGAGCAGGCTGGTCTTGCCCCAGTTCACATCGCAGTCTTCAAGGACATAGAAGCTGAAGCCGAAGTGGAGGAACCGGGTGCTGTCCAGATCCTCTCCATCCGCGTTGACGTCGATCATGTCCCAATGCTCGTTCGCTGCCAGCAGGTTCATACCGAACCCGCCTGAGTCACCTTCCACCCGAAAGATCAGGATTTTGGTGTCAGGGTGGTAGGGATAGTCCAGAACCTCGCGCAACTTCGATAGAGTTTTGTCTCGCTTTTTGTCAATATTTTTGATGATCTGCTGTTTGATGTGATCAGGTATCGTCATCGACTTGCTCGCTCTTCTTACGTGGTATCCCTGGCGCGGGGCGGCCGGGAGACACCTGGTGGCGCATCTTCCACGCCGCCTACTCGGAACTTCGTGCCGCTGGCTTCTCGCCGTCCGGGCGTACCCTAGTCGTCGCCCTCAGCAGCGACGTCACGCTGTGGGTACGCGGCTGTGCCGGGAGTCCCGCGCGACTCCTGGCACCCTTGCGGCCGTCATCGACCCGTCGACGAACCGGGCGCGTCCACTAGTCGTCGAGTGGGTCCCAGTTGGTGGCGTACCGGACCAGCGACGAGGACAGGTCGGGCTGGGCGGCGGACCAGAGGTCATCGAAGATGAAGAGCTGCCGGTAGCCGGCCCAGTCGCTCATGTGCAGCGCGGCCTGCGCCAGGTGGTCGGCGGTCTCGATGCGGCTGAGGTCGGGGCGCCGGGCATCGAACGGACCTTCGGTGGCACCCTCGGCGCTCACCGCCGCTGACGCCGTGCGCCACGCCGAGGCGTGGTCGTCGCGTAGACCGCTGGTGTCGAGCGCCTGGTGGTCGTACGACGCCCAGTGGTTGAGCCGTAACAGTGCGCTGGTGAGGCCGTCGTCCTCGCCGACGAGTGCCCGCAGTACGACCAGCTCGGCCGGCCAGGAGCCGTCGACGTCAGCCGCGCGCAGATATCGGCCGAAGTCGGGCACGCGTACGCCGTCGAAGTGAACGAGGTGGTGCTCGGTTTCCCAGTCGCTGTCCATGTCGACGGTGGACAGTACGACCGTGGTGCGGGGTGCGGTGCCGTGATCGGATGCGGCCGTGGGCAGCGGCCACTCGGCGTGGACGTGGTACGCGAGCCGGTCCGACCGGGCGCGGATCACCTCGTCGTCGAGGAAGTGGTAGGCCAAGGACAGCTCGTCGTCGTCCGTGAGCACCCGAACGCTGCCCTCGGCGACCCGCACCTCCCCCTCGACGTACAGGTGCTTCTCGAGCAGGGTGCGCAGCTCGCGCCACGTCGCCGGCTTCGCCAGGTCGTGTTTGGCCGCCCTTTCGAAAATCGAGCAGAGCCCGTAGACGCGGGTGCCCAGCTCACGCTCGACCCACCCCTCGGGATCTTCCCGTGCGTCGTCCCAGCCGCGCCGGAACCAGTCCAGGCCGGACGAGTCAGGCAGCCGACGGATGTGTTTGCTGAGCGGCCCCGCGTACGGGCTCCGGTAGACGAAGACGGTCACCGCGCGATCATGCCGACCGGCACCGACAAGAATCGGTCGGGCTGTTCAACTGCGCAGGTAGCGCAGTACCGCCAGGACCCGGCGGTGGTCGGCCTCGGACGGTGGCAGGGCGAACTTCATGAAGATGTTGGCGACGTGCTTCTCCACCGCCCGCTCGGTGACCGAGAGGGCGGCGGCGATCGCCGTGTTCGTCCGTCCCTGCGCCATCAAACCCAGCACCTCCCGCTCCCTCGGGGTGAGCGCGTCGAGTTGGTCCCGGCGCCGGCTCGCCCCGAACAGCTGCGTCACCACCTCCGGGTCGAGCGCGGTGCCGCCCGCGGCCACCCGGGTCAGCGCGTCGACGAATTCGTCGAGATGCACCACCCGCTCCTTGAGCAGGTACCCGACCCCGTCGGAGCCGCCCGCGAGCAGCTCGGCGGCGAAACTCGTCTCGACGTACTGCGAGAAGATCAGTACGCCGACGCCGGGCGCCTCCCGGCGAAGTCGGATCGCCGCACGCAGCCCCTCGTCGGTGTGGGTGGGCGGCAGCCGGATGTCGACGATCGCGACGTCGGGACGTTCGGTCGTCACGGCGGCGAGCAGAGCCGGCGCATCGACGACGGTGGCGGCCACCTCGTGTCCCCGGATGGTGAGAAGTTGCGCCAACCCTTCGCGCAGGATCGCAGAGTCCTCGGCGATGACGACACGCATGGCTACCGGGTGCTCCGTTCCGAGGCGGCGACGGGTATGTCGACGGTGGCCACGGTAGGACCACCGGGTGGACTGTCCACCGACAGTGTCCCGTCGACGACCTGGATGCGTTCGGCCAGCCCCGCCAGGCCGCCGCCGGGGCGCCGGTACGCGCCGCCCCGGCCGTCGTCGCGTACCCGCAGTCGCAGCACCCCGCCGCTGTCGGCGATCTCCACGACCGCGTACCGTGCACCGCTGTGCCGGTTGACGTTGGTGAGCAGCTCGCAGGCGCAGAAGTAGGCGATGTGCTCGACGGCGGGAGAGGGTCGCGACGGCAGGTCGACCTCTACCGACACCGACACGGTGCTGCCGGACGCCACCGTCGCCAGCGCCGCCGCCAGGCCGTTGTCGAGCACCGGCGGACGGATGCCCCGGACCAGGTCACGCAGCTCGGCCAGCGCGGTTGTCAGGTTCCCCTGCGCGGTGTCGACGGCGGCACGGATCTGCTCGACGGAGGCGCCCACGCCGAGCAGTTCCCGGACCAACGTCAACTGCATGCCGACCCCCACCAGCCGTGCCTGTGCACCGTCGTGCAGGTCCCGTTCGATGCGCCGCAGCGTCGCGTCGGCGTCGCTGACCGCCCGGTCGCGGGTCTCCCGTAGGTGACGCATCCGCTGCGCGGTTCGGCTCGGGCCGAGCAGTCCACGGATCAGCGCCCGATCCACCAGTAGCACGGACCGCACCAGCCACGGGGCGGCGAGCAGCAGTACCGCGCCGAGCGCCCAGCCGGCCACGGTGAGCCGCCACGGCGCGAACCCGTGCCGTTGCAGCGGATAGGTGAGGAACACGACCGCGTACACGTAGGCCCCGCCGCCGACGGCGAGGGACAGCAGCCCGAGCGGCAGTTTGATCAGCAGATAGCCCAGGGCCCGCCAGTTGGCCGGGTCGGTGAACACGGCGCGGCGGCGGGCGAACAGGCCGCGGGCCGGATCGGGGCGGGGCGGGGTGGGAACGTGCTCGTCGAGCAACCACCCGGCGGTGGCGCGGCGGGCCGCGCCCAGTCCGGCGGCGGCCGACAGCACCGACGCCAGCAGCCACGGGCCGAGCGGGGTCACCAGCAGTACGGTGCCGACCAGCCCGCCGGCGAGCAGCAGGATCGCCCCGGCCACGTCCAGCGGTGCCGTGATCAGCAGGTAGGCCAGGGCAGCCCAGGACCGGCGGGTGAGCAGGGCCCTGCCGGTCACCCCGAGCACCCGCAGCACCACGCCACCATTGTGCTGGGTGGTGGCCGGGCTGGTCATCCGCCGAGTACCCGCCGAGTGATCCGGTTCATGGCGGCGAGCAGACCACGCAGCAGCCCGGCGCAGCACACCTGGATCGCCAGCGCGAGCGCGGAGTGCACCAACCATGCACCGACCAGCGTCGGCCCGCCCCACGCGCCGTTCAGGAGCGGGTCGGCGGTGAACGGATGCCCGATCGCCCCGATGGCGTCCGGCCGGAGCGGGTACAGGTGCCCGGACCAGATCAGGACCATCTGGAGGACGACCAGGGCGAACGCCGCGCTGGCCGGTATCAGCACCAGGAAGCTGTGCGCGAGTACGCGTACCGGGCCGACCCGTGGGGCCTTTGGCTGCCGTTCGACGCCGGTGCCGCCGCTGTACCGGTCGGCCAGCCGCAGTTGCACCCGCCCGAGTGCGGTGGCGTTGAACAACGCCGACAGTGCTGCGGCGAGCGCGAGCGGCAGCTCGGTCATGCCACGAACCGTCGGGTCGACGACCCACCGCCGCAGCGGTCCGCTGCCGCCGCGGATCGTCCTGTCACGGGTAGTAGGCGTGGTCAGGTTGGACGTGCTCACCTCGGACATCGTGGCTCCCCCGGTCATGGACAGTGACAGTTCGATGCTCGTCGCGTCGAGCCGGGGCGGCGATCGTGGCACCACGCGGCCGTTGGTGGGGGTAGCACCACCTACCGGCCGGACGCGACTCAACCGCGCCTTTCCTGACCGGTCGGCTCGGAGGGCTCGGACCGGTGGCCATCCCGGATGGTTGGACAACTGTTGTCGTGCGGACGGTTGAAAGATCCGGAACCCGTGTCCCGGCCGCCCGGGACAGCGGACCCTGTCGCTGGTACCCCCCGGGCCGACAGGCTTGCGGGCGAGGTGGCCGGAAGACCCGCCGGAACCGTTGCGCGGCAACGGCTACGCCGGCACAGCCCGCTCGCACCACACGGGATGGACGGGCTGGCCACCACGACATCCGGACTCACGTTCCCGGGCCGACATCGGCCGTCGGAGCGGCGTCCGCACGGGGAGGGGAAAGGCATGCGACCACGTCGGCACCTGGCCCGGCGCTGCCGGTGTTACCGCGCCGCGATGCCCGGCGGCAAGCCGGCGTCGGGTCTCCGTCAGAGGAACGGACTGAGTGGACACCCGGCCCGCCCGGTCGGCTCGCCCCGCCCGTCGTGGATCCGGTGGTTGCCGAACGCCGGGACGGGTCTTCCGCACCGTTGCGCGGTAGGCGCGGCGGATCCCGGCGACTTCAATCGTGGTAGACACCGCGCGACTCCCACCGTCCCGTCGCTCGGCCACTGGCGAAGGGATGCGCGATGACGGCTCCGTCCAGTCTGCCTCTGGTGCTCAGCGGTCCCGTCGTGCGTCGGGTCGACCCGACCGGCGTCACGGTGTTCGTCGCGCTGCGCGCGGAGTGCACGGTGACCCTGAACGTGTTCGCGGTCGGCGCGGCTCCCGGGTTCGCCCGTGGCGCCACGGTCGGCACCGCCAGCCGTACGACGGTGCGGCTCGGGGAGCGGCTGCACGTCGTCGCGGTCACCGCGAGCGGGATCACCCTGCAACCCGGCACCCTCTACGGCTACGACCTGGGGTTCTCCGGCGGCTTGACCGCCGGGAGCCTGTTCGACGCCGGCGTGGTCGCCGCCGATGCGGCGGCGGCGCGGGCGGCCCTGACGTACGTCGGGCACCCGCAGGCGCCGGCCGCCGCGCCCGTGTTCCCGACCTTCGCCACCCCGCCGGGTGACCCGAACGGGCTGCGGATCTTTCACGGGTCGTGCCGCAAGCCGCACGGCGAGGGTTACGACGCGTTCCCCGCCCTGGACCCGATCATCGCGGCCTCGGCGGGCGACCCGGCCCGGCGCCCGCACCAGCTGGTGCTCGGCGGGGACCAGATCTACGCCGACGACGTGGCCGACCCGCTGCTCGCGCTGATCCACGGCCACGACGCGCTGGCGGCGAACGGCAGCGACCCGGCGGTGCCCGCGTACCTGGGGGTGGCCGCCCGGCTGGGCCTGGCCGCCGAGGTGCTGCCGGTCGGGACGACCGATCAGCCGACGGACGCGCGGTACGCGCCGGGCAAGCGCGCCGACGCGATGGCGAAGGACGCGAAGTTCACCTCCGGCGCGGCCGACAGCCACCTGATGTCGCTGCGCGAGTACCTGTGCATGTACCTGCTGGTCTGGTCGGACGTGCTGTGGCCGGAGAGCTGGCCGAGGTTCGAGCACGTGCTGCCGGCGGACACCCGGATCCTGAAGGACCCGCAGGACCGCCGCCCCGGCGAGACGGTGTACGACCTCATGCTGGCCGGGCGGGCGTACACGCCCAGCGCCCAGCAGAAGGAGATCATCGAGCGGTTCGAGCGGTGGCAGCGGCAGGCGCTCGCGCTGCGGATGTTCCGGCAGGGGCTGGGCGCCGTGCGCCGGCAGCTGGCGAACGTGGCGACGTACATGGTGGCCGACGACCACGAGGTCACCGACGACTGGAACATGACCAGCTCGTGGGTCACCGACGCGGTGGTGAACTCTCCGCTGGGACGGCGGGTGGTGCGCAACGCGATCGCCGCGTACGCGGTGTTCCAGGCGTGGGGGAACACCCCGGAGCGGTACGCCGAGGCCGGGGCCGCCGGGGAGCCGGGCCGGGCGGCGCTGGCCGCGCTGCGCGGCTGGGTCGCCGCCCCCAACGACGGCGACGACCTGGCGTTGCGGACCCGTCTCGGGTTGCCCACGGCGGTCACCAGCGAAGGCCGGCTGGCCCGGCCGGCTGGCGCGCTGACCTACCACTGGACCGTCACCTGGCCGCGCTACCAGCTGGTCGCGTTGGACACCCGCACCTGGCGGCAGTACCCGGCCGGCGCGGGCAAGCCGGGCGGCCTGCTCTACGACGACCAGCCGCTCAACGAGATGATCAGCGGCGGCGGTGTGCTCGGCGACGACGCGGTCACCGTCGTCGCCCAGCCGGTCGCCCTGTTCGGCGTGCCCGTCCTGGAGCAGCTCGCGCAGCCCCTCGCGAAGGTGTTCGCCGGCCGGTACGAGGCCGACGCGGAGGACGCGTGGGTGACCAGCGACGCCGCCGTACACAAGATCCTGGCCCGGCTGTTCGCGGCGGCGCCTCCCGGCACCGACGGTGTCCGGCGGCGACGGCTGGTCATGCTCGGCGGCGACATCCACTTCGGCTCCGCCGAGCGGATCCGCTACTCCGCCACCCTGCCGTACGGCTGCGGGCCGAACCCGGCGAAGCCGTTCGAGGGGGTCAACCGCACCGAGGGGGTGCTCGCCGGGTTCGTGTCCAGCGGGTTCCGCAACGAGGACGGCAAGACCCGGATCCTGCACGCGCTGGGGTACGTGCCGCTGCTGGACGGCACCGGCCGCATCGACCTGGTCGGCTGGGCCAACGAGCTGCCCGACAAGGAGGGCCAGCGCATGCAGGCCGGCGTGCAGGTGACGCTGGCCGCCGACGACGTGACCGGCTGGTGGGTGTCCGGGCGGCCCTCGGTCAGCGACATCGACGCGCTGAAGGTGCTGACCCGGCATCCGGAGTGGAACGTGCACGTGCAGTTCGTCCGCCACGACGAGGCCGACCCGGAGGTCCGCCGCGACGGCACGCCGGAGTCGGTGGTGGACCCGGCGGGCCTGCCGCGCGACCAGGCGCTCGGGCAGTACCTGGCGGCGGCCCGCAACCTGGACCACTACAAGGGGTCGTGGGGCAACGGCAAGGAGATCGTCGGCCGCAACAACCTCGGCGAGGTCACCTTCGACTGGCCGGACGGGGAGTGCAAGTCGGCGACGCAGCGGCTGTGGTGGCACCTGCCCGGCGAGAACCGGGCGGCCGCGCTGACCACGTTCACCGTGGACCTGTCCTTCGGCTGCTCGCTGGCCGTCACCCCGCCGTACGGGGGGTGGAACCTGCGCGCCGACGACCGGGACGCCACGGCGACGGCCAAGGCCCGCTACGACGGGCTGGAGCGGCCGGCGGATCTGGTCAAGGACCGCTGGGTGACCCGGTTGCAGCAGGACCTGGCCACGCTGGGCTTCCTGGCACCGGCCGAGGTCGACGGGGTGTACGGCCTGCTCACCTACTGGGCGGTGCTGGAGTTCCAGACGTACGCCCGCCGGGAGCGGGCCGCGGTCGAGCCGGCCGGCGCCACCGCGCCCCGCTACTCCGACCGGTTGCAGCCGGTGGACGTGCCGGAGGCCGAACGGTACCTCGGGCCGGTCAGCGGCATGGCCGACCTGGCGACCCAGGTGGCGATCAAGCACTGGCTGGACAAGCGGTGGCGCTCCCCCGTCGTGGTCGAGGCGTGGCAGGTGGCGGGGGACGTCCCGCAGCGGCTGGACCAGCCGAACGTGTGGAACTTCGACGAGGTGACCGCCGCCGACCGGCGGGTGTACTCGCGGGTGGTCACCGGGCGGCCGGCGGGGGCGGGCCGCGCCCCGGACGGGTACCCGGAGCTGATCCGGCTGGGCGCGTACCGGGCGCACCCCACCGGGGCCGAGTGGAGCGGCCCGGTGCTCGACGCCGAATCGGAGCTGCTGCCCGAGGCGGTGCTGCCGCGCCCGCAGGACCACGGCAGCGGGCCGTCGCTGGCCGCGCTGGTCGCGGCGATCGGCGCCGGCGGGGACGCGGGCACGCGGGCCGCCCGACAGCTGTCCACCTTCAAGGTGCTGCGGGCCGTCGCCGAGAACCGTGTGCCGGACGCCGCCGGCGGCTACCTCGACGCGGTCGCCGCGGACGACCCGGCCGTGATCCGGTTCGGACCGTTCGGTTGGCGAGCGCACGGCCCGCTGGTCACGCCGACGTCGGTGCCGACCTTCCTCGACCTGAACTCCGAGCCGGGCGAGATGTGGGCGTACCTGGCGTTCCTGCGCGCCACCGACCGGGACGCCTACGACGCGCTGGGCGGGCTGGCGGGTGTCACCGCCGTGCCCGGGTGGGGGCGCGACGGCGGCGGGCTGCTCTTCACCGACCTGCGGGTGCTGCGGGCCCGCCCGGCGCGGACCGACGCGACCGGCGCCGCCCGCGAGGGCATCAGCACGACGCTGGAGCTGCTGGGGCTGCGGTCGTGGCACTGGATGCACCGCTACGCGCTCGCGCTGCGCGGCCACGACGGCGTCCGCCGGGGGATCTGGGCGTTCGCCCGGCAGCGGCTGCACGACCTGCTGGCCACCGACTGGGACTCCCCCGACCCGGACGTCTCCCCCACGGTGGCGAACGTGCCCGGGGCGGACGGCAACCCGCGGCGGGCCCGCGTCGGCGACCTGTTCACCTCCGAGCGGGCGGTGGCGCTGCTGGCCTGCTGGCAGCAGCACCGGGCGCACCAGCTCGTCGCCGTCGGGCCGCCGTCGGCGAACGCGGAGAAGCCGGAGTTCCGCAGCCGGGCGCGTGCCGCCACCCCGCTGCACCTGGTGCTCACGAAGGCCAGGGCGCTGGGCGCGGACTTCAGCGGGGCGCCCACCGGCTGGACCGACGCGCACGAGACCGCGCTGATCACCGCCATCGGCCAGGTCGTCGCGGGCGACGCCGAGGTCGCCACCGCGCTGACCCGGCTCGCGGCCTGGCCGTCCTGGCCGACGGGGCGGCACTACACGCTGCCGCTGGACGCGCTGCCCGCCGCCGAGCGGGGTCTGTCGGCCGCCCGCGGGTCGCTGCGGCTGGACCTCGGCGACCTGTCGCGGGTGACCGCGTGAGCAGCACACGACCGGCGACGGACAGCGGCCGGCAGCACAAGGGACGGGGTGGACGATGAGCGACGCCAAGAACGCGCTGGCACTGCTGTGGAACGAGATCCGGCTGCTGGCCGAGCCGGTGCTGGCCGCGTACGACCCGTGGCAGCGGGCCCGGCTGATGCGCGCGTTGGGCTGGGACCTGGAGGCGGTCAGCGGGTTCGACGCCGCCCGCTTCGAGGACTGGGTGAAGACGATCGGCCCGGCCCTCGACGCGCTCGGCGCGGCGGCCGAGGCGGAGCTGGACAGCCTGGAGGCGGTGAAGAAGCTCGGTGCCGCCGCCGGCGACGCGTTCGGCAAGATCGGCGCGCTGCCGCCGACGCTGCAGGGTCAACTGCCCGACGTGGCCGGCCTACCCGAGGAGCTCGCCGACGACCTGCTCGACCTGCTGATCCTGACGTACCTGCTGCGCCGGGCGCCGTGGACGGTGCCCGTGCTGGACCTGCTGGGCCTGGTCACCCCCGCCACGGACGGCCTGCCCAGCGCGCCGATGCCGCCCGGCGACGCCCCGATCCGGCTGCCCCGCCGACGCGACGAGCTGCACCTCGAACGTGTCGTCGACCTCGTCGCCGACCCTGGCGCCTACTTCCGCGGCCTGTACGCCCCGGCCGGCTGGGACACCCCGGAGGGCGTGGCGGAGCTGTCCGCCCGGCTGCTGCCCCGGCTGGCCCGGGCGCTGCGGGCCCTGGGCCTCGACGCCGACCAGGGCGTACGCCCCGGCGTCGGCCCCGACCAGGGCGAGGTGGGGCGGCGGCTGGCGGACAGCCTGCTGCGGCTGCGGTTCACCGGGCTGCGCACCCCCGGCGGGGAACCCCCACCGACCGGCGCCGGGCTCGCGGCGTGGCAGCCCACCTTCGGCGTCGGCGTCACCCTCGGCCTGGCGAGCTGGGACGGCCGGTTCACCGTGATCCTCGCCCCGACCGGCGAGGCGCACCTGGAGGGGTCGATCGGCGCGTGGAACGTCGCCACCGACCTCAGCGGTGCCGGCCCCGCGATCGCCGTCAACAGCGACGGGGTCACGTTCAGCGGCGACGCGGCCGTCGTCAAGTGGGCCGCCGAGATCGCCCGGATCGCGCCGGCCGGCGAGCCCGGCTGGATCATCGGCGCACCGGAGGGCACCCACCTCGCCGTCGGGCAGCTCGTCGTCACCGGCCGGGCCAGCCTCGGCGCCGGCCGCGACGACGTCGAGCTGGGCGTGCAGGCCGGCCGCGCCGAGCTCGTCATCCGCGCCGGCGACGGCGACGGGCTGCTCGCCAAGCTGCTGCCCGCCGACGGGCTGCGCCTCGGCCTCGACCTCGGCGCCGCCTGGTCGATGCGCACCGGCCTGCACCTGGCCGGGGCCGCCGCCCTGGCCGCCGAGTACCCGGTGCACCTGTCCTGGCACGGCATCGGCATCGAGGGGCTGCGCATCGCGTTGCAGGCCTCCACGCAGACCCGCGCGGTCAGCCTGCTGATCACGACCACCGTGAAGGCCGCGCTGGGACCGCTGCACGTCACGGTGGAGAACATCGGCGTCCGCGCCGACCTCACCTTCCCGCCCGCGCTCCCGGCCGGCGGAGGGAACGACGCCCGCGGCGGCAACCTCGGCGTGGCCGACCTGGCGCCCGGGTTCAAGGCACCCGACGGCGTCGCGCTGCGGATGGACAACGGCTTCGTCTCCGGCGGCGGCTACCTGTTCGTCGACGAGCCCCGCGGCATGTACGCCGGCGCCCTGCAGCTCGGCATGACCTCCACCACGCCGCTCGCCCCGATGAAGGGGTTCCGGCTCCAGGCCACCGCGATCGTCAACACCCGCAACCCCGACGGCAGCCGGCTGACCGAGGCCGACGGCGGGCACAGCTTCTCCCTGCTCCTCGCCGGCACGTACGAGTGGTTCCCCGGGCTGATGCTGTTCTGGGGCATCTCCATCACCGGCCTGGGCCTGGTCGTCGGGCACAACCGGCGCAGCAACCCCGAGGAGTTCCGCAACGCCGCCCGCTCCGGCACCCTCGACGCGCTGTTGTTCCCGCAGGACCCCGTCGCCAACGCCCCGGCCGTCATCGCCACCCTCAGCCGGCTGTTCCCGGTCGACACCACCGGCACCGTCCTCGGGGCGATGGTGCGGCTGAACTTCCTCGGTGGGCAGGTCGTCGCCGACCTGGGGGTGCTCGTCGAGTTCCCCGACCCGGTACGCATCCTGCTGCTGGGCAAGCTGGTGATCGACTTCTCCGACGCCGGCAGGTTCCGGCTGGACTCCTTCGGCATGGTCGACTTCGCCCGCCGCGAGATCAGCCTCGATGCCGCACTCATCGACTCGAAGCTGTTCGGCCGGCCGGTCTCCGGGGAGATGGCGCTGCGGGCCCGCTGGGGTGCCGGGCGTACCTTCGCCATGTCGATCGGCGGCTTCCACCCCCGCTACACACCCCCGCCCGGCTTCCCGCCGGTCAAACGCTTCAGCATCGCCCTGCAGAAGTCCGGCAAGGGCATCGACCTGCTGGCCTACCTGGCCGTCACCAGCAACACCGCCCAGTTCGGCGCCGAACTGAAGCTGCACTTCGAGGGCGGCGGCTTCGTCATCGACGGCCGCGCCTGGCTCGACGTGATGTTCCAGTTCAAGCCGTTCTGGTTCACCGCCGACATCGGCGCCACCGTGTCGCTGAAGTACGGCGACAAGGAACTGCTGGCGATCAACCTGCTCATCGGCGTCTCCGGCCCCGGCCCGTGGAAGGCCTGGGGCGAGGCCCGGATCAAGTTCCTGTTCTGGGAGGTGTCGGCGAAGTTCTCGTGGACCGACGGGGACACCGCCGCGGCCGACGAACCCACCCACGTCGACGCCGCCGAGACGCTGCGCGCGGCGCTGTCCGCACCCGAGGCGTGGGAGATCCGTCCCGCCATCGGCGCCGGCGAGCCGGTGACGCTGCGCGACCTGACCGGCTGGACCGGGCCGATGCTGCTGCAACCCGGCGCGCAACTGTCGGTGCGGGAGAACGTGCTGCCGCTCGACACCGACCTGCAACGCGTCGGCACGTCCCGGATCAGCGGACCGAACCGGTTCACGCTGACCGGGGTGAGTGTCGGCACCGGCGACGACGCGCTGTCCGGCACCCTCGGCGACACCGTCGAGGACGACTTCGCGCCGGGGCAGTTCCGCGACCTGTCCCCCGTCGAGCAGCTCACCACCCCCGGGTTCGTGCGGCTGGCCGCCGGGCGGACCGTCGCGCTGCCGGAGGGCACCACCCTGCCGCCGGCCGACCTGACCACGTTCGCCGAGCTGGCCGACGACTCCGCGTACGACCGGATCATCATCGACGACCCGGACGCCGCCGGCCGGCCCCTGCCCGCCCAGCCGGCGACGGCGCGGCTCGCCGCCCGCGGCGGTGACCTGCTGGCCCGGTTCGCGGCCACCGCGCCGGCCGCCTACGCGGGCAGCCGCCACGGCGGCGCCGCCCGCTTCACCGGCCCCACCCTGGACCTGGCCGCCACCGCGCCGGCCGCCAGCGCGCCGCGCGCCGCCGCCGCGACCGTGCCGGCGCAGCGGCGCGCGACCGCCGCCCCGGCGGCGCCGCGCCGCCCCCGCGTCCGGGTTCCCCATCCGAGGATCACGCCCGTCGAGCTGGAGGTCTGCTGACATGGGTGGCCTGCGTTTCCTGCCCTGGGTCCGCGACGGCGTCGCCCGCGTGGTCTCCCACACCGACACCCTCACCGGCGCGCTGCCCCGCCCCCGCGCCGAGGTGACCCTCACCGTCGCCGCGCTCGGCACCGACACCGCCACCGGCGACACCGAGCAGATCACCGGCACCTCGACGGCGCTGCTGCACGGGCCGGGCGACGTCGTCGGCGTCGACCCGCAGGAGATCATCCGCAGCTACCCGGCGCCCGGCGCGGAGAACGTCGAGGTGTCCCTGCTGGCCGCGGTCGAGTTCGACAACCCCGACCTGCCGTGGCGGTACACCCCGGCGCGGCCCGACGACAACGGCGCGCTGCGCCCGTGGCTGGTCCTCGTCGTGGTGCCGGTCGGCGAGGACGGCGCGCAGCTGCGCACGCAGCCGGGCCAGGCCCTGGCCCGGCTCGCCACCACGGTGCGGCACCTGCCGGTGCTGGCCGAGTCGTGGGCGTGGGCACACGCCCAGGTGCTGGTCACCGACGACGAGGACCTGTCCGAGGTGATCGCCTCCGCCCCGGAGCGCACCCTGTCGCGGCTGGTGTGCCCGCGCCGGCTCGCCGCCGGCACCGACTACCTGGCCGCCGTGGTGCCCGCCTTCGCCGCCGGCGTCCGGGCCGGGCTCGGCGAGACCGTCGACGACACCGGCCCGCTCGCCCCCGCCTGGGGTCCCGACTCGGCCCACCCCGGCCCCGACGATCCGGTGCTGCTGCCCGTCTACCACCACTGGACGTTCCGCACCGGGCCCGACGGGGACTTCGAGTCCCTGGCCCGCCGGCTGCGGGCCCGGGTCCTGCCCGACGACGTCGGCCGGCAGCCGGTCGACATCGCCGCGCCCGGCGGCGGCCTGCCCGCCGGCGACGACGAGGGTGTCGAGGGCCGGTCCGTGCTCGGCTTCGAAGGCGCCCTCGCCGCGCCCGGCATGACCCCGACCGGCTGGGCCGACGACGTCCGCCAGGCCTGGCAGGGCGCGCTCACCGACCTGCTGCGCCACGCCGACGACCGGCTGACCCCGCCGCTGTACGGCAACATCCACACCCAGCAGGGGCAGGTCCCCACCGGCGGCGCGGAACCGCGCTGGCTGGCCGGGCTCAACCTGGACCCCCGATACCGGGCCGCCGCCGCCCTCGGCACCCAGGTGGTGCAACGCCACCAGGAGGACCTGGCCGCCGCCGCGTGGGAACGGGCCGCCGAGCTGCGCGAGGCCAACGAGCAGCTCCGCCGCGGCCAGGCCGCCCGGGACGCCGCCACCGCCCTGTTCGCCCGCCGGGTCGACCCGGACTCCCCCGGCACGCCGGTCGGCGACGACCAGCTCGTGGCCATGACCCAGCCGGTGCACGACCTCGTCGACCCGGGCGCCGGCGCCCGCCTCGCCGCCGCCGGCGACCCGCTCGACCGGCAGCTCGACGGCAACCCGGGCGCGCGGGCCGCCACCAGCGCGCCGCTGCGCCGGCTGCTGCGCCCCCGCGGGCCCCTCGCCCGCCGGGTCGACGCCGACGGCGGCCCGGCGGCGCTGGCCCGGCTGGCCGGCGGCGCCAGCGCGGTGCCCGCCGCGAAGGTGCCCGCCGGCGGCAAGGTGCTGGACACGCTGGTCACCGACGGCCGTGGGCTCGGCTCGCTGACCCGCGCCGTCATCGAGCAGGCCGCCCAGAACCCGTGGTGGCACACCACCGGCACGGCCGGCCTCACGGCGGGCGTCCAGGTGCTGGCCGCCGACAGCCCGGTCACCGCGACGGCGGGCGTGGGGGCGCTGGCCGCCGACGACCCGGTCACCACCGTGGCCACCAACGCCGGCGACCTGCTCGGCGCCGACCGGTTCTTCCTCGGCGCCGCCGACGGTCGGCTGTTCGAACGCCGCCGCGTCGGCGAGCAGTGGGTGTGGCGCGACCACGGCCTCCCGCCGGGCACCGCCGTGGCCACCTCCGGCGCCACCGTGGCACCTGACCGGGTGTTCGTCCGCACCCGCGACAGCCGCCTGTTCGAGCGGCGGTGGGACGGCGACAGGTGGGTGTGGCGCGACTGCGGCGCGCCGCCGCTCGGGGTACGCAGCCGCCCGACGGCCGGCGGCAACCTGGTCCACGTGCTCGGCGGGGACGGCAACCTGTACCGCTACGACCCGGCGGCCGGGTCGTGGGCGTCGCTGGGTAAGCCGGCGATGTGGTCCACCGAACGGCTCTGGGGCACCCCCCGCCCGATCGGGACGACGGTCCTGGTCGCCACCAGCCACAACCGGCTGTTCGTCCACAGCGGGCAGTGGAGCCAGGTCGGCAACGACGCCATCCCGCCGGTGTGGGGTTCACCGGCCAGCCAGCACCCGTCCGCGTACGGGTCCCGCTTCTCCTACCTCACCACGGACGGCTGGCTGGTCTCCCAGCTCTCCGACGGCTCCCTCTACCGGCACGACGCGGCCCCCGAGGGGCGGCGGCTGGTCTCGCTCGGGCAGCAGGCGGCCCAGATCGGCGAGGACGACGGCATGTCGATCATCGCCCTCGGCGCGCCCGACGCCAACCCGGCCGACGTGCGCCTGATGCGCCGCTACCGCTACTACCACGACGGGCACGAACGGGAGTACTGGGGCTGGGAAGTGATCGGGTCCGCGCCGGCCGGCGGTCTCGGCCGGCACCGCCCCGGACCCGTGCTCGGCGAGTTCCGCAGCGGCGAGATCTTCGCCGTGACCGGCGACGGCCGGCTCACCTCGTGGCGCTGGGGCTACGCCCCGACCGGCTGGATCGACCACGGCACCCCCGCCGACCCGCGCGGCGCCGGCCCGGACACCGCGCCCGCCCCGGCGCACCTGCGGTTCGCCCCCCGGGTGGGGCTGCTCGCGTCGCTGCTGTTCACCCACACCGTCCCGGTGGGCACGGGCAGCCGAGCCCGGATGCAGATCGGGCACAACGTTGGCGACGACGGCGCGGTGCGGGAGAACGTCCTCACCGCCGCCGTGGACGGACCGACCATCCCCGTGACCGCCCGCGCCACCGCCACCACGATCGGCCCCCTCGCGCCGAACGGCCGCCCGGCCCTGGTCACCGCCGCCCTGCTGCCCGGCCCGGACGGCACCTGCCGGATCAGCTACTGGATCGGCCGGGACGCCACCGCCACCGGCACGGCCGCCGCCGGGTGGACCGGCCCGTACGAGCTGCCCGACCCGGTCAGCGCCCACGCCGCCGGCCTCGACGTCGCCCTCGCCGACCTCGACGGCGACGAGCAGCCCGAACTCGTCGTCGCGTACGGGGTGAGCCGCCCCGGCGGCACCGAGAACCGGGTGTACTACCGCGTCGGGTGGGGCCTGGACGCGGCCGGCACGGTGACCCGCGGGTGGGGTGACTCGCAGCCCACCCCGCAGCAGCTCGACACCATCACCGCCGTCGGCGTCGACGTGGTCGACATGACCGGCGACCAGGTCCCCGACCTGCTGGTCTTCGCCGCCGGCGCGGTCGGCGCCACCCCGGTGGCCCGCTACTCCACCGGGCTCGGGCTCAACCGGCGCGGCCGGATCGTCAACGGCTGGACGGCCGCCCGCGCGGTGCCCGACGAGGCGGCCGTCGCCGGCGCCGCCGGGGCGGGCATCGCCGTGGCCGACGTGACCGGCACCCGCCGCCCCGACCTCGTCGTCGCCCGCCGCAGCGGCACCACCATCACCTACCGCACCGCCTTCGACCTCGACCCCGCCGGCGTACCCGTCAGCTGGAGCCCCGCGGTCACCGTCACCGGGGCCGCCGACGCCGGCACCGCCCGCGGCTGCGCGGTCGCGATCGCCGACCTGCGGGCCGACCTCGTCGCCGACCGGGCCCGGATGGGCGACGACTTCATGACCGCGGCCGCGGCCCACCAGGGCCGGCTCGCCCCGGCGCAGTCGCTGGCCCGCAACCACCGGCCCGCACCGGTCGACCTCGCCACCGCCGCGGCGGCCGTCCGCGAGACGGTCCGCCCCGAGACCGCCGTGGCCGGGGAGGTGCTCGCCGGACTCAGCCTCGGCGACGGCGACCTGGTCGACGCCCTGCCCGACAGCGGCGACCCGCTGCGCCGGCTGCTCGCCGGGGTCAGCTTCACCGTCCCCGCCTACGAACTGCTGCGCGGCCTGTCCCAGGAGCACGTCGTGCCGAACCTGCCCGCGGTGGCGCCGGAGACGATGACCGCGCTGGCCGCCAACCCCCGATTCATCGAGGCGTTCCTCGTCGGGCTCAACCACGAGATGAGCCGGGAGATGCTGTGGCGGGAGTTCCCCGCCGACCCGCGGCAGACCTGGTTCCGGCAGTTCTGGGACGTCCGCGGCGCCGTCTCGGCCGGCGCGCCGCTCACCGACATCCCGCCGCTGACCGACGACGCCTGGCGCAACGGGCCGCTGGGCAGCCACCTCACCGCCGTCGGCGCCCCCGGCGAGCAGTCCCTCGTGCTGGTCATCCGCGGTGAGCTGCTGCGCCGCTACCCCTCCACCATCGTCACCATGCGCCAGGCCACGTGGACCGGCCCCGAGCAGCGGGAACCGACCGGGCCGGACATCCTGCCCATCTTCCACGCGTGGCTGTCGCCCGACCTGCTGCTGTTCGGGTTCCCGTTCACCGCCGACGTCGCCCGCGGCGCCACCCGACAGGCCGACGGCCCCGCCGGCTACTTCTTCCTGCTGCGCGAGCAGCCGGCCGCGCCCCGCTTCGGCGTCGACCTCACCGGCGACCCGCTGCCGCCGGACGCGGTCGTCTTCGCCGCCCGGCACGGCCGCAACGCCGCCGACACCGCCCTCGCCGTGCTGCAACGCCCCGTCCTGCTCGCCCGCCACGCCAGCGACCTGCTACCGACGCCGGAGAACCAGTCATGACCACCTCGTCGTACGCCGCGAACCGGCCGCCGCTGGCCACCGTGCTCACGCAGACCCCGTGGACGTCGTCCGCGCTCGCCCCCGCGGTCATGCTGCCGGTGCGCCTGGAGACCCGGTTCGCCGGCGCGACCCTGAAGATCCGCGTCTACCCCGACCAGATCCACGTCGACGACCACGAGCCGGACCTCACCGCCGAGGAGATCGCCGCCGGCCGGGCGTACTGGGGCGAGGGCCGGCCCGGCGGCGTCACCGGCACACCCGACGAGGCGGCCTGGAACGACCTGGCCCGCCGCTTCGGCGCGCCCCGCGCCGCCTGGATCGCCCGGGTGATGGAACCCGTCGCCGGCGACTTCCCCGAGCCGCAGCCCCGCCCCGGCCCCTGGTGCGAACCGGCCCGGGCCCGGCTGCTGCCCACCCGCTGGTACGCCGTCGGCCGCACCGCCAGCGGCCGGCTGTTCACCGGCACCTCCGGCACCGTCACACCGGACCTGCCCGTCGGGCCCACCCCTGTACCGGCCGGCGGCACCGGCACCATCGACCAGGTGCCGGCCGAGGCGCCGCCCGTGGACGCCGGGATGCGCTGGACCGTCGACTTCGCCACCGCCGAGGCCGCCGGCATGGCGCTGACCGTCACCGTCCCCACCGGCACCGACGGGAAACCCGAGACGGTGGAACGGCTGCTGGTGTTCGGGCTCGACACCGCCGCCGCGCCCGACGCCTCCGCGAAGGCCCTCGGGCGCCTGCTGGAGGCGCACGCCGCGACCGACGGGCTGGCGTTCCTCGCCCCCGACACCCCCACCAACAACACCGCCACCGCCGCGCCGGCGGCGGCCCCCACCACCGCCGCGCCGAGCGCCGCCGACACCGCCACCGAGGCCGGGGCGCCCGACGCCGCCGCCGCGCTGGTCGCCGCGGCCCTGGGCGTGTCGCTGACCGCCGAACCCGACGACGCGCTGACCGCCGTCCGCGGCACGCCGACCCGCGCGGGCGCGCCGACCGCACTCGCCCGCGGCACCGGCGCCGCCGTCGCCGACCGACCCACCGGCCGGCTGGTGCGGCGGCTGCTCTGGCCGGCCAGCTTCGGCGCCCTGCTGCGGGACCTGCTGCCCGTCGCCACCCCCGCCGAGCAGGCCGCGCTGTGCGCGCACTTCGTCGCCCACGTGCACGCCGACGGGCCGCTGCCCACGCTGCGCGTCGGCCGCCAGCCGTACGGGCTGCTGCCGGTGGCCAGCCTGCGGGACTGGCGCCCGGCCGGCGGCGGCGAGGCCCGAGCCGTCGGGCTGCTCACCAAGCTGTGGCAGCAGGTGTGGCTGCCCTCCCCCGTGTCCCGGATCGTCCCCGGCCTCGCCGACCCCGAGCGCACCCTGCTGGACATCCTGGCCACCGACGCGCGGGTGCTGGAGGTACGCGCCCGCAGCATGCTCGGCAACGAGTACGTCAGCTGGCTGTGGCGCTTCGCCCGCCTCGGCCTCGGCCCGGACTGGCGCGAGCAGGTGGTCGAACCGGCCCGGGACCTGCTCGCCGCCCTCGGGCTGGGCAGCCCCACCGACCCGCGGCTGTCCCTGGCCGTGTTCGCCAAGGAGGCGTACGCCCTCGGCACGCCCCTGCTCGACGGGCCCGGACAGCCGCGCGCCGACCGGATCCGCGCGTACCTCGACGCGCTCGCCGCCGTCGGCCTGGAAGGCCACGAGGTGCCGGCGAGCCCCGGCGACGGGCCGGTGCCGCTGTTCCACCGGCTGCTGCGCGCCGCCCTGATCGCCGAGCACTCCGCCGCCGCGCACGCGTTCGCCGCCGAGGCGTCCCTGCCCGACGCGGCGGAGATCCCGGAGCCGGAACTGGTCGACATCCGTCCGCACGACCGCACGCGCGTGCTGCGCCGCCGCCTCGCCGTGCCCGTGCCCGGCGCCCCCGGTGAGACCGTCGGCAGCTACCTCGCCGGCCCCGCCCTCGACCCCCGCCACATCCGGGCCACCGCCGACCTGCGAGCCTTCCGCACGGCCCTGAGCGACCTGGGCGACGCGCTCGACGACGGGCTGTCCCCCGCCGACCTGCACCGGCACGTCGCCGGCACCCTCGGCCTGGCCACGCACCGCCTGGACGCCTGGATCACCTCCCTGGCCACCCGCCGGCTGGCCCAGCTCACCGCCGGGCCGCCGACCGGCGTCCACGTCGGCGGGTACGGCTGGCTGGTCGACCTGCGGCCGGCCGGGCCACCCCGGATGGTGCCCCGCCCCGCCGGCGTGCCCGACACCGTGGCGCCACCCACACTGCCCGTCGCCCGCGACGGCGCGGGTCACGTGCACGCCCCCTCGCCGGCGCAGGCCGTCACCACCGCCGTCCTGCGCAGCGCGTGGCGCTCGCACGACGGCGGCGACCATCCGATGGCCGTCGACCTGTCCTCCCGCCGGGTCCGCCTCGCCGAGCAACTGCTCGACGGCGTCCGCGCCGGACAGAGCCTCGGCGCGCTGCTCGGCTACCGCTTCGAACGCGGCCTGCACGACCACCCCGACGGCCCGCTGGACCAGTTCCTGCCGTTGTTCCGCCGGCTCGCGCCGGTGCGCGCCCACCGCGTCGACGCCGACGACGACACCACCACGGTCACCGCGACCGTCGAGTCGGCGGCAACCGTCGACGGACTGGAACTGCACCGGCTGCACCAGGCCAAGGCCATCGAGTCACAGCTCGCCGCGCTGCCCGGTGCGGCCCGCACCGCCGTGCGGCAGGTTCTCGCCGACCTCGCCGACGCCACCGACGCCGTGGCCGACACGCTGCTCGCCGAGAGCGTCCACCAGCTCGCCCTGGGCGACATGAACCGGGCCGCGGCCGCCGTCGACGCCGCCTCCGGCGCCGCCGCCAGCCCACCCCAGCTACACGTCACCCGTACGCCGGCCACCGGCGCGACCCTCACCCACCGGGTGCTGCTGCTGATCAACGTCGACGACCGGATGGACCCGCTGCGGCAGGACTGGCCGGCCGCCCGCGCCCAGCACCCGCGCATCATCGGCAGCCCCGCCGACGCGCTCACCTCCGTGCTGCTGCCGCCCTCGCCGCGGGTTTTCTGGCGCTACCGCTGGCACGCCCCTGACGGGGTCACCGCCACGCTGTGGCGCGACGCGAGTCTGGACCGGCTGCAGACCCCGGCGATCGACCTGCTCGCCGCCCCGCCACACCCCGGCCGCCCCGACGACGCCGAACTGGACCGCCGCATCGCCCTCGTCACCTGGGCGAAGCTGCAGCCCGCCGAGGTACGACCGGACTGGACGCTGGAGCTGGACTACGACCGCGACCCGGCCTGGGCCACCGACAAGATCGGCCTCGCCGAGTTCCTGCACGCCGTGAACGTGCTGCGGGACCTGTTCGGCCGCTCCCGGCCGGTCCTCGCCGCCGACCTCGGCCTGGACCCCGACGCGCCCCCGCAGGTCGATCCGGTGATGAAGGCGCAGACCGACGAGCTGTGGCAGTCGGCGCGGAGCGCCGCCGCCGCGCTGCGGGCCACCCCGGCCGCCGACGCGCCCGGCTGGGACGAGACGGCGGTCCGCCTGCTGCTGGACACCGCCGCCGGGTTCGGCGTCACCGGCGCGGTGCCCCCGCCACCGGCCGCCGGCACCGCCGCCGCGGTCGCCGACGCCGCCCTCGTCGCCGGCCACGAGCTGGACCGCCGGCTGGCCGCCCACTGCCGGGTCGTCGCCGACCTGCACGACCGGGCGCCCTGCCCACCGTCGGCCTGCACCTGCGACCCGGCCACCGACTTCGACCGGCCGACCGCACCCCCCGCGCGGCGGCGGGACGCCCAGATCGCCCGCGTCCGGGCGCTGCTCGGCCCCGACATGCCCGTCCTGACCGCCGCCGGCGCGCCCCAGCCGCAGCAACTGGCCGCCGCGCTGACCGCCAGCGACGCGCTACAGGGCGGCTCCCCCCACCCGGTGCGCCGGTGGCTGTCCCGCTACGGCCGGGTCCGCCCCGCCGTCGGCCGCCTCCAGGAGGTGCTGACCACCGCGCAGGCCCTGGACGCCGGCGGCGTGGTGAAGCTGCCCGCCACCGTCCGGGTGGCGCAGTTGCCGTACGCCCCCGGCGACCGCTGGGTGGGCGAGGCCCCGCCGCGCGCGAACACCGAACCGGTGTCCCTGGTCGTCGTCGCCCCCGGCGGCATCGACGCGACCCGGCCGGTGCACGGCCTGCTGGTCGACGAGTGGACGGAGGTCGTGCCCACCGGGCGGGTGCAGACCGGCCTCACCTTCGAGTACGACGCCCCCGGCGCCGCCGCGCCGCAGGCCGTGCTGCTGGGCCTCGCGCCCGACGGCGCCGCGACGTGGCAGCCGGCCACCCTCGCCAACGTCCTGGAGGAGGCCCTCGACCTGGCCGTCGCCCGCGCCGTCGACGTCGACTCCCTCGGCGCGGCCGGCCAGTTCCTGCCCGCCCTCTACTTCCCCACCAACATCGCCGAGACCACGACCACCACCGACTTCGTCCCCGACGCGACGCTCACGCCGCAGGGCGGGCAGGAGGGCCAATGACCACCGTCGAACCAGCCCTGGCCGACACGCACACCCCGTCGGTCACCACCTGGACCCGCCTCGAACCGCGTACCCGCCGCGCCGACCTGGCCCCCGCCGTGGAGGCCCGCACCGCCGACCCGTTGTGGCTGCTCGCCCGGCAGTGGCAGCTCGGCGAGTTCACCGGCGAGGACACCGGCTCGCCGGTCAGCGCCCGGGTGCACGCCGAGGCCGCCCGCTTCACCCGCTACCGGCCCGGCACGGCCTCCGGCAGCACGGTCGGCCTGCCCGCCGCCACACCGTTGGAGGCGGTGGTGGAACGGGAGTCCGCCGCCACCGCCGGCGACCTGCGCTTCGCCGTCGAGAGCGGCCAGCAACTGCTGCGGTCGCTCGCCGCCGCCGGCGCCGGCGAGCTGGCACCCCGGCTGTGCACCAGGTATCCCGTCCCCGCCGTGCCGCCCGACGCCGCGTCGGCCGCGGACACCGAGACCCTCGGCTACCTGCGCATCGCCGCCGGCCGCGTACCGCACGGCGACCTGGCGCTACGCGCCTGCGCCGAGGGCCGCTTCGTCGCCGAGAACGAGGTGCCCTCCGCCCTGGTCGGCGCGGTCACCGCCGCGATCGCCGAGTGGATGACCTGGCTGGGCGTGCCGCCCCGCCCCGCCGGCCCGCCGGACGGCTACCTGCTGCAACTGCCCGCCGTGCTGGCGCCGGGCGCGTCCCGGCCCGCCGCGCCGCCCTGGCCGCCCGAGGACTTCACGCCCCTGTTCAGCGCCCCCGGCCAGGAGGGCTCCGCGTGGCGGCGCGAGCGGCTGGAGTACGACTTCGCCGTCGGCGCGCACGGCTCCGCCGGCGAAGTTGTCCTCACCGCCCACGAGTACGACGGCGACCGGCTGGACTGGTACCACTTCGACCACGAGCCCGGGGCGACCCTCGACGCCGTCCCGGCGGTCGAGGACGTCGTCAAGGTGCTGCTGCCGACCCCGGTCGCGTACGCCGGCATGCCCTCGACCCGCTTCTGGGAGTTGGAGGACGCCCGGGTCAACCTGGCCGGCATCGGCGCCGGCGCCGGCGACCTGGCCCGAATGTTCCTGGTCGAGTACGGCCTCGTCTACGGCAACGACCACTTCCTGGTGCCGCTGGAGCTGCCCGTCGGGTCCGCCACCCGGATCCGGTCGCTGATCGTCACCGACACCTTCGGCATCCAGACGCTCGTGCCGGCCGCGCCCGACGACACGGCGCTGTTCCGCCCGTCCGGGGCGACCGCCGGCGGGCCGGCCGACGTGCTGGTCCTGCCCGCGACGGCCGCCGCCACCCTCGACTCCGAGCCGGTGGAGGAGGTACGCCTCGGCCGCGACGAGATGGCGAACCTGGCGTGGGCCGTCGAACGGACCGTCACCGGCGCCACCGGCCGGCCGATCGACCGCGGTGCCCAGGTCGGCAGGGCGGCGCCGCCGCCGCGACCACCGGTCGCCGACGCCGAGGCGGTGCCCAGCCTGTCGTACGCCTTCGCCACGACCGTGCCGGACAACTGGGTGCCGCTGATCCCGGGGCCGACGCAGGACCGGCCCGACGTGGTCCGGCTGCGCCGGGTCCCGCTGCAACAGCCGTCCCGCGAGGGTCCGCCGGTCGCGGTCACCGGCCACAGTCGTCTGCTCGACTGGCGCTGGCGCGGCGACGACCTGGTCGATCTGGCCATCCCCGAGGAGGAGGTGCCGCGCGCCGGCACCCGGCTGCTGCGCCAGTGGCAGCTCGCCCGGTGGACCGACGGGTCGGTGCACCTGTGGCTGGGCCGCGCCCGCCACACCGGCACGGGCGAGCTGTCCAGCGGCCTGCGCTACGACACCGTCCAACCGCGCTGAACGACCCCACCCGCGCACCGACCGAACCAGATCAGCGGAGACGACCATGACGATCACCTGGAAGAACGACCTGCCGCTGCCGATGGCCCGGCCCCGGTACTACGACCACCAGTACCTGCGCGCCGGCGACCTCACCCAGGCGCTGGACTACCTGCTGGCCCGGCAGAACCTCGCCGCCCGTCTGCTGCAGCCCCGGGGCGTGGTCACCGGCCTCGACCTGACCGCCACCGGCGGCGACGTGACGATCGGCCAGGGCGTGGCGATCGACGGCGCCGGCCGGGTGATCGTGCTGGCGGAGAACACCCGCAAGGCCCTGCCCGCCGAGGGCAGCAGCTGGCACGTGGTGATCCGCTACCACGAGTACCTCAGCGAGCGGCGCGACGAGGGCGGGGTCGCCGGCGAGACCCGGTGGACCGAGGAGGGCCGCATCGAGTTCTCCGCCGCCGCCCCCGCCGACCCGACGAACGCCATCGTGCTCGGCACGGTCACCCGCGCCGGCGGCACGATCACGGTGCAGGGCACCGGGCGGGTGGCGGCGGGCCTCCGGGTTCCGGTCGGGGCCATCGTGCCGGCCGTCGGCGCCGGCGCCCAGTCCGGCATCACCTTCCCCGGCGACCCGGGCGGCGGCGCGGGCGACGAGGCGTACATCCGGTACTGGCCGTACAGCGGCGAGAACACCATCCTGCGCATCGCCAACAACAACGACCCCGACGACATCATCGCCTTCACCCAGCACAACGCGGACCGGCTGCGCATCGCCGGCGGCATGCTGCACCTGGGCAGCCTGGAGGGGGCCACCGTCTCCCCCGGCCAGGTGGTCACCGGGCTCGGCTTCTGGGGCCCCGGCGTGCAGCACGCGCAGCTGTCGTTCCGGGCCGGCAAGGGCTTCGAGCTGGTCGACCGCAGCAACGACGGGCCGGGGCTCGGCTACGGCGAGGGCAGCAAGCCGTACGCCGACCTGGCGGTCAAGGAGCTGCGGGCGGCGAGCCTGCGCGGGCGCGGCGGGCTGTCGCTGACGGCCGAGGGCGGCCTCGCCGTGCGGGCCACCGGCGGGGTCACCGTCGTCAAGGACGCCAACGGCAACGGCAACCTGACCGTGCAGGGCGGACTGTCGGCGCAGGGCATGTCGGTGGCCGGCGACCTGTACATGCCCAACTGGACCTCGATCAACGGTGGCACGCGGCTGCACATCAACGGCCCTGAGCGGCTGCACCTGCTCAACGCCTCCGGAGTGTGGGTCGGCTACGGCGGCGGCACCGGAGCGGACACCGGCTGCCTGTGGGTGGAGAAGCGAGGCCACTTCGGCGGCGACGTGCGGATCAACGGCACGGTCGTGGCGGGTCCCTCGACCCCGCCGATCGCCTCCTGGAGCGGCGGCGGCATCAGCACGTTCGACCTGTTCGCCTCCGCCGCCATCTATCTCGGCAACGAGTCGACCGGCTACAACATCAGCCTGATGGCCGGCACCGGCGTGATCAAGGGCAAGTCGAAGCAGTTCGCCATCGACCACCCGCTGGACGCCCCTGATGCCACCGAACGCCGCCAGCTCATCCACGCCGCCATCGAGGGACCGGAGAACGGCGTCTACTACCGGGGTGAGGCGCGGCTCGACGGCGGCACCGCCACCGTGGAACTGCCCGCGTACTTCGAGGCGCTGACCCGGCCGGAGGGCCGGACCGTGCACCTGACGCCGGTCTTCGACGACGACGAGCCGGTCTCCGCGCTGGCCGCGAGCCGGGTGAAGGACGGGGCCTTCCGCGTCCGCACCGTCGACGGGTCGCCGGCCTCGCACGCCTTCTACTGGGAGGTCAAGGCCGTCCGCGACGATCTGGAGCCGCTCGAGGTGGAGGTGCCGGCGACGCACTGACGTGTGCTCGGGGCCGGGCCACCCGCAGACGGGCCCGGCCCCGAGGGCAGTGCCGTCCACTCGTCGGGCGGTCAGCCGTTCCCGCGCGGGCGCCAGCCGGCCGGCGGGTCCTCACCGGATCACCGCCAGGATGCCCCGTCCTTCAGGGCGGGGAGGAATGGCGGATGCGTTGTCAGCCATGACTGTCCGTTGTGGTGTGACTGGTTCTGTGCGGACGGCGTACAGGTGTCGGGCGTATCCGACGCCGGAGCAGGTGGCGGTGTTGAACCGCACGTTCGGGTGTGTACGTGTCGTCTGGAACCGCACTCTCGCCGCCCGTCGTGCTCGTTTACCGCGCTGAGGGCAGATCGACCTCGTACGCCCAGACGGATCGGGCGTTGACGGAGATGAAGAAGCAGCCCGACCTGGCGTTTCTGGGTGAGGTGTCGTCGGTGCCGTTGCAGCAGACCCTGCGGCATCAGCACACCGCCATGACCGCGTTCTTCGCCAAGCGGGCCCGGTACCCGCGCTACAAGTCCCGGCACGGCCGCCAGTCGGCCTCCTACACCAGGTCGGCGTTCCGCCTGCGGGGCGGGAACCTGACGTTGGGGAAGACACCCGGTGTGCTGCGGTTCGTGTGGTCGTGGCCGGACATCGACCCGGCGGGATTGGATCCGACGATGGTGACGGTGTCCCGCGACCCGGACGGCCGCTGGTTCGTGACCTTCGCCGTCGACATCGAGACACCCGCCGCACCACCCGAACCGACGGACGGGGTGGTGGGTGTGGACCTCGGCCTGACCGATCTTGCGGTGTTGTCCACCGGCGAGCGCATCCCCCACCCGAAACGTATGGAACGGCGGGAACGTCGACTCAAGCGGTATCAGCGGATGATGGCCCGCCGGCAGAAGGGCTCCGCCAACCGCGCCAAAGCCAAGCAGCGGGTGGCGCGGGCGCATTCGCGGGTGCGCGACGCGCGCCGGGACTTCCTCCACCAGCAGTCCACCGCCCTGGTCCGCCGGTTCGCCGCCATCGCCGTGGAGAACCTGGCGGTGGCGAACATGGTCCGCAACCGCTGCCTGGCCAAAGCGATCGCTCGTACCGGCTGGGCCGAGTTCCGCACTTTGCTGACCTACAAGGCGCACCGCGACGGCCGTACCCTCGCCGTGGTGGATCGCTGGTACCCGTCGTCGAAGACGTGTTCGGCGTGCGGGCACCTGCTCGCCACACTTTCCCTCGACACACGGCACTGGGTGTGTCCGGGTTGCGGCACCCGGCATGACCGGGACGTCAACGCCGCCCAGAACATCGCTGTCGCGGCCGGGCTGGTCGAGACGCAAAACGCCTGCGGAGCGGACGTCAGACACGAAGGACCTCCTTCCGTGCGGTCTGCGATGAACCAGGAACCCCAACCCGCGAGGGTCGGAATCCCCCGCATTTAGGCCGGGGAGGATGTCAACGACCAGTCCGTCCACCGCCTCGCGCAGCAGGTCGGCGTGGCCGGTGTGCCGGCCGTACTCCTCGACGAGGTCGCAGACGAGCCGGCGCAGGCTGGCGTGGCGGCCGTCGGCGTGGCGGCGTGGACGAGTTGGTCGAGCCCGCCGTCGGCCAGGGCCGCGTCGAGCCTCGCGCGGGACCGTTCGACGGCACCGTCCCACAGCGCGTAGAGCTGTTCGGGGGTGTCGGCGGCGGAGGAGGTGAACGGCCAGTCGTTGCCGCCGTCCCAGGCCGTGCCCTCCCACGGCGCGCCGATCGGCTGCCCGGTCAGCTTGGTCGTGAAGGTGCTGTCCTCCACGGCGGCGAGGTGCTTGAGCAGGCCGCCGAGGGTCAGCGAGGAGGCCCCGACGCGGGTCCGCAGCGCGGCGGCGTCGAGACCGTCGGCCTTCCAGCGGAAGGTCGCGCGCAGCCGGTCGAGCGCACCGACGAGATGCTCGACCTCCGTGCCGGCGAGGGGCGGCTCCCAGGGGGACTCGCTGTTGGTCACGGAGCCACCGTAGCCCTCACCCCCGACAACCCGTGTCCCGCCAGGCCCCAGGTCGTGTGCGAACTCGACTGCGCACGGCGGCCGACGGGCACGACCCGCCGACGAACCCGTCAGCGACAGAGGGACTCCACGAACGACTCGAAGTCGGGAAACTCCGCCCGCGCCGCCTCGATCACCTCGGGCACGGTCCGGCGTGCCTGCGGCGCGTGGCGCTCGGCGATCGCGGTGCGGCGGGCGTCCGGACGGGGGCGGCGCTCGTGGCGCGGCCACATGGTCGCCTCCAGCGGGCCGAACCCACCGGCCAGCAGCCACAGGTAGGCCCCCAGATCGCCGGCCACGACGGACGTCTCGCCTTCGGAGCCGAGGAACACCACCGGCTGACGGTCGACCGGCTCGCCCGGCCGGACCAGCCAGAAGGCGGCCATTCCGCCGGTGCCGTCCTGGCCGAAGATCCGCAGGTCCACGCCGTCCGTCGAGCTGTTGCCGCTCCACGCGTGCCACCACTCGGCGGTCTCGCCGGGGGTGAGGAAGCTGTCGTACGGCTCGAAGTCGACGCCGTCGCCGTCGGCGTAGTCGAAGCCGCCGTCCTGGGCCTCCCGCAGCGCGGCGGGAAGCATGAGTTCTTCTCCGGTCACCGGCGCACCATAGCGGAAGACCACGACAGGAACGGCACGACCAGCCGGCCCGGCCATCTCGACCGGCCGCCCCGCTCGACGGGGGCGCCGTGGCGGCCGACGCGGCACCACGGACATTCGTCGGGTCGACGTTCCAGGGAGTGGCCACCTCCGCCGCCGGCGGCAATGACCCACGTCACACATATTGACCTGAATCGTCGGACGTGATGCTTTAGCCGCTCCTCCCAAGTGGACGCGCAGCCCTTTCTACGTCGGACGGAAACGGATCGCAATCAAGGGGTAGCGCATCGCTTCCCGTCGTTGCATACTTGCCGCCGACGCACGGCTGATCCCGGCGTGCCGATGCCGACCGAAAGGTTATTCCGTGAAGCGTGACCAGTCGCCTGTGCTGCCGGGCAGCGGCGCCACCGACTACGCACGCTATATGCGCACGGACGCGCTGCTCGACCTGCAACGGTCCCCCGCCGAGATGATCCACCGCGACGAACTGCTCTTCCAGGTGGTGCACCAGTCGACCGAGCTGTGGCTCAAGCTGGCGGCGGCCGAGTTGACCGAGGCGACCGCCCGGGTGGGCGCCGGGGAGCCGGCGACGGCCGAGGCTCTGCTGGCGCGGGCGACGCTCGCCCTGCGGCTGGTCACCGACCAACTGGAGATGTTCCGGCACCTGTCCCCCGTGGACTTCCAGGCGATGCAGCCCGCCCTAGGCAACGGCTCCGGCGCCGAGTCGCCGGGCTGGCGGCAGGTCCAGGCCGCCAGCCGGCAACTCGGGCGCGCGTTCGCCGACTGCCTCGCCGACCGGGGGATCCCGGTGGCGGCGTTGTGCACGGCAGACCCGGCGGACCCGGTCCACCGGCTGGCCGAGGCGATGGTGGAGTGGGACGAGCGGGTGTCGCTGTGGCGGGCTCGGCACTACCAGGTGGCCCTGCGGGTCGGCGGTCACGCTCCGGCCGGCACCCCGGGCAGCCCGGCCACCATGCTCGCCAAACTCGTCGGGCACCGGTTCTTCCCCGAATTGTGGCAGGCCCGGCTCCAGCCTGCGAGCGACAATTCCGGTGCCGCCCGGCCCTGACGTCCGCACTCGCCGGCGGCGACCGGCATCCTTCCATTGTGGTGCCGATTCGGAAATGTCGAGGGGCGGTTCGTGCACGAATTGACGAGCTGGTTGTCCGATACGGCCGACCCGCGCACTTTTCCCTACCCGGCGGTGCTGCGCGAATTCCATCGGGTCGGCAAACACTTCGTCGAAAAGGAACTCCTCGCCCTGCTCGACGAGACGCGGGCGAAAGTGGCCGGCGCGACGGCCGTCGGCGACGACGAGGCACGGCGGTTGACCAACTTCCTCGACGTGGCGCTGGACAAGTGGGACGGCCGCTACGACTACCGCAGCTATCTGGCCCTACGCCTGCTCCGGCTGCCCTGCGGCGGGGACGACCCGCCCCCGGCCGAGGACGACGCCGCCTCGCGGCGTGCCCGTGACCGGCTGTTCGTCCGCCTGGTCGCCGACGCGTTGGCCTTCGAGTTGGCCGCCTCCGCTGACACCACCGGCCTGCTCCCGCAGCAGCGTCCGGGGCCGCCGGTGGTGACCAAGCGCTGCCGGCTCGGCGTCCGGACTGCCCAGCCCCCGCTGGCCCGCCTCGGCCTGGCGGGGGCGGTCGGCGACGGCGATCCGGCGACCACCGCCGCCGCGCTGCACGCCGTCGCCGCCGGCCTCGACGCCGGCGGGGATCAAACGCTGCGGCTGAGCATGCTGCCGGTCCACGTGACCCACGACGAATACCTGTTCATCCGGGTGCTCCAGGCGTACGAGTGCCTCTTCGCCGGGGTCGCGGACGAACTGCGCGCCGCCGTCGCCGCGCTGACCGGGGGCACCACCCGTACGGCGGCCGACCGGCTGGGGTACGCCGCGGGGCTGCTCGGCGCCGCCGGCCCGCTGTTCTCGCTGCTGGCCACCATGCAGGCGGAGTCGTTCCGGACCTTCCGGCAGTACACCGAGGGGGCCAGCGCCATCCAGTCCCGCTCCTACAAGCTCGTCGAGTCGCTCTGCCGTACGCCGGAAGGAGACCGGCTGGACTCGGTGGCCTACCGGTCGGTGCCGGAGGTGCGGTCCCTGGTGCGGGCCGGCCAGCCGACGATCGACGAGGCGTACCGGTCGGCCGTGCGTGCGGGCCGGCTCGACGGCGCGGACCGCGCGCTGATGGCGCGGCGGATGGAGAGGTTCGCCGGGGCCCTGTTGCAGTGGCGACGCACGCACCACCGGATCGCCACCCGGATGCTCGGTCCCCGCTCCGGGACCGGCTACACGGAGGGCACCCCATATCTGGCGGCGGTCCGCGACGTGCCAGTCTTCACGGCCGGCACCGCCGATTCCCGCCCGGTCGACCCGACTGGAGGCCACACCGCGTGAATCGATCCCACCCCGCGCCCGGGCCTGACGCGCCCCGGTGCCTCGACGCCGCCACGCAGGCCGCGCTGCGCGCCGAGTTTCCCCTGCTGGAGACCTGCGTCTACCTGAACAACAACTCCACCGGCGCGGTGCCGAGGGGCGCGGAGCGGGTGCTGCACGACTACTGGGAGACGCTGCGCACCTGGCGGGACGACGTGTGGCAGGGCTGGCACGTCGGCCTCGACCGGTACGCCGACTCGGTGGCCGCCCTGATCGGCGCACCGCCGGGCAGCGTGGTCACCGACGCGAACCTGAGCACCCTGCTCGCCCGGGTCGCGTCCTGTTTCGACTACCGCCCGCCGCGCGACCGGGTCGTCACCACCGACCTGGAGTACCCGACGGTGCCGTTCGTCTTCCGGGCGTTCGGCCGCTACGGCGCCCGCCTCGACGTGGTCGGCACCGGCGGTCCCCACCTCGACCAGGAGGCCCTGGAGGCGCGCCTCGACGAGCGGACGCTGCTGGTGTGCGTGTCGCACGCCAGCTTCACCTCCGGCGCCACCGTCGACCTGCCCCGCCTCGTCGCCCGCGCCCACGACGTCGGCGCGCTGGTGGTGGTGGACGTCTTCCAGACCGTGGGGGTGGTGCCGATGGACGTCACCGCCCTCGGTGTCGACGTCGTCCTCGGCGGCGCGCACAAGTGGCTCTGCGGCGTCGGCACCGCCTTCCTCTACGTCCGCCCCGACCTGGTGCCGGAGCTGGCACCGGCCGCCACCGGCTGGCAGGCCGGCGACCGGGCGCTCACGTTCCAACCGTCCACCGGCTGGGCGC
The DNA here is from genome assembly GCF_040643125.1 of Micromonospora sp. NPDC047465. Classification (NCBI taxonomy): domain Bacteria; kingdom Bacillati; phylum Actinomycetota; class Actinomycetes; order Micromonosporales; family Micromonosporaceae; genus Micromonospora; species Micromonospora sp. NPDC047465. The sequence goes on from NZ_JBEYTP010000041.1 coordinate 36,550, forward strand.
CCGACGCCCGGCGGTTCGCCGGCGGCACGCCGTACCCGGTCACCTCCCTGGTCTCCCAGGTCGGCCTGGACCTGCTGGCCGGGATCGGCACCGAGGCCATCCGGCGACACTCGCTGGCCCTCACCCAGCGGGTCCTGGACCGGGCCGGCGCGGCCGGCATCGCGGTGGTCAGCCCCACCGCGCCGCACCGCCGCGGCGGCGTGGTGTGCCTGGACGTCCCCGACGGCGAGGCGGTGAAGCGGCGACTGGCCGCCCGTGACCTGATCTGCAGTTGGCGCGGCTACCTGCGCGTCGGCCCGCACGTCTACAACACCCTCGACGAGGTCGACGCGTTCATGGACGCGCTGGAGAAGGAGCTGCACCGGTGACCGTCACCCTCTCACCGCGGGCGCTGATGAGCCTGCTCGCCAACGGGCCGAAGGCCATGGACGTGCTGGAGACGGCACTCGGCATGGGCCTGCTCGACGCGCTGGAGCCCGGGCCCGTCCGTCTCGACGCGCTGGCCACCCGGTTCGGGGTACGCCCGCTACGGCTCTACAAGTTCCTCGACTGCCTGGAGAGCCTGGGCTTCCTGACGCGCGACGAGCCCGACGACGACATCGGCACGACCAGCTACCGGGCCGTGCCGGGGCTGCGCGACGCGGTGGCCGCGGTGGTCGGCCCCGGCGCGGTCGAGCGTGACCGGGACCGCTATCCCTGGCGGCGGCTGCACGGCCGGCTGCCCGAGAGCCTGCGCGGCCAGGTCAGTATCGGCGACGACGACTTCGCCTGGCCGCCGAAGACCGACGCGCAAACCGCCGAGTTCGAGCGCAGCATGGCCGTCGGGCTGGGGCCGGTGATCGAGGCGGTACGGCGGCACGCCGATCTGCTGTGGCCGGACCGGCGTCGCCTGCTGGAGGTGGGCGGCGGCGACGGGACGCTCGCCGCGCACGTCCTCGACACCGCGCCGGGCCTGCGGGCCGACGTGTACAACCTGCCGGCGGTGGCGCCGCTGGTGACGGCCACCCGGGTCGCGCGGGGGCACGCCGAGCGGCTGGGGTTCGTCGGCGGCGACTTCCTCGCCGAGCCGCTGCCCCAGGGGTACGACGCGATGTCATTCGTGCGGGTGCTGCACGACTGGCCGAACGAGGTGGCCCGCCGCCTGGTGGAGCAGGCGTACGCGGCACTGGAGCCGGGTGGGCTGCTGCTGATCTGCGAGGAGTTCCGCACCCCGGACCGGCTGGCGATGCAGTTCTTCTGGAGCTACTTCCTGATCGGCGTGGACAGCTGCGTCAGCCGGCTGCGCGAAACGGAGTTCTACACCAAGCTGCTCGCGGAGGCCGGCTTCGAACGGGTGGCGGTGCTGCCCGGCACCTGGGAGCTGGTCGTCGCGTACAAGCCCGCGGCCGACTGACCGGCGCCTCCAGCTCCCTCCGCTCGTGGCGTGATCGAACGGCAAGGTCACCTTCGTCGCGCCCGACAGCAGGGCCGCCCCAGGTGTCGACGCGCCCCGCGCGGGGCGGATCACCCGGAACGGGTGGGGCGGGCTCACCCCGGTGCGGGGCAGCGTGGTGACCCACGACAGCCAGGGAGGGCACCATGACGCTCCGCTCCAAGGTCAACATCGCGCCGACCGACGACGTGCCGCTGAAGCCGGCGCATGGCTACCGACTGCGCCGGCAGCGGCATCCGATCGGTGTCCGGGGCGGGCCGCGCCGAGCCCCGCGCGGCTACCGACTGCCCGACGCGGAGCGGCGGCAGATCCGGGCCGCGTACGACCTGCGGGAGCGGCAACTGGTCCGGGCCCTGGTGACGGCCGCCGGGCAGCCCGGCGACGCGGCGGAGAACCTGGCCGGGCAGTTGGAGCAGCGGCTGGACGCGCTGGTGCACCGCGCCGGCTTCGCCCGCAGCGTCGGCGAGGCCCGCAGCCTGGTCGAGCGCAACACGTTCACCCTGGACGGCGGCAAGGTCAACCGCCCCTCGTACCTGGTCCAGCCGGGGCAGATCATCCAGGTACGCCCGGAGCGGCAGTGCCCCACACCGGCCGTGGTCGCCGCAGGCGGGTTCCGCGACGTCGAGGCCCCGCCGTACCTGGAGGTTCGGCCGGAGGAGTTCACCGCGACACTGACCCGGGAGCCGCGCCGGCAGGAGGTGCCCGACCTGCGCGACGTCCCGCTCACCGTCCGGTCCGACTAGGGCACGTATCGGGGTTGTGATCAACGGGTTGTCCGGGTGGTGGGCGGGGTGACGGTGCTCGCGGGGGTCGGCTTCGAGCGGGTGGCGGTGCTGCCCGGCGCATGGGAGCTAATGGTCGCGTACAAGCCGAACCGGCCGGCTGACCGGGTGCCCCGCTCCCTGTACCGGGGAGCGGGGGCAGTTCCCGGTCGGTGGTGACACCGCGCCTAACAGTGCCCGACGGAGGTCTGGTTGTAGACGTAGGACGAGTGGACCAGCCACCTGCCCGCCAGTGGGACACTCCGCACGAGGAACCAGCGGGTGCTCGGGTAGTTGCCGTCGAAGTTGGCGGCGTCGAACCAGCACGACATGGAGACCTGGTAGCCGTTGTTCAGCCACACGTTGGTTCCCGGGGTGCAGGCGCCGTCCCAGCACCTCACGAGGACCTGGCTGCCCTTGGTGTTGTGGACGCAGGAGACCGGGCTGCACGGAGCTGCGCTGGCCGGTGCACCCGGAATCAGGATCGACGCGACCAGGACGGCGACGACGCCGACGATCCGGTGGATCGTCCTCGGGGCGCCCGGCTTCCGCCGCTCGGCTCGGGTCGGTGTCGGCATGACCATGAGAAGTCCCTTCTATCCCAGGCAGTTGGTGGAGGAAGCGGCGCACGTGCCGCTGTCGTCGTACGGGTGCCGGGAGTCAGTTCCAGCTCGAGCACCAGGGGACGAACGCCTGGATCGGTACCTGTGCGGCGTTGACCCAGCCGGTCTTCCAGCCGGCGGTGGTGTTCGCGGTGACCTTGAACCAACGGTTCGTGGCCGGCTCGCCGGCCCACTCGCCGTCGCGCCAGCACCAGGTCCGGTCCCACTGGTCGCCCACCACCGACCCCATGACGCCGTTGGGGCCGGCGCCGTCGGGGCACTGGATCTGCCGGACCGACCCGCAGACGCGGACGTTCGTGTGGTTCAGGACGTAGCTGAGGTCGCCGGCGGCGGCCTGTGCCGGCTGGGGCACGGCAAGACCGGCGGCCGCGACCGCGGTGAGCGCGGCGGCGAGCCGGCGAGGTCGGATGATCAGGTTTGCGCGCATCGCTCCACCGTCCTGTCCGGTGTCGGGGTACCGGCCTCCTGGCCGGTGCCTGCTTGACGGTAGAAGTCGACGCGGGCCCGCGACGGCGGTCTTGCAGCCGCCACCGCCGGCTGCAAGAGGGCTGGCCCTGGTGGGATTCAGCGCGACGCGCTGCGGCGGACGTACGCCGGCCGGTCCAGCCACCAGGACGCCGAGCGGCGGGCCGTCGCCGGGAGCCGCGGGTCGGTGGCCAGCTGCCGGAGCAGGTCGTCACGGCCGTTGACGCCCAGCGAGTAGATGATCGCCTCCAGCACCGGCCGGTCTCCTCCGGTGCCTTCCGGCGGGCCCGCCACCCGACCGGCGGCGTGTTCGACCACCGTACGGGCGACCCCGTCGCCGAGGTGCCCGACGGCGTGGGCAGCGGAGACCCGCACCGCCGTCGGGACGCCGTCGGCGATCGCCAGCCGTTCGACCAGCGGCTGTTGGCGCCGGTCGCCGAGGATCCGCAACGAATCCAGGATCGCCTCGGCGAGGGCGGGGTCGTGACGGAGCCGGCCGCCGCCGAGTTCGTTGGCGAGGGCGGTCGCGAGCGCGGCGCGATAGGGGGTGGCGGCGACCAGGAAGCGGGTGTAGAGGCGGACGTCGGGCGACGGGTGGAACAACGTGTCCTCGACCAGGACGGGAAGAATCGGATCGGCTCGGAGCACCTGGTCGTGGGTCGCCTCCGCGCTGGCCGCGTACGCGATCCGGGCGGCGAGGGTCTGCTGCCGCGACAGGGTGTCGGGCGGGGTCGTGACCGGGGTGCCGTGACGGGTCAGGAACTGGCGGTACCGGCGGTCGCGGTCGAGCGGAAGTCCTGCGGCGAGTTGGGCGGCCAGGTGCGCGGTGTCGCGGTCCGCAAGCAGGTCGACGACCAGGGGGACGAGGTCGGCGACCTGCTCCTCGGTGAAGTGCCCGACGGTGAGCTTGCGCATCGCGGCGAGGAGAGCGCCTACTCTGGCCCGCTGGTGGGTCGGGTCCCGCAGTTGCGCGAAGACGTGGCGGGCGGCGTCCGGGTGTCCGGTCGCCTCGAGGGCGCACACCGTCTCGATGAACACCTGGTTCTCGCGGTCTCGGGCGAGGCTGGCACAACTGTCGATGGCGGCTTGGCAGCCGACGGGGTGGGCCAGCAGGCGATTGAGCGCCTCGTGCCGTTGCAGCCAGTCGACGCCGTCGGACAGGACCATCTCCGCGACCAGCCGGTCGGTGATCGTCGACCAGCTCGCCGACGGCACGAGCCGGATGCGGGGGTCGGCGACGAGGGCGGCGGTGAGGTCGTCCCACTGCCCACCGGTGAGCGGCGCCGCGGTGACAGCCAGGTCGAGCAGGTTGTCGAGACCCTCGGACGGGTCGTCGGGGAGGGTGTCCCGGCAGAGGGTGAGCCGCAGCGGCTCGGCGGCCGCGACATACCGGTAGAGGTTGTCCAGCGGGGCGACGAGGGTGTTCGGCGGCAGGAGCAGCAGTTCCTCGTAGCGGCGGACGGCGGCATGGGGCACCGGGGTGAAGCCCGACTCCCAGCGGGACACCCGGCTCTCGCTGACCGGGCCGTGCGGCCACGATCCGCCGCCGAAGGCTGGAGCGAAGCGGGACGCCCGGCGCAGATCGGTGATCGGCGAGAGCACCCGGTTGGTGCGGAGGAGCCATCCGACCGTGGGCGCGAGGCCGGTACGGCGGACCAGTCCGCCCGACACGAGCGGTGGTCGCCGCATTCACCCACTGTAGTTTCCGCAATGCGGCGACGGCTGTCGGCCAGACGACTGGCGCGGTCGGCCCTCGCCCGCCGCTGCGGTCCAGACCGGACACGCGGCTCGTTCCCCGGCCGGACGGCGTCGCCGTGTTCGCGGTGCACGACGCTGGACCGGCCGTGAGGATGCTCGAGGAGTCCTGCCGAGCTGGACCGACCGCGGTGGGCCTGGGAACGGGATCGTCGGCCGGGACGCGTCAAACAGATGCCGTTCGGCTCGCCAGCGCACGGGAGAGCCTGCGGACGGCCTCGTCCATGAGGTCGGGTGGCGCGGCCGCGTAGGTGAGGCGCAGGTGCGGGGCCGGGGGTTCGGCGGCGTACCACGGCCGCCCGGGGAAGACCACGACGCCCTCGTGGGCCGCGGCGGCGGCCAGCGCGACGTCGTCGGTACCGTCGGGCAGGCGGGCCCACAGGTGCAGGCCGCCCCGCGGAACCACCTGCGGGGCGAGTGGGGGCAGGTGCCGCCGCAGCGCGGCCAGCAGTGCCGCGCGCCGCGCCTGCAACGCGGCGCGCACGGTACGGCGGTGACGCGCCCAGGCCGGGGAGGTGACGAACTCGATCGTGGCCTGCTGCAGGGGGCCGGCGACGAAGAAGTCGTCGAGCAGCCGGCCTGCCCGCAGGCGGGCGCCGGCCGGGCCACGGGCGCCGATCGCCGCGACGCGGAGCCCGGGCGCGGCGGACTTGGTCAGGGAGCGCAGGTAGACGACGTGTCCGTCGGGGTCGTCGGCGGCCAGTGGAGGTGTGGCCTCGCCGTCGATGGCGAGGTCCCGGGCGTAGTCGTCCTCGATCAGGAACGCCCCGCCGTCGCGTACGGCGGCGGAGACCTCGGCGCGGCGGTGGGCCGCCAGGGTCGCGCCGGTGGGGTTGGCGTACAGCGGCTGGCAGTAGAACAACCGCGCGCCGGTGCGGGTGAACGCGGCGGCCAGTTGGTCGGGCCGTACGCCGTCGGCGTCGGCGGGGACGGGCACCACCCGCAGCCCGGCGGCGCGGGCCGTGGCCAGCGCGCCCAGGTAGGTCGGCGACTCGACGAGCAGGGTGTCACCGGGGGTGGCGAGCGCGCGGAGCGCGGAGGACAGTGCGGCCTGCCCGCCCGGGCAGATCACCATGTCGCCGGCGCTCAGCCCGCCTCCGGCCTCGCGGGCGAACCAGGCGCGCAGGTCCTCGCGGCCCTCGGCCGGGCCGCGTTGCCACGACGCGGGCTGCCGGGCGGCTCGGGCCAGCGCGGCACCGAGCGCGGCGGCCGGTTGGAGATCCGGGTCCAGATAGCCGCCGGACAGCGGTATCGCGTCCGATGGTGGTAGCGCCAGTAACGCCTGCATGTCCTCCTCGCCGGGTGGGCGGGGGCCGAGCGCCACGGTCTGCCAGGACAGGTCCGACCGGGGCTGCCGCGTGGGCGCGGCGGCCACGAACGTGCCCCGCCCTGATCGCGCCTCGACCAGTCCCTGCGCGGTGAGCTGCCGGATCGCCTCGGTGACCGTCACCGGGGAGGCCTGGTGGCGCGCGGTGAGCTCGCGTACGGACGGCAGCCGGTCCCCCGGGTCGGCCCTGGCGACGAGCGCGCGCAGATCTTGGATGACGCGCTCGGCTGCGTTACCGTTGCCCATGAAGGGTAAGAGTAGCGCTACTGCCGTGAGCGCGGTAACAGCGGATCGCACCGTCGGGCTCGCCCTCGGAGCGCTGGGCGTGCTGGCCTTCAGCATGTCGCTGCCCATGACCCGCGTCGCCGTGCAGGAGCTGGACCCCTGGTTCGTCGCCTTCGGCCGGGCCGTCGGCGCGGCGCTGCTGGCCTGGGCGTACCTGAGATCCACCGGCGCGCCGCGGCCCAGCCGAGGTCAGTGGCGGCGCCTGTCGATCGTCGCGCTCGGTGTCGTCGTCGGCTTTCCGTTGTTCACCTCGCTGGCCCTGACGACGCAGACCTCCGCGCACGGCGCGGTCGTCGTCGCCGTGCTGCCGGCCATGACCGCGATGTTCGCGGTGCTGCGCGCCGGAGAGCGTCCGCCGCCGCTGTTCTGGGTCGCGAGCATCGGCGGGCTGCTGGCGGTCCTGGCGTTCCTCATCGTCAGCGGCGCGGTCAGCGGCGCCCTGTCCCTCGCGGATCTGTACCTGCTCGCGGCGGTCGTGCTGTGCGGCCTGGGATACGCCGAGGGCGGTGCGCTCGCCCGCGAACTGGGCGGTGCCCGCACGATCTGCTGGGCACTGCTGCTGTCGCTGCCCGCCACCCTGCCCGTCACGGCCATGACCGCCACGGTCCACCGGCCGCACGCCGGCGCCGTCGCCTGGGCAGCGTTCGGTTACCTCACCGCGGTCTCCATGTTCCTGGGCTTCTTCGCCTGGTACGCGGGCCTCGCCCGCGGAGGCATCGCGCAGGTCGGACAGATCCAGCTCGCCCAGCCCGTCCTCACCCTGACCTGGTCGGCGCTGCTGGTCGGCGAGGCCGTCGCCCCTGCCTCGGTCGCCGCGGCGTTCGTGGTGCTCGCCTGCGTCGTCCTGACCCAGCGCTCCCGCACCGGAGCACGAACCGCTGCTCCTGCGCCGACGGGCGAGCCGGGCGGTTCCGGCGCGAGACCCGTCGTGGCGTCGGCAGCCCACCCGTCGCCGGATCCGTCCTGATGCGCACCGGCGCCACCTGGCGCGCCCGGCGGGGCGGCGCGCGCGGGCCGGCCGGGCGTGCCGCCGATGAAGGATTCCGCCGCTCCGAAAGCCCGACACCGCAAACCGTTTACACCGCCGCCGGCCGCGAGGTATGTTACGGCCCATCCATCGAGCTCCATCTATCGCAAATCGATGCACTGGGGGTGGAAGGTGACTGGTCGACGCGCCTCACGGCGTACGCACGGGCTACTCGGCGCCATGCTCGCCGCGGCTCTGGTCCTGTCCGGTGAGTCAGTCCTGGCGGCTTCGCCGGCATCAGCCGCCCCGGACCGGGGCTCGGCCGCATCAAGTCGGTGGGCCACCGCGTTCGACACCGCCGCACGACGGTACGACGTTCCCCGCGATCTGCTCCTCGCCCTCGGCCACGCCGAGACGCGACTCAACGGGCATGGCGGCAGACCGAGCGCGGCGGGCGGTTACGGCCTCATGCACCTGGTCAGCAACCCGAACCTGCACACCTTGGACGAGGCGGCCCGGCTGACCGGGCTCGACCGGGACACGCTGCGCGCCGACCCGACCGCGAACGTCGCCGGGGCCGCCGCCGTCCTGCGCTCCTACGCCGACCAGGCCGGCCTGACCGCCGTCGAGCGCCAGGACGTCAACACGTGGTACGGCTCGGTCGCGCGCTACGGCGGGGCAAGCACCCCGGCGCTCGCCCGGCTCTACGCCGACGCCGTCTACGACCTGCTCCGAACCGGCTTCGAGACGGCACAGCCCGAAGCGTTGGCCGTTCCCGGCCGTCCGGTCGCGCCGCAGCGGGGCGCGCTCGCCCAGGCGGCGGGCGGGGTCGGAACCCTCAGCACCGACTACGGACCGGCCGCGTGGGCGCCGGCCAGCCCCAGCAACTACACCGTGGCCAGCCGGCCCGGCAGCCACCCCGTCAGGTACGTCGTCATCCACATCACGCAGGGCAGCTACGCCGGATCGATCAGCTGGTTCCAGAACCCGGCCGCCAAGGTTAGCGCGCACTACACGTTCCGCTCGTCCGACGGGGCGGTCACCCAGTCCGTGCGCGAGAAGGACATCGCCTGGCACGCCGGCAACTGGACCTACAACACCCAGTCCATCGGCATCGAACACGAAGGCTACGTCGACAACCCCGCATGGTTCACCGACGCGATGTACCGGGCGTCCGCGGCCCTGACCCGCAACCTGGCCAACAAGTACGGCATCCCCAAGGACCGGGCACACATCATCGGCCACAACGAGGTGCCGGGGGCCACCCACACCGACCCGGGCCCACACTGGAACTGGACCTACTACATGGAGTTGGTGAACGGGAAGACCGGCATCGGCTCCGGCACCGTGAACACCGGAGGGGCCGGCCTCAACGTCCGCTCGGGACCCGGCTCCGGCTACGCCATCGTCGGATCCGTCGCCGACGGCGCGACGGTCAGCATCTACTGCCAGGCCGTCGGCACCACCGTCACCGGCACCTACGGCACCACCAACGTCTGGAACCGGATCGGCACCAACAGGTACGTCTCGGACGCCTACGTCCTGACCGGCCACGACGGCTTCATCCCCAACGTGCCACGGTGCTGACCGCCCCTGCACCGAACCTGGCCGGAGCGGCCCCCCGCCGACGGTCAACACGGTGAGAGGATCTGGTAAGCCGAAGGACACAAGGGAGGATGCCGTGCGCTACGTCGATGGCCCGACGGTGGAGTGTGACCTGCACCTGGCGGCCGATCCGGCCCGGGTGTGGGAGCTGGTCACCGACATCGAGCTGCCCACGCGGTTCAGTACGGAGCTGCGCCGGGTCCGATGGCTCGACGGCAGCCGGGGGCCGACGCTCGGCGCCCGGTTCGAGGGGCACAACCACCATCCCGCGCTGGGCGAGTGGCGGACCATCTCGCACGTCGTGCGGTTCGACGAGCCGCAGGTCTTCGGCTGGGTGGTGGTCGACCCGGACAACCGCTTCGGTGGCGGCCCCGCCGACCTACGGCACCCCGCCGCCACCTGGCAGTTCCGGCTCACGCCCGAGGATGACGGCTGCCGGCTGGTCCAGTCCGTGCGGATCGGCCCGGGCCGCAGCGGGGTGAGCCTGGTCATCGACCGGGCACCCGAGAACGAGGAGCAGATCATCGAGAACCGGCGGGCCGCCCTGCGGGACGCCATGACCGCCACGTTGCAGGGCATCCGGGGCCTCGCCGAGCAGCCGCGCTGACCATTCCGACGGCGCGGCCCGGCCACCACCGGGTTCGCGCCTTCGGTCACGTCGAGCAACACCGCCGGTTTGGTGGGCGGGCCGCACCGGTGGTGCGGCGGGTACGGCCCGCCCTACGGCACCGGGAAGTCCAGGTGCGAATTCCGGTCGGGATGAGCACGGATCACGTCCATGACCTGTGCCGCCACAGCGGAGGGGCGGCGGTCCCGGAGATCCAGGACGTTGCCGGAGACACTCACCCGGTTGGCCACGAGCAGCCGCATGATCGCCAGCAGGGCGTCGAACCGGCCGGTCAGGTCGAACCGGCGACCGTCGGGTCCGATCACGACGGCCGGGCTCGCCCCCACGGCGAGGGTGGTGCGCGCCCAGTCGATCTCGTACGACCGGCGGTCGGGGCCGACCCGCACGACGAGCTGCTTCGTGCGGTGCAGCAGCGCGAGGTAGGTCATCGGCACCGTCAGTTTCTTCCCGAGGTCGATCGGGGCGGTGCCGTCGGCGGGGAAGACGCGCAGGACGGTCTCCAGCACCGGGCCGGCGTACTGGAAGGTCGTCGTGCCCCGCAGTTCCAGGAACCGGCCACGGACGAGGTGCCCGCCGAGGCGGGCCCACCGGCGGTCCACCTCGCCGAACGCCCCTTCCTGCGCGGGCAAACGGTCGACTACCCACCTGGCCTGCCCGTCCGGCACCGGCTCGGGCGCCGGCCACCCGCCGGCGGCCCGCTCGACCAGGCTCTGGAGCTGCGTCGCCACGGCGGGCTCGACGCGGCGCAGGTCGATCGTGTCGCCGTCCATGGTGATCCGGCCCGCGGTCCCGGTCCCGGTGATCCGCCACAGCTCCAGGAGGAGATCCGGGCGACCGGTCAGCTCGACGTGCCGGCCGTCGAAACCGAGGAGCCTGCACGTCCTGGCGCCCGACAGCAGGGCGCTGCGCGGCCAGTCGATGCCGAACTCCTCGGGGATGTCGGGGTGGACGACGGCGACGAGTCGCCCCGCGGTGACGGCCGCCAGGCACAGGGACGGCACCCGCCACGTGTGCGTCGACTCGAACGGCTCGCCGCCGTCAGGGTGGACCCGCAGCCTGAGCCGGATGCGCGGCATCGGCTCGTCGGGGTCGAGGTCGCCGCCGTAGGACTGGTACGTCGCCTCCCAGTCGTCGCCGTACGACACGAGTGTCGCCTCGCGCACCTCGGCCGTGGCCAGCCGGCCGCCCTGGATGGGAATCCGGGCGCGGGGGGTCCACATGGCGAGGGTGTCGTCGTCCCACTGGTACGCCGTGGACACGCGGTCGCGGTCGGTGATGACCGGGTGGTGCTTGCGGGTGAAGAGAAAGGCGCTGACGGCTATCGCGAGGGTGAACCCCAGTCCGGCGAGGAGGAAGGCCAGCGGGACGCCCCGTTCGCCCTCGCCGGCATCGGTGACGCCCAGGGCGCCGCAGACGAGCAGGATCGGCCCCGCCACCCCTAGGACGGTGAAGAGCACGAGGTTGCCGACGAACGTACGGGTGAAACTCCGCACTGCCCCTCCTTGGCTGACGTCGGTCCTTGATACCACCGTTCCCGACGCGACTGCGGCGGACCAGTTCAAGACGGTACAAGGCCGGCGCCTGCCGACGGCAGACCGAGAGCGGCGCGGGGTTTCGACGTCGACGGCTGGCTGGACCAGCGGGGCGTGCGCCGGCCCACCTGACCGGGAAAGCCCGGGGGTGCCGACCCGGCGCACGCCTTGTGCTCGTCCGGTCGTCCGCCCCGGTCAGACGACGTCCCTGCGTAGGGGCAGGACGATAGCCAGTAGTGCGGCGGCGAGCGCGTAGGCGATCAGCAGACCGGCGCCGGCCTGCGGGGAGAGGAGTTGCGGTGCGGCTCCGGTCGTGTCGTTCGCCACCTGGGTGAGCGCGGTGAAGTTGGTCAGCGCGGCGGTGGCACCGCCGGGCAGGAACGGGTATGCCGTGTTCACCCCGGGAATGAAGAGCAGCAGGTTCTCGCCCATGTAGAGGTACGCGCCCAAGCCGGCCAAGGCGAGCACCTGGTTGCGGACCAGTGCGCCGATGCCCACGCCCAGTACGGTGTAGGCCGCCATCGCCACGACCAGGCGCAGCAGCAGACTGACGACGACATCGAGTGGTGCGCCGGTGGGGATGTCCCGGACAGCCGTCCCGGCGTAGAGCGCGATGCCGGCCGCGATCGTGGTGATCAGCCCATAGGCCACCCCGGCGACGAGGTAGACGAGGAGTTTCGCGGCCAGCACGCTCCAGCGTCGAGGTGCGAACAGAAACGTGGCCGATATGGTCCGGTGCCGGTACTCGGAGGTGACCGCTGTCGCGCCGAACAGCGCAGGGACGATCACTCCGAGCCCGGCGAGGCCGAGTACCGCCCGGATGCCGGCCTCGGTGTCCAGTCCGGGCAGTGGCGGATTGACGTTCTCGGGGCCGATGATGGTGAGCAGCCCGACGAGGCCGCCGCCGAAGACGACCGCGGCGGCCACCGCCCAGATCCAGAGGCGGGTGGCGAACAGCCGGCGGAACTCGGCTCGGACGAGGTGGCTCATCGGGTGGTCCTCTTTTCCCCGGTCAACTGCAGAAATGCCTGCTCCAGGTCGGTGCGGCACGGAGTTAGTCCGTACACCCGCAGGCCCGCGCCCGCTGCGGTGTCTGCGACCCTTTCGGCGCTGAGGCCATGGACTCGGAGGGTGCCCGGACCGGTGTTCTCGATCCGGGGCGGGCGACCATCGGTCGTCCCGGCATCGGCCAGTCGCGCGGCGAGGAGGTCGGCGTCAGGAGACTGGACCACGACGGCGGGAACGGTCACCGCAGCGAGTTCGTCGAGGGTGCCTTCGGCCATCAGGCGCCCGCCGCTGATCACGACCACGCCGTCCACCATCTGTTCCACCTCGCTGAGCACGTGGCTGGAGACCAGGACGGTGCGCCCCTCGTCGGCGAGTTGGCGTAGGAACCGGCGTAGCCAGGCGATCCCCCCGGGGTCGAGCCCGTTGGTCGGCTCGTCCAGAAGCAGCACGGGAGCGTTGCCGAGTAGGGCCGTGGCGAGGGCGAGCCGCTGGCGCATGCCGGTGGAGAATTCGCCGGTCTTCCGGCCCGCGAACCCGGACATGTCCAGGGCCTCGATGACCTCGTCCGCGCGTCGTACCGGCAGCCCGGCCATGTCGCAGTAGATCCGCAGGTGGTCCCGGGCGCTGGTTCCGGGATGACAGCTTGACGCGTCCAGGGCCGCGCCGACGGTACGAGCCGGCTGCGGCAGTTCGACGTACCGTCGGCCACCGATGAGCGCGTCGCCGGAGGTGGGCCGAATCAATCCCAGGACCATTCGCAGGGTGGTCGACTTCCCGGCGCCGTTCGGGCCGAGGAAACCGGTGACCCGCCCGGGCTCCACGGTGAAGCTCAGGTCGGTGACCGCCGGGACGGCACCGAACCGCTTGGTGAGGTTGCGCACCTGCACCCGCACGCCGTCGGACGTCTTCGTGATGCTGGTGAGCGGTTTGTCGTGGTCACTGGGAACCAGCTTTTGGATCTTGGGCATGAGGCATCGCCGTTCGAGGTGGGGTGAAAAAGGGACCGGTGGCCGCCGGAGCGGCCACCGGCCGGGAAGCGACGGACGGACTGGTCAGGGCGTCCGCGTGGCCTCTTCGATGAGCCGAACCGTGGCGTGGGGGTCGCTGACCTGGACGACGAGGCGGCTGTAGCGTTCGTCGGTCAGTTCGATGACGACGGCCTTCGCTGGATCGCGGACGTCCCAGAACACCCGCTCGCCGTCGTGGTGGAAGGTGCCCGCGACGATGACCCCGGGGAGGTGGGCTCCCGGCGCTCGCAGGCCCTTCGGCTCCTTGACGATCCCCGGGTCGGCGGTCGCGCCCCTGACGTTGACCAGCGGGATGGTGAGCCGGCTCTTCAGTGCCCAGAGCTTGTCCATGCCTTCGATCTCCACGACGAGGGCCTCGCCGTCGACGTAAACACGTGCCATATCTGTCTCCTCAGATCTCGTGGTGGCTGAGCTGGTGGGCCACTGCCCTGCCGGCTTCGGTGGTTTGCGTATCGGAGGTGCCGGCCCTGGCCCGCAGGCGCAGACCCAGCACGGTGGCGGTCAGCGCGGTGGTCAGTGCCTCGACGCGAGCGGTTCCGTCGGCGCCCGGATGTTCGGCGATCAGGACGCGACCGAGGGCCTCGTCCATCTCCCGCAGGCACTGGGCGACCACTTCGGCGACTTCGGAATCGACCGGGGCGCGCTCGACCGCGGCCCTCAGGAGCAGGTCGAAGCCGGGTTTCGCCGCGTCGGTGGCGAGTACGCGATGCATCGCCTCGGTGATGTCGCCAGCCGCCGCGACGGCCGTGACGAGTGGTCGCACCTGGTGCTCCACGTGCCAGCGCAGCGCCCTGGTGTAGAGCCCGCCCTTGCTGCCGAAGGTCTTGTACAGGCTGTTGCGATGGACGCCGAGGCTGGCCACCAGGTCGTCGACGGACGTGCCGTCGTATCCCCGCTCGGCGAATACTCCTATCGCCGCCTGGACAGCTTGATCCTCGTCGAACCCACGTGGTCTCCCCATGTCAGCCACAGTAGCGGGTTTAGGAACGGCCAGTCAAGAACGATCGTTCCTAAATCTTGCCGAGCTCGGCTAGGCGGCGATTAGCGGCATTGGCATAGATCTGAGGTATGTGGTGCACTACGTCCCACTCGCGTCGGCTGTGCCGGGTAGGCGGGCCGGCCGGGCCCGCGCCAGCGAGGACCCGACGGGCCACCTCCGGTTCCAGCGCCTCCGCGCCGGCGGCCAACCGGTCGAGGGCGTCGATCGCAGTAGGCACCCAGGAGGAAAGAACGAGAGCAGCCCGAGGAGGGACCTGTTCCGTTCCTACCGTCGAGCCCTGGCGCGGCGCCGGCTGTCGACCCCGCTGCGGCCGAACGCGTCGGCGTGCCCCCAACGCCCCGGGATGTCGAGCAGTTCGATCCGGCCGATCGCGGCCGGCAGGGCGGGGTCGACCGCAAGGTGGTCCTCGTGCGGATTGAGGCCGAGCATCGTACGGAGGAACAGCAGGGTCGCTCCGGCCGACCAGCCCTGCGGGCTGCAGGCGGTGGGGTATTCGACGGGGTACTTGGTCAGGAGCCGCTCGTAGCCGGCGAACGCTTCGGGCAGCCGCCCGCCGAAGTACTGCGACGCGTCGATGACCGCCTCGGCGATCTGGCCGGCCTCGGTGCGGAAGCCGTAGCGCCACAGGCCCCAGGCGATGATCGAATTGTCGAACGGCCAGACCGTGCCGACGTGGTAGCCGACCGGGTTGTACCGCGCCGCGGTGTCGGCCAGGGTGCGGACGCCCCACCCGGAGAACATGCTCGGCCCGAGGAGGTGCTGGGCAATCTTCTGGGCCCGGTCCGGTTCGACGATGCCGCTCCACAGCAGGTGGCCCATGTTGGACGACATGGCGTCGACCGGCTTGCCGTCGGTGTCGAGGGCGAGCGCGTAGTACTCCCCCTCTTCGATCCAGAAGTCGCGGTTGAAACGCCGTTTGAGGTCGGCCGCCTCGGCTTCCAGCCGGTCGGCGTAGGCGGGGTCGTTCCAGAACTGCCGGGCCAGACGGGCGCCGCGCAGCTTCGCGTCGTAGGCGTACCCCTGCAGCTCACAGGTTGCGCGTGGCAGTCCGGGCAGCCGGCCGTCCCGGTAGGAGACGGCATCCCAGGAGTCCTTCCAGCACTGGTTCTCCAGGCCGTTCACGGTGTTCCGCCGCTGGTACGACACGTAGCCGTTGCCCAGGATGTCGCCGTACTCGTCGATCCAGTTCAGCGCCGCGCGGGCCTCGAGCTCCAACTGTTGCACCAGGCTGGCGTCCCCGCTCCACCGCTCGTACTCGTCGAGCAGGATCACGTACAGGGGGGTGGAGTCCGCCGATCCGTAGTAGGGGCTGTGCGGCTGCTCCTCGAACGCCGCCGATTCGCCGTAGCGGAACTCGTGCGCGATCTTCCCGGGTTCCTCGTCGCGGTAGTCGTCCAGCTTGCTGCCCTGCTGGAAGGCGAGGTCACGGAGGACCGTCGAGGCGAGTTCCGGCACGAACGGCAGCGTCTGCAGGCTGATGAAGATGCTGTCGCGGCCGAAGATGGTCATGAACCAGGGCAGCCCCGCGGCCGGCAACCGCCGGGGGAAGGCGAGCGGCGAGTACCGCATCGCGGCCAGGTCGGTGAGGCTGCGCTCGTACGCCGTCTGCAGGGACCGGTGGTCGCACACCAGCTGTGGTGTCTGGAAGAGGAAGTCGTCGAGGTCCTGCCGCAGCTGCGGCTTCACCCGCCCCTGGTGGGCGTCCAGGCTGGCCCGGATGTCGAGGCCCCGCGCGCCGCGCACGATCGGGTAGACGTGCAGCTCCGTGCTCCACCTGCCGCGCGGTGCGATCCGGAGGTCGAAGGTCATCCCCGTTTCGTCGACGCGCGCCGGCGAAGTGCTCGAAATGATCGTCTCACGGTGGAAGGTGCCTCGTTCGTAACGGAACCGCAGATGACCGTCCTCGACGCTCGTCAGAGTCTTCCCGGTCTTCTGCCGTACGTCCTTGATCTCGAACAGGTCGGCGAAGTCGGTGGCCATCTCCACCCGCAACGTGAGGTGCCGTTCCTCGGTGTCGTGGTTGAGTACCGTCAACTGTTCGCTGAACTCCCGGCAGATCTGCTGCTGCCGGATGACCGAGACCTTCGCGTCGACGTAGTGGGTCGGCTCGCCGGGTACGAGGAAGTAGCGGGTCTCGAAGTACTGCAGGTCGTCCCGGGACAGGGCGTTGAGCGGTTCGCCGTCGACGGTCAGCACCCAGGTCGACAGGAACCGGGTGTCGAACGAGAAGAGCCCGGTGGGAAAGGTCGGCGACGGGTGCAGGTCGCCGCGTTCGTCGCTGACGACGAACGTGTTGCCGTCCAGGATGCTGACGCCTCGTTCGCTCATGAGCCCTGTCCTCCTGCCCGGGCGAAGTCGCGCGGGTGGTGGGCGCCCTCGGGGCCGGGCAGCAGCCGCTCGAACGACGACAGGAGCGCCAGGTCGCCCTCGACGTTGATCTCGTTGCGCATCAGCGCCGCGTAGAGCTGCGCCCGCCCCTGGACCAGCCGGTCGAAGAGCGTCTGGTGGCCCCGGATCACCAGGTCCGGCCGCTGGTCCTGGCGCGACACCTGGGTCGCGCCGTCGCACAACGTAACGAACCAGACATCTGCTCCCGTATCGCGTTCGACTTCCAGCCGGATCGTGCCCCGGGCCTTCATCGTGATCGGCGTGGCCGGGCGCCGGCCCAGCCGGCCGAGATAGTCGGCGGTCGGGTCCCCCATCAGAAACCTCCTTCCGACACCCCCGCGAGCCGCACTGTTCGTACAGCCTGGAACGCCCGGTGGTGAGCGGCCGTCACCCGAAACGGGTGAAATTCGCCGGCGGTGTACCCGCCGCGCAGCGGGGGCCGGTCGTCCGGCCGCACCGCTGCCTCCGGGCGGGTCTGGCAGGTCAGCCGGCGGAGTGGGCGTGACGGGCCGCGCGCTCGGCCAGCCACAGCCACCGGCGCTGCACGTCGCCGCTGGTGGCGGCGACCATCGCCAGGGCGTCGCCGCGGACCGCGCCGAGGGCGTCCGCCGTCGCCGTGGGGTCGTCCAGCGCGGCCGCGCCGGCGCGGAACGCCTCGGCCTCGGCCGCGCCGCCGAACCGCGGTGCCACCTCCGCGCGCCAGAAGTCCGCCCAGGCCAGGTCCGGGTTCCAGGTGAAGCGCGCGTACGCCAGGTAGCTGATCTCGTTGGTCGGGTGGTACGCCGACGCCTCGGCGAAGATCGTCAGGCCGCGCATGCCCGCCCCGGCGGCCCGGGTCGCCATGTCGGCGTACAGGTCGGGCACCCAGGAGTGCCGCTGCCGGTTCCACTGGGAGCCGGCGTGGGTGCGCAGCACGTTGGTGGTGTGCGGAAGCCCGTCGACGTGGTCGGCGGTGAGCCGGTCCCGGTTGTCGTGCCAGAAACCCCGGTTGACGCAGTACTGGTAGGCCACGTCGTCGGGCAGGTCGGCCAGCGGCTTCTGGGCCTCCAGGTCGAAGATGTTGTCCCAGTAGACCTCGACGAGGTGCCGCAGCGGCACCCCCGCCGGCCCGGTGCGGCGGGCGGTCTCGAGCAGGGTCGGGTAGACCGACCGCATGGCCTCGTACGACCAGGAGGTGCGCTCGCCGCCGGTGCGGGCCGCGCACCTGGCGCAGGCGCAGCTGCCGTAGTCGCCGGTCTCGAAGTTGACGCCGCCGACGGGGAGGGTGTCCAGCAGCCAGTCGACCGCCTCCCGGTGCCACGCCAGGTTGTCCGGCTGGGACGGGCAGGCGGCCATCATGTACTCGCTGGCCGGGAAGTGCAGGTCGCCGAAGTCGTCGATGTCGAACCCGACCTTCTTCGGCAGCTCGGCGGCCAGGTCGGGGCGCTGCCGCAGCCAGGTGGCGAGGTTGTAGCGGTGCCGGCCGTCGAAGTAGATGCCGCCGTAGGCGTTGACGCCGATCCCGGCGATGATCCGTACGCCTCGGGCGTTGGCGTACTCGCACAGCTCGCGGGCCGCCTCGACGCCGCCGTGGGCGTCGCGCAGCAGCCCGTACACCACGATGCCGCCGATCCGCTCCCGGCTGCAGAAGTCGACCAGCCGCCGGTAGTCGGCGCCGAACGCGTCGGCGGGCTTGGCGTACGGGTTCAGCGCGCCGATCTCCTGCTGGCCGAGCTGCCGAAGGTCCCAGTTGGTGGAGTGGTCCCAGGTCCACAGGTTGCGCAGCGGCAGCCGAGGCGCGCCCTCCCGGACGCCCACGGGCACGCCGGCCGGGGTGGCCAGGGCGAGCAGCTCCCGCGCGGCGTAGACCAGGCCGGCGAAGGGGTCGCCGCTGAGCCAGATCTCGCCCTGCTCGGGCACCTCGATCCGGTAGCCGCCCTCGGGCCGCGCCGGGTCGGCCTCGAAGCGGACCGGCACCCCCTCGGGTGTCTCTCCCCACGCCTCGCCCAACAGCCGGGCCGCGTAGGGCGCGGATGCGGCGCCCTGCACCCGGACTCCGGCGATCTGGCGGTACTGCGACATCATGACCTCCCGAGGGATTGCGGGGTGGCGGCGAGGTAGTCGACCACCTCGATGCCGGTCCACACCCGGTGCTGCCAGTACGGATCCTGTTCGACACGGTTGCGGGCGGCGGTGGCGTCGGCGGCCCGCAGGACGAGGACGGAAGCGCCGAGGTCGGCCCGGGCCCCGGCGAGCAGGGCGGTGCCGTCGGCGAGCAGGGCCTCGACGTGGGCGAGGTGGGCCTGCCGGTGCGGTTCCCGGCGGGTGGCGGCGTCCGCGGCGAAGGTGGCCGTGACCAGGAAGGTCGGTTCGAACCTCACGCCTCACCGCCGATGGCCTCGAGCAGCCGCCGCATCGCCACCCGGTAGACCGTCTGCGGCCGGCCCGCGCCGGTGCTGACGTGCACGCCGACCTCCTCGGCGAAGCCGGCGGCCCGCAGCGACTTGAGCAGTCGGCGCGCCGAGCGCGCCTCCACCCCGTAGGCGTCGGCCAGGCCCCGCGCGGTCACCTGGTTCGGGTCCATCTGGTGCAGCGCGTCCAGCAACCGGCGGGTCGACAGCGGCCCGAGGCGGAGCTGTTCGGAGATCCGCAGGACCTCGGGGGCGGTCTCGCGGAGCCGTTGTTTCACCGGGCTCTCCCGGCTGGAGTAGATCTGCCCGTCGGGGAAGACGACGTGGGTGTCGCCGCTGCCGCGGCCGAGTGCCAGCGCCTTGCGGGCGTTGTCCTCGGCGGCGGCGATGGTGGTGCCGGCACCGAAGCCGACCGTGTGCTCGACGTCGACACCGCGGAGGGTCAGCAGGGAGGCGTGGCCGGCCCGGTGCCGGGCGATGGCGCTCTCGACGGTGCCGCGGGTCGTCGTGATGAGCAGCGTCCGGTCGTCGATCGTGCCCAGCCTGCCCCGCATCCGCTCGGCGTGTTCGAGCAACGCCTCGCGCAGCCGTAGCCGCTCCCGTTCCATCTGGTACGGGTCCTGCTGGCGGCTGGCGGGCTCGGTCAGCTCGATCATCATCACCGCGATCTGGGTGGCGCGGGACTGTCGTACCTCCGCGGCGAGCCACGCCCGGCGCAGGGCGTCCCGCACGGAGGCGCGGGTGTGTTCCACCCGCCAGACCGGCACCCCGCTGTCGGCCAGGTCGCGGTGCACCGCGCCGAGGCAGGTCAGGCACGCCTCGACCGCGCCGGAGGCGTACCGCTCGCGGTGGAAGGCGGTGATCTCGTCGAGGCCGGAGAAGAGCAGGCCGGACGAGTCCGCGATGGGCAGGATCTCGGTCGGCGGGATCAGGTCGATGTCGTGGTACGTCTCGCGGACGATGTCGGCCTCGATGGTGTCCACGCTCACCGTGGGCAGCCGTCCGCCGCTCGCCAGCAGCATCCGTGACAGTGTCCGGTAGAGGTCGATGCCGGCGTGCGGCATGTAGTCGATCTCGGCGCGCAGGTCGCCGGCGGCGGCGGCGAACGCGTACGGGATGCGCCCGGTGAAGAGCAGCACCTGGCACAGCTCGTCGAGTTCGCGGGCCAGCTCGAGGGCCTGTTCCGGCCGGGTGTACGTGCGGGCCGTCAGGTCCGTGGCGCGGCCCTCGCCCGCGGCGACCTCCTGCACGAGCCGGATCGAGTCCTCCGGACCGATGATGCCGATCACCTTGCCACCTCCACGTCGTCGCCGGTCTCGGGCGGGCTGCTCAGCGGGTGTGGACGGTGCCGACCACACCGTCGCTGACCGGCGACGCCAACAGGACCAGCGCGGACGCCACGTCCTCCGGACGGCCCAGGGCCGCCTCGATCTCCGCGACCCGGCCGGCGTCGGTCCCGTTGGTCCGCGCCTCGTCCAGCGACCGTCGCATCAGCGGCGTGTCGATGTCGCCGGGGCACAGCGTGTGCACGCGGATCCCCTGTGGACGGAGCTGTCGGTCCAATGTGAGCGCCAGGCCGTGCAGTCCACCCTTGCTCGCGCCGTAGGGTACCGAGCCGGAGCCGTTCTGCACGCCCGCCCTGGAGCCCACCAGCACGAGGACACCGGTGCCCGGGGTGAGGTGCCGCACCGCGTGCTTGGCGACGAGGAACGGCCCGGTCAGGTTGACCGCGATCACCTGCGCCCACAGCTCGGCGGTGACCTCCCGGACGTCGAGGCCCTGGCCGCGCATGACGCCCGCCACGTGCAGCACGGCGTCGATCCCGCCCCACTCGGCGGCGACGTCGTCGAGCGCGGCGGCGACCTCGGCCTCGACGGTCACGTCGACCCGGCGGGCGCTGGCGCTCGCCCCGGTGCGCCGGGCCGCGGCGGCGGCCCCGGCCGCGCCGTCGCCGTCGGCGTCCAGCACCGCGACCGCCGCGCCGGCCGCGGCGGCGGCGTGGACGGTGGCCAGGCCGATGCCGGAGGCGCCGCCGACGACGACCACCCGCCGGCCGGCCAGCAGGCCGGCCGGCGGAGTGTCAGCGGTCATCGCGTGACCGTGCGGCGCACGGCATCCACCACGTCGGCCGCCTCGGGGATCACGGCGGCCTGCAGGGCCGGGGCGGCCGGCATCGGCACGTCCGGGGTGGCCACCCGGGCGACCGGGGCGCGCAGGTCGGCGAAGCACTCCGCGGCGGCCCGGGCGGCGATCTCGGCGCCGAACCCGCCGGTCAGGTTCGCCTCGTGGGCGACGACCAGCCGACCTGTGCGGGCCACCGAGGCGGCGACGGTGTCGAAGTCCAGCGGGTTGAGCCAGCGCAGGTCGATCACCTCGGCCTCGATGCCCTCCTCGCTGAGCTGACCCGCGGCGTCCAGCGACGCCGAGACCATCCGGGACCACGCCACGACGGTGACGTCGGTGCCCGGGCGGACCACGCGGGCGCCCCCGACCGGTTCGACCGGGGCGTCGGTGCGGACGGGGCCGCGTGTCGGGTAGAGCATGCGCGCCTCGGCGACCACCACCGGGTCGTCGCTGACGACCGCGGTGCGCAGCATCTGGTACGCGTCGTCGGGCGTGGCCGGCAGGGCCACCCGCAACCCGGGGGTGTGCGCGAAGTACGCCTCGGGTGAGTGCGAGTGCTGGGCGCAGGCGCCGGGCGAGTAGCCCTGCTGCATCCGGATCACCAGCGGCGCCTTCCACCGCCCGTTGCTGGAGTAGTGGATGGTGGAGATCTGGTTGACGAACTGGTCCATGGCCACGAACGAGAAGTCGGCGTACATGATCTCGGCGATCGGCCGGAGGCCGGTCATCGCCGCTCCCAGGGCCATGCCGAGGAACCCGGTCTCGGAGATCGGGGTGTCGAAGATCCGCGCGGAGCCGAACCGCTTGTGCAGCCCCTTCGTGGCGCCGAACGGCCCGCCGGGCAGGGCGACGTCCTCGCCGAAGTAGACGGTGTCCTCCCGGCTGTCCAGCGCCCAGGTGAGCGCGGCGTTGACGGCCTGGATGTAGCGCAGGGACTCAGACATGGACGTGCTCCTTGACGGTCGCCGGGTCCGGGAACGGCACGGCACGAGCGGCGGTGACGGCGGCCTCCACCTCGGTGGCTACCTCGGCGTCGATCGCGTCGAGCCGGGCGGTGAGCGCGGCGTCGGCGGCCTGCCGGATCCGGGCCAGCGGCTCGCGTTCCCGGGCGGCGGCGACCTCGCCCGCCGGCCGGTAGTGCTGTACGTCGCCGCTGTAGTGGCCGACCAGCCGTTCGGTCATGGCCTCGACGATGGACGGTCCGGACCCCTCGCGGGCCCGGGTGACCGCCTCGGTGACCGCCTCGGCGACGGCGTCGGGGTCGTTGCCGTCCACCACCCGGCCGGGGATGCCGTAGCCGGCGGCCCGCTCGGCGAGCTGGCGGACGCGCACCATGTCCTCGATGCGGGACATCTCGGAGTAGACGTTGTTCTCCACGACCAGCACCAGCGGCAGGTCGAGCACCGCGGCGAGGTTGAGTGCCTCGTGGACGTTGCCCTGGTTCATCGCGCCGTCGCCGATGCTGACCACGGACACCGCGCCGCTGCCGGTGCGCTGGGCGGTGAGGGCCGCGCCGGCGGCGACGGGCACGCCCGCGCCGACGATGGAGTTCTCGCCGAGGAACCACCGGCCCGGGTCGGACAGGTACGGCGAGGCGGCCCGGCCGCCGCAGAGGGCGGAGTCGCGGCCCATCATCTCGGCGAAGAGGCCCACCATGTCCACGCCCCGGGCGATCGCCCAGCCGTGGCCGCGGTACGTGGCGGTCACGTGGTCGCCGTCGCGCAGCGGCCGGCAGGCGCCGACCGGGATCGCCTCCTGGCCGTTGCACAGGTGGATCGAGCCCGGGATCTCGCCGTCGTCCTTGAGGGCGGCCAGCCGCTCCTCGAACCGGCGGATCCGGGCCATGAGCCGATAGTCGTCCGGCAGACCCATCACACCCCCAGTGGTAGTTAGAGCCTTATTCCGGCTCGTTCGTTTTGAAGCCTAGACCAGCGCTGTAAGCCTATGGAAGAGTGCAAGAGCAAGTTTCTGGCCGTTATTGGTCTCTTATTTGGAGGCAGGTATGGAGATCACCGCCGTCGAGTCGGTGGTGCTGGGCGACGCGCACTTCGTCCAGGTGCACACGTCGGACGGGCTGGTCGGCGTCGGCCAGTCCGCCTGCTGGGGCTACCCCACCGCGGTGCACGCCGTCGTGGAGGCGTTCCGCCCGCACCTGCTCGGCGCTGACCCCACCCGGATCGAGCACCACTGGCACCACCTCTACCGGATGGGACCGTTCCGGGGCTCGGTGCTCTCCGCCGCCGTCTCCGCCGTCGACCTGGCCCTGTGGGACCTGCTCGGCAAGCGCCTCGGGGTCCCGGTCTGGCAGCTGCTCGGCGGCCGGGTGCGCGACCGGATCCGGCTGCACCTGCTGCTGCCCGGCACGGGCGCGCAGGCGCTGGCCGCACAGGCCGCGGCAGCCGTGGCCGACGGCTTCACGGCGGTCAAGTTCGACCCGCTGCCGGCCGACTACGCCGACCTGTCGCTGGCCCGGCTGGTCACCGCCACCGAGGCCACCACCGCCGCGGTCCGCGACACCGTCGGCACCGACGTGGACCTGCTCATCGAGCTGCACCGCAAGCTCACGCCCCTGCAGGCCGAGGCGGTCGTGCCCGCGTTGGCCAGACATCTGCCGCTGCTGGTGGAGGACCCCATCCAGATCGACAGCGTCAGCAGCCAGGCCGACGTCGCCCGCCGCGCCGCGGGGGTGCCGATGGCCAACGGCGAACGCCTGCACAGCATCTGGGAGTTCAAGGAGCTGCTCGCCCAGGGCGGCGCCCAGTACGTCCGCCCCGACCTGGGCCTGGCCGGCGGGATCAGCCACGCCCGCAAGATCGCCGCACTGGCCGAGGCCCACCACGCCGCCGTGGTGAGCCACAACTGTCTCGGTCCACTGCTGACCATGGCCTCGGTGCAGCTGGACGCGGCCATCCCGAACTTCGTCGTGCAGGAGTACTCGCCCCTGGACGACCATCTCGCCGACGGGCCCGCGCGTGCCTGCGTACGGCGGCAGGGCGGTTTCCTGCCGGTGCCGGAGGAACCGGGACTCGGCGTGACGCTGGACCTCACCGGCGCCACGCCGCTCGACCTGACCGGTCGCCCGTTGACCCGGATCCCGCTGCGCGCCGACGGCTCGGTCGCCTACGCGGTCTGAGTGCTCACCCCCGTGGCCCGGCGGGACGGTCCGCCGGG
>NZ_JBEYTP010000042.1:0-1884 GCF_040643125.1 Micromonospora sp. NPDC047465
GACGACGTGATCGCACTTCAGTGCCTGGAACTGGGCGCGCTGAGCTACCTGACCAAGGCTGAGGGCACCGAACACCTCCTCAACGCCACCCGGGCTGCAGCGGCCGGTCAGGCGTACACCGCGCCATCCCTGGCGGGCGCGCTCGCCGGCGACCGCTCCGCCCACCGACCGGTGTTGTCGGCGCGCGAGACCGAGGTGCTGATCCAGTGGTTCCAGTCGCAGTCCAAGGAGTTCGTGGCTCAACGTCTGGGGATCTCCCTGAGCACGGTCAACTCCCATCTGGAACACATCCGGATCAAGTACGCGATGCGTGGCCGGCCGGCCCTCACCAAGGCGGCGCTGGTAGCGCGCCATCCAGGACGGTTTTGTCCAGATCGACGACCTGTAAGGGTGTGCGCAGTAAGTAGCAACTGCCCCGAATAGCCGTCGGTCGAACACACGATGTCTACGGGTCCGTGCCCCGCCTAGGTTACGAGCGCACAGCACCCTCGAGGCGGGAGTCGGTTGATGGCGGGCGACGGACTCAGCTGCTGCCGTCCTTGGTGCGGGCGGTGGTTGTTGAAGTGGTCGACGTACTCGCCGACAACGGCGAGGGCATGTCGTTCGTGGTAGATCAGCAGCCGGTCGGCGCATTCCAGAGTGCACCTGGCGGGCAGCATCCACCGTCGGGGCTGGACGTGGAAGCCTTTCCCGGCACGGCGGGGGTACGCGCTCGACGTCGATGCCGAGCCGAGACTGGAGTACCGGGACCCCTTGGGCGGGCAGACCTCAACTCGGCCTCGCTGATCAGCTGCTTGGCAAGTTCAAGGACGCCGCCCATGGCGGGGCAACAGGCCATTACGCAGAGAACCATTGGCGTTCTTGACAGTCTCGGCCCCGTTGGGACACCCTTTGGACCAGATCGCGCCCGAACCTCCGTGGCTCATGACCGTGCAGCTGCAAGGTAGACATTCCAAATTCCGCGCCGATCGTAGACACAAGGAGGTCCATTTGCGTCGCGATATCGCAGTCAGCTTGGCTGCGCTTGTAGCCGTGCTCGGAATCCTGATTCCTCAGGAGTCCGCACTCGCCGGCAATGGCGCACCTTTCAAGCTACCTTACCGGGCTGGACATGCGTACACCATTACCCAGACGCCCGGAAGCGGCTATTCTCACAATGACGGCTATAATCGGCATGCCGTTGACTTCGCCATGCCGCAAGGCACCCCGATTGTCGCCTCGGCGGCCGGCACCGTCTACTACGAGGGGTGGAGCACCGGCGGAGGCATCATCGCCTTGATCGACCACGGCAACAACCGTTGCTCTCAGTACGCCCATCTCAGCGCCACCATCGTCAACAGAGGGCAATTGGTGGCGCAGGGGCAGCATATCGGCACGTCCGGCGCTACCGGAAACGTGACCGGCCCACATCTTCACTGGAATATCGTCTACTGCGATTCACAGCTCAGCCGCGAAATCCCCAATACCGTGGAGACCGGCACCAACTATCCCACCGGCATCGCACCCGTGAGCCAGAACCGCCTTTCCACCGGCCTGCCCGGGGCTGACGGCGAACGGGTTTCGGACTTCAGTGGTGACGGTGTCGCCGATGTCCTGGGAGTCGCTGCCAACGGTGACTTCTGGTACTACCCGCACAGCGGAGCCGGCCTCGGCAACCCGGTCGGAATCGGACACGGCTGGGCGACCTTCAAGCACGTCATGGCTGCGGACTGGAGCGGTGACGGTGCCGCCGACGTCCTAGGAGTCGATTCTTCAGGGAGGCTACTGTACTACCCGAACAACAGCTACAAACTGTCTGGCTACACGCAGATCGGACACGGCTGGGCGACCTTCAAGCACGTCATGGCCGCGGACTGGAGCGGTGACGGTGCCGCCGATGTCCTT
>NZ_JBEYTP010000042.1:1981-59414 GCF_040643125.1 Micromonospora sp. NPDC047465
CTTGGAGTCGATGCGAACGGAAACCTCTGGTATTACCCGCACAGCGGAGCCGGCCTCGCCAACCCGGTCAGGATCGGACACGGCTGGGCGACCTTCAAGCACGTCATGGCTGCGGACTGGAGCGGTGACGGTGCCGCCGATGTCCTTGGAGTCGATGCGAACGGAAACCTCTGGTATTACCCGCACAGCGGAGCCGGCCTCGCCAACCCGGTCAGGATCGGACACGGCTGGGCGACCTTCATACACGTCATGTGACGTAACCACTCACCAGGGCGGGTCGGCGCAGGCACCAGACACGGTGCCCCGGCCGACCCGCCGACAAGGCACCTCTCGGCTATTCCCTAACAACTCCTAACCACCAGACCCGTTCTCGCGTAGCGCTTTGCGGCGATGAGGCAGCACCCATGGCCGTCGCGTCCCGGGGAGTGGTGTAGGAGCTGACCTGCTACGGCGTGCCGCCAAGATAGAGGCGGGTCATCGCGATCGTCGACCCCGACAGCCATCGCTGTCGTTTGCGCACAATCTGCGGCTCGAACGTGTCGACCAAGCCAGCCAGGGGTATTGCGCCTGGTCACGGCGTCGATGAGGTCGTTGGGTCGGCGGTTGGCGCGTCTGGTGGCTCTGGCGATGTTGGGTTCACTGTTGCTGCGATGGTCTGGTCCAGATCCTGTGCCCAGTCCGCGATCGCGGCGAACGTGACTGCGCCGGCCAGCTGTCAACGCCGCCTCAATCGTGGCCACCGTGGTCCGGCCGAAACTGGACCACCTCGGTTTGGTTGGTCTTTAGTCGTTGGTCTTGTTGGCTGCCGGGAACTCTTTCAATGGCCGTGACCTGCTGCTTTGAAGATCGCGTCAGGCTGCTCCCATAAGGGGATCACGGAGTCGGTTGGCAGCGTGATGCTGGCGATGTGCCGGAGGCCGTCACGGAAGGTGCGGTTGGCTGCCCATCCGTTCATGGGCGGCCGGGGGCGTTGAGCCATACCGGTTGGGTGTGCGGGTAGCGGTGGAGCTGGCATTGGATACCTGCGCGGGTGATGACGATGCAGGTGGCGCGAGCCATGGCTCAGTGCAGGCGCAGGGTGCCCGCGTAACTCTTGTTCGCGGCGGCCCGCAAGAGCCTGTTCTGCGTACGGGCGACGTCGGTCGGTCTAACGTGGCGTAGCAGCGCGTTCACGTTCGCGTCGAGGGTGCGTGTGACGATGACGGCGGGGGAGATCTGGGTACACGCCCTCTTTCCCGCAGCTGTGGCGAGCGGGCGCAGGCGCAGGCCGGCCAGTTGGGGCGGGATGACGGTGGGCATCGAGTGCCAGACCGCCGCGTCGATGTCCCCGGCGAGCACGGCTGCCGGGGCGAAGACGAATGGGCACTGCACGTACTCGGGGTTGCGGTCGCCGAACTCGGCCTCGCTCAGCCGTTGGTGGTCGTACGAGTTGCGGTCGATGCCCACCCGCAGGGGAGTGCCCGGCCTGCGGGTGGCGTGCTCGACAACGACGAGGGAGCCGTTGGAGTAGAAGGTTCCCGGGCCCAGGTCGAGACCGGCCAGTCCGGGCAGGGTTTCCTTGTGCCGCTCCAGCGCCCCGGCCGATGTGACCGTGGCGTGCACCCGCTCGTGGTAGACATCCTCGAGCCGGGTGATCGCGCCCGGGCGGAAGTCGGCGACTACCGCGATGCCGAGGTCGGCGAGCGCGTTCTGGATCGCTTCGAGGATGCCCTGCTGCTCGACGGGGCCTTGCGGCGGCAGGATCATCCGGAAGTTGCCGAGGGCGGCTGCGTTCCATAGCTGTCCGATGTCCCGGCTTACCACCACGGTGCCCTGATGGCCCCGCGCGGTCAGGGTCACTGCTCCGGCGTCCTGCAGGTTGCGCAGCGCCTTGACTACCGTGCCCGTGCCCGCGCCCGTGCTCGCCTGCAACTCCTGCACCGTCGGGATGCGCTGACCCACCTCGCGGGCGAGCAGTATCCGCGCCACGTGGGCGCGGACATCGGGTTCGGCGGTCGCAGTCACGGCCGGGAACCGAGGCCGAGCTTGCCGGGGTTGAGCAGATGGCTGGGGTCCAGAGCATCCTTGAGCCGGCGGAGCACCGGATAGCCGGTGCCCAGGGACTCTTCGACCCAGGGCTGTCGGGCCAGACCCCCGCCGTGGTGGTGCGAAATCTCGCCGTCGTGGGCGATCACCACCTTCATGGCCCGGGCCCAGATTTCCTCGAGCCGGCTCAGCGCCACCTCGTCGTCGTCGGCCTGGCCGAGCAGAATCAAGTAGAGCGACGAGCCCTGGTCGTACACGTGCGAGAAGTGACCCAGCACCTCGCCGGCTAGCGGGGCGAGCTGCTCCTTGAGCTCGGCGTACATCGGGCCGATCCGGCTCCACAGGTTGGCGACTTCGACGGTCTCGGCGTACCCACCTGGCCGGGCGAGGAGGTTTTCCACCGTCGAGAAGTCGTAGCGGCGGTCGAGCCAGGCGTTGACCGGTGCGGCCCCCATGCTCGTTCCTCCCAGCGACGCGACGATCGCGGTGGCCGCGGCGTGCTCGGCGGTCGCGACGTCAGCCAGGCCCTCGTGTCCAAGGAACAATACCGGTGCGGTGGCGGGCGTGGTGGGGACGGCGTGGGCGGCCTCGTCGAGGTCGTAGAAGCGGACCAGGAACGGTCGCAGCCCGGCCTGGCTGATGCGCCGCATTGCGGCCAGACCGGCGTCGACGGTCGGTAGTGCGAACGCCTCGACGATCCGGTGCTCGGCGCGTGCGAAGACCTTCAGCGTCACCTGGGTGACCACGCCCAGGGTGCCCTCGGAGCCGATGAACAGTTGCTTCAGGTCGGGGCCCATCGCCGCGCGTGGGCGCTGGCCGAGCTCGGCGATCGTGCCGTCGGCCAGGACCACCTGGTAGCCGACGAGGAGGTCCTCGATGCCGCCGTAGCGGGAGGAGAACTGGCCGGTGGCCCGAGTAGCGATCCAGCCGCCGATAGTGGACCGGCCGAGCGACTGGGGTGAGTGGTTAAGTGTGAGGTCGCGCTGGTTGAGCCAGGCTTCGAGGTCGCTGCCGCGTACGCCGGCCGCGACGGTGACCGTGCGGTCGACCTCGTTCAGTTCGGGTTCGGAGACCAGTTCGGCCATGTCGAGCACGATGCCGCCCGCGACAGGCAGCGGCTGGCCGGTTACCGAGGAGCCCAGGCCCCAGGCGGTGATGGGGGTGCCCGTCTCGGCGCCAATCCGCAGCGCCTCGACGACGTCGGCGACAGTGCGAGCGCGCACGATCGCGTCCGGACGGAAGGGGTGCCTGCCGAGTTTGGCCCACACGGTGGCGACAGGCCACGTGTCGTGGCTGCGGGCGTCACGGTCGGCGTCGTCGGTGAGCAGCGCGTCCGGGCCGAAGGCGTGGCGGAGTTGGTCGATTACCGAGGCGGCCGACATGACTTACTCCCTGATCACTAATCGGACCGCCTGTCACGCTCCGGGTGCGCTTACCCAATCCTCAAAAAACTGAGTTGTCAAGACGTGTTGTGCGGGTTGCGGGACCGATGGGCCCTCCCTCCCTAGGGAGGCGTCAGGACCAGGAAGTCTGCCGAAGCAAACCCTTGACATGTTGGAAACGGCACTCCTAGCCTGCTGCTCAGCAGACAGACTTCTGAATTTTCGAGGACGGGCCCACAGGCCGCCACCCACTACGGGAAGGTGAGAAGCGGTGACAGCGCACGCACTGCTCGAGGCGCGAGGGGTGAGGAAACGTTTCGGCGCCGTCGAGGCCCTGCGCGGAGCGAACTTCTCCGTCCATCCCGGTGAGGTCGTGGCGCTCATGGGCGACAACGGCGCCGGCAAGAGCACCTTGATCAAGACGATCTGCGGGGTGCACGGCCCTGACGAGGGTGAGATCCTCTTCCACGGCAAGTCAATCGCCGGCTGGACGCCCAGCGAGATCCACGCGATGGGCATCGAGACGGTCTACCAGGACCTCGCCCTAGCGCCCGACCTGGACACCGCCGCAAACCTCTACCTCGGTCGTGAGTTGCTCGCGAAGGGCCTGCTCGGCCGGCTCGGGGTGCTGGACAAGAAGCGGATGGCGACGCATGCCCAGCAGGTGCTCACCGAACTGAACGTCAACATCAAGGACGCCTCGGCTCCGGTCGCCATGCTCTCCGGCGGCCAGCAGCAGAGCGTCGCCGTCGCACGGGCCGTCACCTGGGCGAACAAGCTCGTGATCATGGATGAGCCGACCGCCGCGCTGGGCGTGCCCCAGACCCGCGCGGTGCTCGACCTGATCCGCCGGGTCCGTGACTCGGGCCGCTCGGTCGTGCTGATCAGCCACAGCCTCCCCGACGTCATGGCCGTTTCCGACCGCATCGAGGTGCTCCGGCTCGGCCGCCGTGTCGCCCGGTTGACGACCCGGGACACCACCGAGGAACAGATCGTGGGCGCCATGACCGGCGCGTTCACCAGTGAGGACGCGGCATGACATCGACTACCGAGACGCCCACCGAGACGCCGGCTGGCAGCGCCGTCCCGCCCCGCGGCCGCCGCGTGTTGCTCGGCTCGGCCACCGACATCACCGCGGTCCTGCTCGTGATCGTGGCCCTGTTCGCCATCCTCGACTTCGGTGCGTTCTTCACCAGCGCGAACCTGATCAACATCCTCATCAACGCGTCCCTGCTGATCGTGATGGGTGTCGGCGCGACGTTCGTGCTGATCACCGGCGGCGTCGATCTCTCGGTCGGTTCGGTGCTCGTCTTCTCGGGCGTCATCGCGGGCAAGGTGATGATCGCCATGGGTCCGCAAGGCTGGGGCGCCAGCATCGTCGGCGTCGTCGTCGCGATGCTGGCCGGCGCTGTCTGGGGCGCGATCAACGGCATCGTGATCACAAAACTGCGTGTGCCGCCGCTGATCACCACGCTCGGATCGTTTGGGGCCGCGATGGGCCTGGCCCAGATCGTCACCAACGGCAACGACCTCAAGGACGTGCCCAACGAGCTGATCGACACCCTGGGTGTCGGGCGCTTCGTTGGCCTGCCCTGGCTGGTCTGGGTGGCGCTACTGGTAGCGCTCGTCGGCGGTCTGATCCTCGCGCTCACCCGTTACGGGCGGCGCACCTACGCGATCGGCTCGAACGCCGAGGCAGCCCGGCGGGCCGGCATGAACGTCGACCGGCATCTGATCAGCGTCTACACGGTCGCGGGGCTGCTCGCCGGCCTGGCGGGAATCATGAGTTACGCCCAGTTCGGCTCCACGACCCTGAGCGGCCACGGCACCGACAACCTCGCGGTAATCGCCGCGGTTGTCATCGGCGGCACCAGCCTCTTCGGCGGCGTCGGCACCATGTTCGGCACCCTCGTCGGCACCATGATCCCCGCCGTGCTCGCCAACGGCCTGGTGATCGTCGGCCTCAACTCCTTCTGGCGCGACTTCGCCGTCGGCGTCGTCCTCGTCGCGGCCGTCTACCTCGACCAGCTGCGCCGGCGGTCCCGCACCAGGCGTTGAACCCACCCCCCCCTACCACCCCCTCTTTCAGTAACCCAGGAAGGAATCCCCCCATGCGTCCTTACCGCTGGGTATCTGCCGCGACCGCGGCCATGCTCCTGACTTCTCTCGCCGCCTGCGGCGGCAACGACTCCGGCGGCTCCGGCGACAAGACCAGCGGCTTCAAGATCGCCCTGATCCCGGGCGTCGCGAACGACGCCTACTACGGCTCCGTAGCGTGCGGCGTGCAGGCCGCCGCGAAGGCGAGCAACTCGACCGTCGAGGTGCAAGCGCCAAAGTCGTTCAGCCCGACCGACCAGATCCCCATCCTGCAGGCGGTCATCGCCAAGAAGCCTGACGCGATCATCATCGCGCCGACCGACAGCAAAGCGCTGTATGCGCCGCTCAAGCAGGCCGTCGCCCAGGGCATCAAGGTGGTCCTGGTTGACACCACGCTCGAGGACCCGTCTCTGGCGGAAGCGCAGGTCAGCTCCGACAACGTCGAGGCCGGCAAGACCGCCGCGGCCAAGCTGATCGAGCTGCTTGGCAACAGGTCCGGCTCGGTTCTCACGGTCAACCTGTCGGCCGGCGTCACCACTACCGACGACCGTTTCAAGGGCTTCGCCGAAGGACTCAAGGCCGCGCCGGCACTCAAGGACCTGGGCCAGCAGTACTCCAACAACAGTGTGCAGACCGCGTCCTCGATTGTCTCGTCGACGATCGCCGCCCATCCCGACCTGGTCGGCATTTTCTCCACGGCCGCGTTCAACACCGAGGGGGCCGTCGCGGCGCTGCGCGCGGCCAAGGACACCAAGGTGACGGTCGTCGGCTTCGACGCCAACCCGCCCGGCGTCAAGCAGATCCGCGACGGCGAGGTCGCCGCGCAGGTCGTGCTCAAGCCGTACGACGAGGGCGTGGCGGCCGGCGAGCAGGCCATCAACGCGCTTACCGGCAAGCCGGTCACCAAGGTCATCTCGACCGGCGCGGTGGTGGCCACCAAGGACAACCTGGACAGCCCCGAGGTCAAGAAGTACCTCTACAGCTTCGATTGCCCGGCGGCTTGATCTCCACCCCATCTTGGCGAAAGGTAGACATGGACTCGCGTACCGGTAAGAAGATCAGGCTCGGCCGTCTGCTGAGCCCGACAACGGGAAGGTCGGTCGTCGTCGCGGCCTCACACGGTGTGATGAGCGGTCCGCCCGCCGGACTGCGGACCCGGGCCGAGATCGATGCGGCCTTCGCCAAGATGGGGGCGGCCGACGGCGTCATGGTGTCCCCCGGCATGCTGCCGCTCCTCGAGGACTTCTACGTCGGCAGGGGCCGCCCCGCCGCGGTCCTGCACCTGGACTGGAAGAACCACGGCCGCAGGATCTACACCCCCGGCAAGGACGGGCGCAGCGAGGGCGTTCTGGCCCAGCTCGCCTCGCTCGAGGAGGTGGCCGCCGCCGGCGTCGACGCGGTCATGACCTACCTGTACATCGGTCAGCGCGACAGCACGCTCGAACGGGCCGAGATCGAGCGCAATGCCCGGATCGTCGCCGAGGCGGCCAAGGTCGGCGTCGCCGTCATCGTCGAGCCTCGGTCGTCGCTGGAGGCCGAGGGAGGCGACGCACTCAGCACCGAGGTGCTTAGCCTGTACTGCCGGATCTCCGCCGACATCGGCGCGGACCTCGTAAAAGTTCTGTGGAACGGGTCCGTGGACGCGTTCGCACCTGTGGCGCAGAGCTGCTACGCGCCGATCCTGGTCGCAGGCGGCCCGGGCGGTGAGGACGAGAAGGACACGCTTCAGCTTGCCGCTGACTCGATCGCGGCCGGCGCGGCCGGAGTGATGTTCGGCCGCCGGGTCTTCCGGGCTTCCCGCCCCGACGCCGTGCTAGCCGGGCTGCGCAGCGTCGTCCACGAGGGTGCGTCGGTGGATGACGCCCTCGCCCGACTGTGAGGGACGGACGCC
This sequence comes from Micromonospora sp. NPDC047465, assembly GCF_040643125.1. Taxonomy (NCBI): domain Bacteria; kingdom Bacillati; phylum Actinomycetota; class Actinomycetes; order Micromonosporales; family Micromonosporaceae; genus Micromonospora; species Micromonospora sp. NPDC047465. The sequence continues at coordinate 9,377 of NZ_JBEYTP010000042.1, forward strand.
AATGTTGCTGATCGTGGGTGAGGCGATCGTCGCCTACCAGCGGGACATCGGCGCGGACGGCTCACACGCCGACGCTCCGTACACCGGGCCGTGGCCGAGCGGCTCGCCCGCGATTGCCGCGTACGTGGCCGCCCGGCTCGGCGTACCCACCATGTTCGTCGGTGGAGTCGGCCGGGACAGTCACGGCAAGGTGATGGCGGACGGCCTCGCCGCCGGGAATGTGGTGACCGACCACCTCGCGATAGCCGCGGATGCCCCGACCGCAACGGCCTACATCACCTACCGAGGAGAGGCGCGCGACTTCGACTTCCGGGTGGCCGGCACGGCCGCGACGCTGATCAACGAACGGGATCTCGGTGACCTGCCGGAGCGGGCCGACTGGGTGCACATGTCGGGCTCCGCGCTGATCTTCGGCGAACCGCTCGCCGCGACGACCCTGTCCGCGCTGCGTCGGGCCCGAGCGGCCGGCGCCCGGATCTCGGTCGACCCGAACGTGCGGCCCGAAGCCCTGCACCGCTCGGCCCGCAGCGCGCTGATCGAGGTGCTCGGGCTTGCGCACGTGCTGCTGCCCAGCGAGGGCGAACTCGCGGCGCTCGGCGTTGACGCAGTCTCCCTGGTGGCCGCGGGCGCGACGGTGTGCACGACGCTTGGCTCGGGCGGCGCGACCGTCACCGACGCTTCCGGGACCACACACATCGACGCGCTGCCGGTGGAACCGGTGGACACGGATGGGGCGGGGGACTCGTTCGCGGCCGGCTTCATCGCGGCGACGCTGGCCGGCCAAAACCCGGTGGCCGCAGCGCGGGCCGGGGCGCGGGTAGCAGCCGCGGCGATCCAGACCGAGGGGCCGATGACGGTCGTGCCTGACGCCGGGTTGCTGGCCGAGTGAGCGGCCGCCTGCTGATCGTCGGGCTAGCGACCTCCCTAGACCGGTACGCCTGGTTGCCGCAGCTGCGGCTCGGCGCGATCAACCGGCCGCGCGAAGTGCTGGTCCGCGCCGGTGGTAAAGGCCTGAACGCCGCGAGGGCCGCCTCGGGGCTTGGCGTCCGCGTGCGGTCGGTCTCGTTGGCCGGCGGTGAGACCGGGCAGCTCGTGCGGGCGCTCGCGCCGCCGCTGGATGTGCGGTTTGTTGACAGCGGCGCAGAGACCCGGCAATGCCTCTGCCTGCTCGGCGACGACGCGGTTCTGACCGAGGTCTACGAGCCAGTCCTGCCCGTTTCATCAACAATCTGGCCGTCCGTTCTCTCCGCGGTGGCCGACGAGATCGAAGAGTGTGATCTCGTCGCACTGTCGGGACGGGTGCCGCCCGGGCTGCCCGTGGACGCGCTCGCCGAGATCGTCGATCTGGCGGTCGCCCGTCGGGTACCGGTCGTCGTGGACTCCGACGGGCCGTCGCTGATTGAGGCCATCCGGCGTGGGCCGACACTGGTCAAGGTGAACGCTGCCGAGGCCGCCGCTGCGGCACCAGGAGATCTAAGCCAGCTGCAGAAACTGGGCGCGGAATCCGTAGTGGTCACGACCGGGCCGACTGGGGCGCGCTTCCTCGGCGCGGACGGCTCGCGTCTGACGGTCTCGCACGACGCGATCCCCAACGCTCTGCCCGTCGGCAGCGGCGACGCCTTCCTGGCCGGCCTCACCGCAGTATGGCTTGGCGGCGCCTCCGGCCCGCCATTTGGCGGCCTGTCGGAACCGGCCGAGGCACTCCGGGTCGCGGCTGCAGCGGCCCGGGCCAACGCCCGCCAGCTCCCCGCGGGAGATATCAGCTGGGACCAGGTCAAGGCCGAACTGTCCGCGGTGCGGATCTCCGCGATCTGAACGTTCCGTCCACGACTTTGGTGGCTGTCTGATTACAGCCTCTGAGGGGGTCTCAGGCCCGCCGTACCGGCTGGCGCAGCAGTGTGCGCGGCGCCAGGTCGTCCAGGACGAGACGGACCTGGCCGGTGCGTTGCGCGTCGGCCTGGCCCGGGCCGGGTACGCCGTCGATGTGGCGGCCGACGGGGCCGAGGCGTACGAGCTGCTGCTGGTCAACGCAAGATCAAAGGGCGTAGAGCCTGGTAGGTAAGAGCGACCGGCAGCAGGTGTCACTTGAGCCTGCAGGTGGTGGGCCGGGCATCCCAGCGGTAGAGAGTTCGGGCACGGCGGATGATGTGACGGATTGTGCCGATGGCTGCTGCCAGGTACCGGTAGAAGACGATGGTCTTGGCGTTGCGGTCGGTGCCGTGGCGGACCTTGCCGACCCCTCTCATCCAGAGTTCGTTCGCTCGACTACCCAGCGTTTGCCGACCTGGACCGGGGCGGGGATGCCCTTGCGCGCGTTGTCGGCGTATAAGTCCAACTCGTCGAGCAGGTTGCGGTCGGGCCGTTGTCGTAGGCGCGGTCTAGACGCGCGGTGACCTGCTCGGGCCAGCGATGCCGCAGTTGGGTGCTGCACCGTCGAAGGTCGCGCAGTAGCGGCGAGTCGTGGCGGTTGGACGCCGCGCCGGTCAACCCGAGCGGGATCCCGTTGCCGTCCACGCCGGTCGAGCGTTCCATACCGCCCTTGCCGCGGACGGGGAACGACGGCCCGGTTTCCCTCGCACGATTGGTTGCCCGTCACCCGGCCTCAACGTGACCACGCCGAGCACCGAGGCACTTCCGTCGTATCCCCAACCAGCGTGGTGCGACGCGTGCCGCCTGCAAGCTCTCAGGCCGGCATTTCGCCATTGACGGGCCACGCCCGCGGCCTTCCTCCCCGGACAGGTCGGTGTCACGCCGGCGACGAGCACGGGGCCATGCAAAGCCCGTCGATCATTTCTTGGAGGCGCTGCGCATCGGTCACCGGCGCGGCCTGTCGAACATGCCGCCGAGCGGCAAACTCACCTCTACCCGACCTGGCAGCAGGAGGGTCACGGCGCGTGCACGTTTGCCAGGCGGAGCGGTGGCTTTACGTGGAGCTATCTCGGGAGGTGGATGGCGAACGGTAGCTCGCTGACGACGACGTCGGCCCGGATCCTCCGTCCGGTGTGGACTTCGGACGGTGGGCGGACTCGCCTGAACGGTTGAGTTCGGTCCCGGGTTGGTGGCCGGCGGCGGGCCGGCTCACCAGGTATGGAACGGGGTCGTGGGGAGATCGACGGGGGAGGCTCGCATCCGGGTTCTCTGGCGTCGGACGTGGTTCCGGAAGGCCCATGCTGGTGGTATGGTGTCCAAGTCTTCCACCATGCGGAAATTAGTATTCGCCATACGAAAGACAGGAGGTCGAGCGTGGCCACAGAGGCCTCGGTGAGGATCGTTGGACCGGCTGTAACGGGCAGCGAGGACGTGCTCACCCCCGACGCGCTCGCGTTCGTCGCCGACCTGCACCGCCGTTTCCATGGCGACCGAAACCGGCTACTGGCCGAGCGGGTGCGCCGACGTACCGAGATCGCCCGGACCAGGCGGCTGGACTTCCTGTCGGAGACGGCCGATGTCCGGGCGGGCGACTGGCGGGTGGCAACCGCCCCGGCCGACCTGCGTGACAGGCGAGTGGAGATCACGGGTCCGACCGACCGGAAGATGACGATCAACGCGTTGAATTCCGGGGCCAAGGTGTGGCTCGCCGACTTCGAGGATGCCACCGCCCCGACGTGGACGAACGTGGTCGCCGGTCAGCTCAACCTTACCGACGCCATCGAACGGCGAATCGAGTTCACCAGCCCGGAGGGCAAGCGCTACCAGCTCGGCGAGGGACCGTTGCCGGCGATCGTGGTCCGGCCGCGCGGCTGGCACCTCGACGAACGGCACCTGCTGGTGGACGGGGCGCCGGCCGTCGGCGCGCTGGTCGACTTCGGCCTCTACTTCTTCCACAACGCCCGACGGCTGCTGGCCGCCGGCAGCGGGCCGTACTTCTACCTGCCCAAGCTGGAGGGGCACCGGGAGGCGCGGCTCTGGAACGACGTGTTCCGCTACGCGCAGGAGGCGCTAAGCATCCCCACTGGAACGATCCGCGCCACCGTGCTCATCGAGACCATCACCGCCGCGTTCGAGATGGACGAAATTCTCTACGAGTTGCGCGAGCATGCCTCCGGACTGAACGCCGGGCGCTGGGACTACCTGTTCAGCATCATCAAGACATTCCGTGACGCCGGATCCGGGTTCGTGCTGCCCGACCGCAACTCGGTGACGATGACGGCCCCGATGATGCGGTCGTACACCGACCTACTGGTCGCAACCTGCCATCGGCGGGGCGCGGTGGCGATGGGCGGGATGGCGGCCTTCATCCCTAACCGCCGGGAGCCCGAGGTCACCGCGGCGGCTCTGGCCAAGGTGCGGGCGGACAAGGAGCGCGAGGCCGGCGACGGCTTCGACGGCTCCTGGGTTGCACACCCGGATCTGGTGCCGGTCTGCCGGGAGGTGTTCGACGCGGTCCTGGGGGACCGGCCCAACCAGGTCGAGCGGCAGCGGGACGACGTGAAGGTCGCCGCCGACGATCTGCTCGACATCGCGGCCACGCCGGGCGCGGTGACCGAGGCGGGGCTGCGCAACAACATCGCGGTCGGGCTGCGCTACGTCGAGGCGTGGCTGCAGGGTACCGGTGCGGTGGCGATCTTCAACCTGATGGAGGACGCGGCCACGGCGGAGATCTCCCGGTCCCAGGTGTGGCAGTGGGTGCACACCGGTACGGCGCTGGACAGCGGTGAGGTAATCACGGCGGAGCGGGTTCGGGGCCTGATCGCCGAGGAGGTCAACGCGCTCCGGGCCGAGCTGGGCGCGGAGTGGTTCGCCGCCAGCCGGTACGAAACGGCCCGCGAGGTGTTCGAGGAGGTCGCACTCGGGGCGACCTACGTCGACTTCCTGACCCTGCCAGCGTACCGGTTGCTCGCCGGCTGAACCGGTCGCCGCAACGCCGGTCGCGGGCCAGGCGGCCGGCGTTGCGGCCGTGGGTGTCGCGGCCGGTCAGCGGTGTGCCACCGCGGCGGGTGCGCCGGCTTTTCCGGGCGTGGCTAGCGAACCGCCCGGGGAGCCGGCAGCCCGACGTAGCTGGCCGCCGCCGCGATCGCCGAGGACGATTGCTGCAACAGCGGTACGGCCTTGGCGACCAGGCTGTCGTTGATCCGGGCAGTCGGCCCGGAGACCGACAGTGCCAGCGTGCCGGGCGGTCCGGGTACCGCCACCGCCACGCAGCGCACTCCGACCTCCTGCTCCCCGTCGTCTATCGCGTAGCCGTTCTTCCGTACGGTCCGCAGCTCCCGCAGTAGGTCGTCCAGGTCGGTGATGGTGGTCGGTGTGGTGGCGACGAACTCGGTGTTGGCGTAGACCTCGGCGATCACCTGGTCGTCGAGCTGGGCGAGCATCGCCTTGCCGACCGCGGTCCGGTACGCCTCCACCCGGCGGCCGACCTCGGTGAACATCCGCATCTGGTGCCGGGATGGCACCTGCGCGAGATAGACGATCTGCGTTCCCTCGAGTCGGGCCGCGTTGGCGGTCTCGCCGAGGGTGTCCACCAGCGCCGCCAGGTGCGGCCGGACCAGCGGAGCGATCATCGCCAGGGCCTGGTCGCCGAGGTGGATCAGCGCGGTGCCGAGCGCGTACCGCCGGTCCGGTTCCTGACGCAGCATGCCGGCGCCGATCAGGGTCCGGAGCAGCCGGTGGATGGTGGCGATCGGCAGTCCGGTGGCGCTCGCCAGCTCAGACAGCCCGCACGGTGCGCCGGTGGCGGCGATGACGTTCATGATCTGCAACGCCCGCTTGACGGACTGCACGCCGCCACCCGCGCCTTCGCTGTCGCCTTCGCTCCCGCGCGCCATATCCCCTCGTTCCCGTGCCGCCGTGGTTTCGCGCGCCGATGCCCGCGCGGCGCACATCGTATGCCGTACAGGGGGGTCCGTGCTGCCGCCACCCGAGCGGGCCGTGTCGCCGCCGGTGGAGTACCCGCCCGGCGGACGGGAGTTCCACTGAAAGAGCACTTGACAGGCGCGATGCGGATACTACTATCCGCAGTGTGGAAAGTCACGCCGGTTCGCGAAGGCCGACCGGCCCCGCCGCGCACCACGGAGTGACCTCGGCTGGCCGGCGTACAGCACCCGGTACCAGCGCATCACCCGTCTGATGCCAGCCCCCGCGGCGCCACGCACGTCCACGTACCGGGAGGTCCCCCGTGTCAAATCGAAACCCCCACCGCCGTCTCCGGGCGGCGACAGCCGCCCTCACCCTGCTGACCGTTCTCACCGCCTGCACCAGCGGGGCGGGGGGTGAGAACGTCGGTTCCGGCGTCAAGGCCGGCCAGCTCGACGCCAACCGGGCCAAGGTCGCCGACGGCGGAACGCTCGCCTATTCGATCGACGTCGACGTCAAGAACTGGAACATCCTGCACGCCACCGGTGACGTCTTCGGCTACCGGCAGATCCTCAACCCCGTGCTCCCGCACGCGATGATCTCCCTGCCGGACTTCACCATGGCCAAGAACGACACGCTGCTCACCGAGGCGAAGGTCATCAAGGACTCGCCGCAGACCGTCGAGTATCGGATCCGCCCGGAGGCCACCTGGTCGGACGGCACGCCGATCACCGCCGACGACTTCAAGTACACCTGGCAGGTCCAGGACCCGCAGCAGTGCCCGACCTGCGAGCCCGCCACCCAGGCCGGGTACGACCAGGTCGCCTCGATCACCGGCAGCGACAACGGCAAGACCGTCACCGTCGAGTTCAAGAACACCTACCAGCCGTGGCGGCTGATGTTCCCGCACCTGCTCCCGGCGCACATCGCCGCCCAGCACGGCGACCTGGCCACCTCGTTCAACGAGTACTTCAGCACCACCGTGCCGACCTGGTCCGGCGGGCCGTACCTCATCGACCAGTACGTGCCGAACCAGTCGGTCACCATGAAGAAGAATCCCAAGTGGTACGGCGACGGCCCGCACCTCGACCAGCTCGTCTTCCGGATCCTCACCGACGAGCGGCAGGCCGTCACCGCGATGGCCAACAACGAGATCCAGGTCGTGGCGCCCCGCCCCACCCTCGACCTCGTCCAGCAGCTCAAGGGCATCAACAACGTGACCACCGCGCTGGCCTCGGGGCTGGTCTACGAGCACCTGGACATCAACACCGCGAACCCGGCCCTGGCCGACGTCGCCCTGCGCCGGGCCATCTTCACCGCAGTCGACCGGCAGGCGATCATCGACAAGACCATCGGCCAGTTCGCGGCCGGCACCAAGCCGCTCGGCAACCGCAACTTCATGCCTGGCCAGAAGCTGGACGGCGTCAACGCGTACGCCGACAACGTGACCTCGACTGGGCTCGGCAACGGCAACATCGAGGCGGCCGAGAAGATCCTTACCGACGCCGGCTACGTGATCGGCGATGGTCGGCTCACCGACCCCAAGGGCAAGCCGGTGCCGCCGCTGCGGATGCGCTACAGCAAGGGCAACCAGGTCCGGCTCGACACCTCGGTGCTGGTCCAGAACCAGCTCAAGCAGCTCGGCATCACGCTTCAACTCCAGGAGACCGACAGCCTCGGCACCACGGTCAACACCGGTGATTTCGACCTGATCGTCTTCGGCACCAACCTGGACGTGATCCCGACCGCCACTGCCCAGTCGGTGTTCGGCTCGAAGGGTACCCACACCGGCTACCGAGACCAGGAGATCGACGGCTGGCTCAGCGACGCCGCCCGCACCCTGGACCCGCAGCAGGTGATCGATCTGCTGAACAAGGCCGACGCCCGGATCAGCGAGCAGGCCGTGACATTGCCGATCTACCAGACGCCGACTCTGATCGCGTACCGCAGCGACCTCGGCAACGTGCGGGTCAACCCGACCCGCTTCGGCACCAGCTACAACACGCAAGAGTGGGGAATCAAGAGTGACGGCTGAGCTCCGGCCCGGCCGGGACTTCATCGTGGAGGTCCCGGCCCCGGCCGTGGAATTCAACGAGGTCTACCGCAACTTCGTCGGCTCTGCCGGCTACTTCGTGGCGAACAACATCTACAGCCGGCTGGTCGTCTTCGACACCGGTTCCCCGGCGGCCTACCCGGATCTCGCCGAGCACTGGGAGATCGCCCCCGACGCCAGGACCCTGCGGTTCCAGCTCAACCGGCACGCCCGCTGGCACGACGGGGAACCGGTCACCGCCGAGGACGTCGCGTACACCCACCTGACCGCGCTGGCCCACGGGTACCACGCCGCGTCGTTCCTGCACGACGTGCGGGACATCGAGGTCCTCGGCCCGCACGAGCTGCGGTACGTGCTGCGGCGACCCAACGCCGGGTTCCTCGCCCAGCTGGGCAACCTGGTGTTCGCCCACATCCTGCCCAAGCACCTGTACGAGGGCACCGACTGGGCCACCAACCCGTACAACCAGCAGCCAGTCGGCTCGGGGCCATTCCGGTTCGTCGAGCACGTGCCCGGTGAGCGGGTGGTCCTGGAAGCCTGGGACGGGTACTGGGGCCCCCGCCCCCAGATCGACCGGGTCATCCTCGACATCGAACCCGACCTGGACGAGGCGGTCCGCAAGGTCGCCGACGGGCGGGCCCACTACATGGTCCAGGACGTGCTCACCTTCCCCCGGCTGCACCTGGCCGAGGGGAGCACGACCGCCTCGGTCTGGCGCAAGCGTGGCCCCGGCATCGCCGTGCTCAGCTTCAACCACACCCAGGACCGGTGGCGCGACCGGCGGGCCCGAGCCGGGATCGCGCATGCCGTGGACCGCCGACGGCTGGTCCCGCTCGCCGATCCCGGCTGGTCCGAGCCGTACGCCCACTACCTGCCGCGCAGTGTGGACTGGGCGTTCGCCGAGGACGCCACCGCGCTGGCCCACGATCCGGCGGAGGCGGTCCGGCTGCTCGACGCGGCCGGCATCACCTCGGCCGGTTGGCGGCCGGCACTGCGGCTGGCGTACATGAAGACCTTCACCGGACACGCCGGCATCGCCGCCGCGGTCGCCGAGGACCTGCGGACCGTCGGGCTGGAGGTCGACGTCGTCGGCCTGGACTCGCGGACCTGGGCGCATCAGATCGGCCGGGACGCCGACTTCGACCTGACCATTAGCGGCGGCAACATGGTCCCCGACCCGGAGATCACCGCCAGCCGGTTCGAGACCGGCGGCGGGCGCAACCACGCCCGGCTCTCCGACCCGGAGGCCGACGCCTGCTACGGCGCCGCCCGAGCCACCACCGACCGAACCCAGCGCGGCGAGCACTACCGGGAGCTGCAACGGGTTTGGGCCCGCAACGTCGACTGGGTGCCGCTGTTCTGGTACGCGGCCTACTACCTGCGCAACGACAGCTTCTTCGGCTGGCCGGACCAGGTCGGCTTCCGGGTGCCGTTCTGGCACTGGGGCCGGATCCGGCCCGTGACCTGACCCGCCGCCAGTCGCCCGGACACCCCGGGCACCGACCTTCCCCACCGGCCCGGGGCATCCCCGGGCACCCCACCACACCGAGGAGAGGACTTGGACGAGTACATCGTCGTCGTACCCGAGGGCACGACCGAGATCAACGAGTCGTACCGCAACGTCGTCGGGGGCGCCGGCTACTTCGTCGCCAACAACATCTTCAGCCGCCTCGTCGTCACCGAGGTCGGCGGGGCCGCGTCCTACCCGGACCTGGCGGAGCACTGGGAGTGCCTGGACGGCGCCCGGCGCTGGCGGTTCACCCTCAACCGTCACGCCCGCTGGCACGACGGCCAGCCGGTGACCGCCCACGACGTGGCCTACACCCACCTCACCGCGCTGGCCAACGGCTACCACGCCGCATCCTTCCTGCACGGCATCGCCGACATCAAGGTCCTCGACGACCACCTGCTCGAGTACCACCTGACGCAGCCCAACGCCGCCTTCCTCACCCAGCTCGGCAACTTCGCCGCCACCCACGTCCTGCCCAAGCACCTGTATGAGGGCACCGACTGGGCGACCAACCCGTACAACCAGAAGCCGGTCGGCTCGGGGCCGTTCCGGTTCGTCGAGATGGAGCCCGGCGGGCGGATCGTGCTGGAGGCCTGGGACGGGTACTGGGGGCCGCCGGCCGGCGTGGACCGGGTCACCATCGTCGTGGAACCCGACCTCGACGAGTGCGTCCGCATGATCGCCGACGGCCGGGCGCACTTTGCCCCGCAAGACGTGCTGACCATGAAGCGGCTGCCGCTGGCCGAGGGCTCCGCCCACGCCACGGTGTACCGCGAGCGCGGGCCGGGCGTGGCGTTGCTGAGCTTCAACTACCGCCAGGAGCGGTGGGCCGACCGCCGGCTGCGGCTGGCGATCGCCCACGCGGTGGACCGCAGCCGCCTGGAGCGCTTCGCGGAGCCCGGCTGGTCGGAGCCGTGGGCAAACTTCTTCCCCGGCAGCAGCTTCGCCGTGGCCCGCGACGTCACCGCCGTCGGACACGACGCGGCAGCAGCCGAGAAGCTGCTCGACGAGGCCGGCTACCCGCGCGGGGTGGACGGGCGCCGGCTGTCGCTGCGGATGTACTACATGGCGACCTTCGACGGCCACGGCGGGCTGGCCCGCAGCGTCGCCGAGGACCTCGCCGCAATCGGCGTGCACGTAGAGTTCGCCGGCTTGGACTCGGAGACCTGGGCGCGGCAGATCGGTCGCGAGGGCGACTTCGACCTGACCATCAGCGGCGGCAATATGATGCCCGACCCGGACATCACCGCCAGCCGGCTGGAGAGCGACGGGCAGCGCAACCACCTCGCGCTGTCCAACCCCGACGCCGATGCCTGCTACGTCGCCGCCCGGTCGACCACCGACCGCGCCGAGCGGATCGCGCACTACCGGCGGTTGCAGGAGGTGTGGGCGCGGGACGTCAGCGTCATCCCGCTCTTCTGGTACTGCATCTACCTGCTGCGCAGCAACGAGTTCTTCGGCTGGGCCGACCAGGTCGACTTCCGGATCCCCTTCTGGCACTGGGGTCGGCTCCGGAAGATCACCGGCGGCGAAGGCTAACCGGCAGCGGGCGCGGGAAGGGTTCCTCATGGAGATCGTGGGCTTCGCCCTGCGGCGGCTGCTCGTCGCCATACCGGTGCTGTTCGTGTCGACGTTCCTGATATTCCTGGCCGTCGCCAAGTCCGGTGACCCGCTGGCCGAACTGCGGGAACGACAACCACCGGTACCGCCGCACACGATCGCCGCCGAGGAGGCACGGCTCGGGCTGGACCAGCCCGTGCTACAGCGGTACTGGAACTGGCTGACCGGGGTCCTCCACGGTGACCTCGGCCCGTCGGTGGACCGCAACGCCGACATCGGCATGGAAATCGGCTCGCGCCTGGGCATCACGATGCGGTTCGTCCTCATCGCAATGCTGATCGCGGCCGTGCTGGCGATCCTGGTCGGGGTCGTCAGCGCGGTCCGCCAGTACTCCTGGCTCGACTACCTGTTCACCTCGACCGGCTTCCTGTTCCTGGCGATGCCGTCGTTCTGGCTGGCAGTGCTGCTCAAACAGGGCGGCATCGAGCTGAACACGCTCGCCGGTCAGACCCTGATCTACACCGTCGGCGACAGTTCAGTGATCCCGCCGCCCACCCTGGGCGGCCGGATCGCCGACCTCGCCGGTCACCTGGTCCTGCCGACCATCACCCTAGTACTGATCAACTTCGCGGCGTGGAGCCGGTTCCAGCGCTCGTCCATGCTGGACGTACTCGGCAGCGACTACGTCAAGCTGGCCACCGCCAAAGGGCTGCGGCGGCGTACCGTGCTGCGCAAGTACGCCCTGCGTACCGCGCTCACCCCGCTGGTAACGGTCATCGCTCTGGACTTCACCGCGGTTTTCGCCGGAGCGGTGGTCACCGAAACCGTCTTCCAGTGGCGGGGCATGGGCGACTACCTGCTGGAGTCCATCAACGGGCGGGACGTCAACGGCGTGATGGCGTGGCTGCTCGTCGCGGCGGTCGCGGTGGTCGTGTTCAACCTGTTCGCCGACATCCTGTACGCCGCTCTCGATCCGAGGATCCGCCGTGTCCGCTGACCCGCCACCGGTGCCCGCCACCGCCGCCACGCCCGGACAGTGGCGCGCCGTCTTCGCCCGGTTCCGTCGGCACCGGCTCGCCGCCGCCGCGCTGGTGGTGCTCGCCCTCGTCGCGCTGTTTGCCTTCGTCGGCCCGCTGCTGTGGCGTTACGGCCACGACGAGATCACCCCCGACAACTCGCAGCCGCCGTCGACGATCCACCCGCTCGGCACCGACTCGCTCGGCCACGACCTACTCGCCCAGGTAATGCGAGGCACCCAGCAGTCGCTACTGATCGCGCTCACCGTGGCGCTCGGCGCGGCGGTGGTCGGCACCGTCATCGGCATCGTCGCCGGCTACTACCGGGGCACCGTCGACGCGCTGCTGATGCGGCTGGTGGACCTGTTCCTCACCGTGCCGACAATCGCGGTCGCCGCCGTGCTCGGACACAACTTCGCCGGCAGCAGCGGCGGCTGGGTGCTCATCGCGGTCGTGCTCGCCGCGCTGATGTGGACCAGCGTCGCCCGGGTGGTCCGCGGCGTCGTGCTCGGCCTGCGGGAACGGGAGTTCGTCTCGGCCGCCCGCGCGCTGGGCTCCTCCGACCTGCGGATCATGGCGCGGCACATCCTGCCCAACGTGGCCGGCCCGATCATCGTCTCGGTGACCATCCTGGTCGCCACCGCGATCCTCGCCGAGACCGCGCTCTCGTTCATCGGCTTCGGGGTCCAGCCCCCGGACACCTCGCTCGGCCTGCTGGTGGCCAACGCCCAGTCCGCAGTCGCCACCCGGCCCTGGCTGTTCTACTTCCCAGGACTGGTCATCCTGCTCATCGCGCTGTCCATCAACTTCATCGGCGACGGGCTGCGCGACGCCCTCGACCCGACCCAGACCAAGGGACCGCGCCGCCGCCGCTACCTAGCCCGGCCCGTTGCGCGGACCGACGCGGTCAGCGAGGACGTGCTGCTTTCCGTGCGGGACCTGCGGGTGGTGTTCGCCGCAGACGGCGGCGACGTGCCGGCAGTGCGCCACCTCGACCTGGACCTGCGCCGGGGCGAGGTGGTCGGCCTGGTCGGCGAGTCCGGCTCCGGCAAATCGGTTAGCGCCGCGGCGATGATGGGACTGCTCCCACCCACCGCCACCGTCAGCGGTTCGATCTGCTTCGCCGGCCAGGAACTCATCGGGCTCACCGAGCCCCGGTTCCGGCGGCTGCGCGGCAGCCGCATCGCCATGGTGTTCCAGGACCCGATGTCCTCGCTGAGCCCGGTGCACACCATCGGCGACCAGGTCGCCGAGGCGGTCCGCATCCACCGGGCCTGCTCCCGGAACGAAGCCCGGGAACGGGCCATCGAACTGCTGGACACGGTAGGCATCCCCGACGCCCGCAACCGGCTCGGGGACTACCCACACCAGTTCTCCGGCGGGATGCGCCAACGAGTCGTGATCGCGATGGCGATCGCCAACGACCCCGACCTCATCATCGCCGACGAGCCCACCACCGCCCTGGACGTGACCGTGCAGGCCCAAGTGCTCGCCGCGCTGCGGGCGGTGCGGGAACGGACCGGCACGGCGATCCTGATGATCACGCACGACCTGGGCATCGTGGCCGAGATCGCCGACCGGATCGCAGTGATGTACGCCGGCCGGCTGGTCGAGGTCGGAACCGCCGCCGACGTTTTCGACCACCCCGCGATGCCCTACACCCGCGGGCTGCTGGACTCAGTGCCCCGCCTCGACCGGCCCGCAGACGAGGAACTGTGGGCGATCCCCGGCTCACCACCGGCGATGACCGCCCTACCGGCCGGCTGCGCGTTCGCCCCGCGCTGCACATTCCGCACCCCGGACTGCTCAACGGCAGTGCCAGAACTCGTCCCGCTGACCGCCGGGCACCGGGCCGCGTGCCTGCGACTCACCCCGACAGGCGACCCCCCGCCGGAGCCCGCCACCACCACGCCGACCCACGAAAGGCCATGACGACATGACCCCTCGCACGCCGCTGCGTGCCCCGGCCGGAGAGAACCGACTGCTCCGCTTCCCCGTCCTGACCGACCTGGACGGCTCGGAACTGGCCATCCACGCACACGTGATCACAGGCACCGCCGACGGACCGACCCTCACCCTGCTGTCCGGGGTGCACGGCAACGAGTGGTTCTCGCACGCCGTCCTACGCGCGATGCTGGCCGACACCGACCCCGCCACACTGCGCGGCACCCTGGTGCTGGTACCGGCAGCCAACCCGTACGCGCTCCGCACCGCCACCCGGTACTCCAACGACATCCAGCAGGTCGGCTTCGTCAACATGAACAAGGCGATCCTGCGCGACACCGAGTCGATCACCGGACGAACCGGCCAGGTCCTCGTCGAGCAAATCGTCAAGCGCTCCACCCACCTGCTGGACTTCCACCCCGGCCCCTGGGGCACCACCTGGGGAGTCGTGCTCTACGACGCGACCGGCCCGCTGTCGGCAGCCAGCCGGGAACTGGCCGTGGCCTTCGGCATGCCCTACATCCAGGGCGAGGACGCCGCCGTGGTCTTCCCGAACTCGGTCTTCGACGCGGCCACCGCCGCTGGGGTGCCAGCCATCGGTGTGGAGGTCGGTGGCCTCGGCTTCGGTGCCCGCAGCGAAGACGACTGGCTCGCCCGCAACGTCGAAGGCGTGCGGCGGGTGATGGCCCACCTCGGCATGCTCGACGAGCCGGTACCACCCCGGCCAGTCACCGACGTCGAGGTCGCCTGGGACCTGCGCCCCAGGCACGGCGGCATGCTGATCCCCGAGATCGGCGTCGACCGCCTGCTCACCCCGACCACCGAGGGCGAACTGCTCGGCCGACTGCTCTCCCCAGTCGAGCTGACCGTCATCGAGGAATACCGCACGCCCGGGGACGGGATCCTGCTCTCCGTCCCACGCAACCACCCGGTGCACCCGTACAACTTCGGCTTTGTCATCGGCCGACCCCGCCGGAGCACGCCATGACCGGCGAGCTGCTGCTGGAGGTCGAGCGGCTGACCAAGTACTTCCCTGTCCGGCGGGGCAACCTGATCCGCCGGTCGGTGGGGGTCGTCAAGGCGGTCGACGGCGTCTCGTTCCAACTCCGCGCCGGTGAGACGCTCGGCGTCGTCGGCGAATCCGGATGCGGCAAATCCACCCTCGCCAGGCTGCTCACCCGGCTGGAACAACCCTCCGGCGGACAGATCCGCTACCGGGGAACCGACATCGCCGGGCTGCGCGGCCGGGAGCTACGCGACCTGCGCCGGCGCATCCAGGTCGTCTTCCAAGACCCGTACTCCTCGCTCGACCCGAGGATGACCGTTGGGCAGATCATCGCCGAGCCCTTCACCGTGCACGGAGAGCTGGGCACTGCCGACCGGCGCCGCCGCCGAGTCCAGGAGCTGCTGGAAACCGTCGGCCTCAACCCCGAGCACATCGACCGATACCCGCACCAGTTCTCCGGCGGCCAACGGCAACGCATCGGCATCGCCCGCGCCCTGGCGCTCCAACCGGAGATCGTGGTCTGCGACGAACCGGTGTCGGCGCTAGACGTATCGGTGCAGGCGCAGGTGATCAACCTGCTCCGCCGGCTGCAGCGCGACCTCGGCCTCGCGTACGTCTTCATCGCCCACGACCTGTCCGTGGTGCGACACATCTCGCACCGGGTCGCCGTGATGTACCTAGGCAACGTGGTGGAAACCGGCACCGTGGCGGAGATCTTCGATCGACCGGCGCACCCGTACACCCAGGCGTTGCTCTCGGCGGCACCGGTGCCCGACCCACACCACCAGCGCGAGCAGATCCTGCTCCGCGGCGACCCGCCCAGCCCAGTCAACCCGCCGAGCGGCTGCCGGTTCCGGACCCGCTGCTGGCAGGCGCTCGACGCCTGCGCGGACGAGCCGCCGGCCCTGATCGAGCGCGCCGCCGGGCATCCGGTGGCGTGCATCAACGAGGTGCCCCCTACCGCGCGACGGCTGCCGATCGTCGCCTGAGCCCCCCGGGCTCCCTTGAGTGCCGGACCCGTTGGCACCGGCTCCCGCACTCAAGGAGTCAGGAGCCCGTACCGGGCGGGGCCCCGGTACCCGGTGGTCGGTGGGCGACCGGCCCCGGCCGCCCACCGACGGGGGAGTGGAGCCCCGCCAGTCAGCGGCAGAGGGCGAAGGCACTGATCTCAACGAGATTGGCGTCGACCGGCTCATCGCGGCCCTGCAACACGCACGTGCCGCCATCGTCGGCAGCAACGTCGACCCGACCCCGGCTGGCCTACCTACCGCAGTGACGACCCGCACGCCCCCGGCGGCATGTGTCTTTGCGACGCTAGCTTTCTAGCGCCTTGAGTAGGGCGAGTACGTCGCCAGCCGGTTCGACGTTTCTTGGCTTTAATGGGCTGGTTTGTCCGTCGACCTTGTGCCAGGTTGTGCGCGCGGTGCCCAGGTCGGGTCCGAGGGCGTTCATCTGGATGGCGAACTCGACCAGTCGGCCCTGGTCGTCCGTGGCAGCGGTGAACGGAACGGCGTGGACCTTGCGGCCGTACTTCCGGCAGAGGGCCTCATCGGCGTGTGGGGTGGCCATCAGGTCGAGCTCACCGGCGAAGCCACTCTTCCCTCCGGCCTTGCCGTCACGGCGTACATCCACTACCGCATTGACGAGTCGG
Source organism: Micromonospora sp. NPDC047465 (assembly GCF_040643125.1). Lineage (NCBI taxonomy): Bacteria > Bacillati > Actinomycetota > Actinomycetes > Micromonosporales > Micromonosporaceae > Micromonospora > Micromonospora sp. NPDC047465. The sequence goes on from NZ_JBEYTP010000042.1 coordinate 25,910, forward strand.
CTGACGTTGCCAGGATCCAGGCATCAACCAGGGTCGTCAAGACCACCCCGTCGGGCAGGTCGTCAGGGCGTAGCTCGGGCCGGTAGTCGCTGTACGCGCGCGGCGTGCGGTCAGCGGCGAGGACGTGGCGGATACGGCCGGTCAGCGCGCCCGCAAACTACGGACGGGCCTAACGGGACACCAGCTCAACGACCACCGACCACCCCAGGCGACACGTGAAGATCAACTATTTGGCCCCTGGTGTCGCGGTTCTTACCAACACCCCGACAAACACCTCCCACCCTAAAACGATGAGAGACAGCCTGCCCGACGAGCCCTCAGAACCGACGGATTACACGATCAACGTTCAAAGACGAGGCACTAGCCGTGCGCTACGAGGCCACCCTGACCATCGCGGCCATCAACCAGTACCTCCAGGCCTTGTGAAACACGGGCTCAGGCGTGTTTCACAAGTCGGTAAGAGTCACTCGGTGATGATGGTGATGGTCAGGACGGCTTGGAAACGGACGGCGAGTTTGCCGTAGCGGGTGGCGACACCACGGTGACGACGTCATCGGGTGCACCGCCGCGATGGCGCAGTGGGCCATGGTCGTCGTCCTGACCCGACGGCTGGTCCGCTCCCACCGCACCGGCCGCCTCCGAACCGTCACCAGCCCCGCCTGACTCGAACGACGACCCGCTCCGCGTCCCAAGCCAAGCCGGTAACAAGATACGGTCGGGATCATGACCCTCATCTTCGCCGACCTCGGCCTGCACTTGGGCGTCCTGGACGCCCTGCTGGATGACGCGATCGCTGCCGACGACCTCAAGGCGCTCATCGAGTCGACCGGCCCCGATGGCCCGGAGGACGGCTACCCAGGTCCAGGCCCGCGCCTGAAGGCGTCACTAGAGCTGTTACATGCCGTCGCGGTGCCGTCGGCCGAGGCTGCAGCGATCACCCACTTGCAGTTCGACGGCGGCAGCGACATCTACATGCTGATCGAGCAGACCCTGGACATCGACACCGGTGGCGAGTCCGACGACTACAACGTGACGTCGCTGGAGGGCATTCACGCACTGTCCAGCCTGCGGTCCCTGGACCTGGACGGTCACGGCTACCGTCGAGGGCCGTTGGATCTGACCCCGCTGACCGGCCACCCGGCCCTGTCGGAACTGGTACTGACCGGGAAATGCACGGGAGCGGCGGCGCTGGAGTCGCTGCCTGCGCTACACACCCTCGACGTCTCGATGGCACACCTCGACGACCCCGATGTCCTGACCCGCCTGGAGGCCCGCGGAACGACGGTCCACCGTTGACCGTGCCACAGCAGAGGCCGTTGCCCCACAGAGGCCGGGAGTCCTGGGTGGGGGAGCAGGTTGGTGCCCGACGCCCACTGCCTCGGCGCGACCGACGCGCCCCCAACCGCATACATCTGCGGCTGTCGGCTCCGCCTGAAAACTGACCCCGTGGTTCCGGGTGGGTTACTACAACCTGGTCACCTCCGTGGTCGACGGCGGCAACACGGCGAGCGGCGGCAGCATCGTCCAGGTAGTGCCCAAACCCTGAGCGTCGGGGCTCGCGTCCCCATATGCGTCAGGCAACCGACCGGCCTGGGGATTAGAAGAAGATCGCGGATGGCTGGCCCGGTGGTGGCGCTCCTGGTCAGCCCGTCCGTCGTTGTCGGGCAGCGTCGGCGCCAGCGGGCGGGCTTGGCTGTGTGGATGGCTGTATAGCCAACCTGGCAGGTGGCCTGGTTAGGCGATCGGAGGGATGGGCCATTCATCCTGAGTAGCCGGCGTCCTATGCAGCCTGCGGCTGCTGGACGACGAACAATCGCCGCAGGTCCTGCGCGCCGAGCACGCACACCTGGTCATCTGGTCATCCCTGTGGCCGAAGCGGCCGGATGCCCAGGTGCGTTTCGACCTGGAGTCCGACGGCAGAGAAGGCACGCAGCTGCGCTGGACGCTGCTGGTCGCCGAGCCCCTACCCGACCCGTCGCTCCTCGGGCATCTCCGCAAGCGGCTCAACGAACTGATCAATGCGAATCTGCGCTGCACCTTCGGGCAGTAGCCACTCGGATGAACAGACCCGGGCCGGTCCCCACCGGCGGGTGACTCGTAGTCCGACGACTCGCCGCACAATCCCGGTCGGGTCTGTCCGGGGCTGGTCCTGGGACCCCGAGCGTGGCGTCGTTGACGCTCCTGTCGACGAGTCGAGCGGCGACCCGATCGGCTTGGAGCGTGTCGGAGTCGACGAGGAGCCGGACGTGACGCATCTTGGCTTCCGAGTACGCGGGCGAACGGGACCGTGAGTAGCCGGTAGGTGGCCACTGGTTGGGCGGCGGGCTTGACCGCGTTGGGACTGTCGGGCACCGTGCGGGGGAACGGCGGAGCCGCTGCTGAGGGGCCACGAGTGCTTCGGCCTTGACGATGTCGGCGTTGACCGCTGTCGACGGAATCGTGCCTTAGGCGGAATGCTGCGGAGGTCGAGGTGACGGCGAGTACCGAACGACGTCGGCGGCCGGCGGGCCGTTCGACGACGACGCCCGCGCTGGTCGGCCGCGACGACGCGTTCAGCAAGGTGACAGGCGCCCTCGCGGGTGGCTCGGCGCTCGTGGTGGTGGAGGGCGAGGCAGGGATAGGTAAGACCCGCCTGCTGCGCGAGGTCCTGGCGGCGCTCGACGGCCCGCCTTCGCCTGCCAACCGTGTGCTGCTCGCGACCTGTCCACCGGTGCCCGAGCCGGCCCCGCTGGGTGCCGTGGTTGCCGGCATCCGGCGCCTGGCACCGAACCCGGACACCCATGGCATGAGTGCGCTGGGCGGCGCTCTGCGGCCGCTCTTCCCGGAGTGGTCGCAAGATCTCCCGCCCGCGCCGGAGCCGCTGGACGACCCGTCCGCGGTCCGGCATGTGCTGTTTCGAGCGTTGTCCGAGCTCGTCGACCGTCTCGGGGTGACGATTCTCGTCCTCGAGGACGTCCACTGGGCCGACACCGCCACGCTGGAGTGGTTGTTGACGTTGTGCGCGGACGAGCCCGCCGGCGTGCGTGATCTGTCGATCGTGGTGTCCTTCCGTCCGTGGGACGTACCGGCGGGTTCGCTGCTGCCCCGGCTGACTGCGCGCACGCCGGCCGGTATGTCCCGCCTCCGCATCGGCCTGCAGCCGCTGGGCATCGAGCAGATCCGGCAGCTGGTGGCTTCGATGTATGCCACCGACCAGGTGTCCGAGCAGTTCGCCGAGTTCTTGTACGGCGCGACCGACGGCATCCCGCTTGTCGTCGAGGAGTACCTACTGCTGCTGGAGGACCGGGACGACATCACCCGGGAAGATGGCCACTGGACTCGCCGGGTCCTCACCGAGCTCGACGTGCCGGCATCCGTGCGCGAATCGGTCCTGGAGCGGGTCCACCGACTCGACCGGGACACCCAGCGACTGCTCGAGGCGGCCAGCATCCTGATGGACCCGGCCGACGAGCCGCTGCTGGCCACGGTCGCCGACCTCGACGAGCCGGCCGCCCGCAGCGGTGTGGCCCGGGCGTTGGCCTCCGGCCTGCTGCGCGAGCGTTCGACTGGCCGATTCACCTTCAGGCACGTGCTGGACGCGCAGGCGATCAGCGGCGCGATGCCGGTCTCGGAGCGGCGCCGGATGCACGAGCGGGCCGCGCGGGCGCTGCGGCGAAAAGACCACCCGCCGGTGGCGCGGCTCGCCCACCACTTCCGCGAGGCCGGGGACGACGATCAGTGGTGTGGGTACGCCGAGGCGAGCGCCGAGCTGGCCCTGGAGTCCGGCGACGATCGAACCGCTGTCGAGACGCTCCTGCAGGTGATGAACGCCGCCGAGCATCCGATCGGTCGGCGGGTCCGGCTGGCCCGTCAGTTGGGTCAGGCTGCCTTCTTCGGTGCGGCCGCTCTCGGCGATCTCGCCGAGCACGTGGTCGATGTCCTTCGCCGGGTTCTGGAGTCGGGTGAGATCGCCCGGTCTGACCGGGGCGAGCTGCGGTTGCTGCTGGGCCGCATGCTGTGGGCGGTCGGCGAGCGGTCCGCCTCGTTCGAGCAGTGGGAGGCGGCCGTTCCCGATCTTGGCCATCGCCCGGATCTGGCGATCCGGGCGATGGCCAACATGGTGCTTCCGCTGATCCCGGACTGGCCGGTGAGCCGGCACCGACACTGGTTGGACCGCGCCGGCGAGTTGCTCGATCAGGTCGCGACGAAGGACCGGCGGGCGTTCCTGGACATGCGCATGACCGCGCTGCTCCTGCTCGGCGAGGAGGCGGGCTGGGAGGCGCTGAGGCACCTCCCAGACTCGGCGCCGACCCGGGCGGGCGAACGTGAGATCGCGAGCACCCGGGTCAACGCGGTCTGGGCGATGCTGGCGTGGGGCCGGTTCGACGGCGCGCGCGAGCAGTTAGCCTTGTGCCGCCGACACCTCGAGGCCGCCGACTCGTCGCGACTCACCTACCTCGCCCTGGCTGTGCAGGCTCGGATCGACTGGTACGTGGGGAACTGGTCCGGGCTTGACGCCAGGGTGGCGGAGCTGGCTGGGCGCGAGGACAGCGACGCAGAAAGCAGGCTCCATGCGCGGCAGGTTCGCGGTCTGCTGCAGCTGGCCGCCGGCGGACGTTTCGCGGCCCGGCGTGAGTTGCACGAGGTCGCCGCGGAGCAGACTCGGCTCGGTGTCATGGAGCCGGAAGCGGTGGCCGTGCCGGCGGCGCTAGCTCGGTTGCACCTGGCCGACGGCAACCCGGCCGAGGCGCTCTCGATCACCGGACCAGTGGTGCACCTGATCGCGCACAAGGGTGTGTGGCTGTGGATCACCGACATCGCGCCGGTCCACGTGGACGCGCTGCTCGGCATGGCCGCGGGAAACGACGTCGATGACTTCGTCGCCACATTTGCGCACGAGGTCGCCGATCGAAACTTTCCGGCACCGGCGGCCGCGCTCGTGACGTGTCAGGCCCTCGTGGCCCGGGCCGCGGACGACCCACGCCGGGCCGCCGGCCTGTTCGCGGACGCGGCCCGGCTGTGGGCGGCGCTGCCGCGGCCCTATGACGAGCTGCTCAGCAGGGAGCGGCAGGGCCGGGCGCTGCTGGCCGCCGGCGAGAGCGCTGGCGCGCTGGAGCTGCTCGCCGACACCCAGCAGCGGCTGCACGACCTGGGCGCCCGGTGGGACGCGGATCGGGTGGCCCACGTGGTGCGGGAGCACGGCGGAGAGGTTGCTCGCACGTGGCGCGGCGGGCGCCGCGGATACGGCGACCGGCTGTCCCCGCGCGAGCTCGACGTGGTGGGTCTGGTCGTCCGCGGCATGACGAATCGGCAGGCCGCCGAGACGCTGTTCCTGTCGCCCCGCACCGTGGAAGGTCATGTCAAATCCGCGATGCGCAAGCTCGGCGTGACGTCGCGGACCGCCCTAGCCCTCGCTGCGGTCGAGGCCGGGCTTCATCGCGCGGACGGCGAGGACTCGGTCGGTGCGGGATGAATTCCACGTAGTCTGCACGGTCGCTAGCGACCACTTCGCTCGCGATGCTTGCCGGTATGGCCAACGATCCGCCTGAAGCGCAGGAGGCCGAAAGGGCGTCAGCCGGCTCGCCGGCTGATCGGAGCAGCCCTGCCCGCACTCCGCCGCCCGACCCCGATGACGGGCAGTCGGCTCGACGCCGCGACGAAGACCAGGCCGGCGACGCCGGCGGGAAGCACTACGAACCACTGTGACCGGCCCTGCCGGCGGCAACCAAGGAGTGTCGATGACCCCACGACCTGCTCCGCTGGGCGGACGATCCCGCCTCGGCCGACCACTGTCGCTGCTGGCGGCACCCGCGCTGGTAGTGACGCTGCTCACCGGTGCCGCGTCCCCCGGCGCTGGTGCCGACGATCCCCGAGCCACACCGGCCGGCGTGGTGGTGTCCGCGCTGCCTAGCGGCTCCGCCAGTCCAGACCCGATCACCCTCATCACCGGTGACCAGGTACGGCTGGAACCGGCCGAGGACGGACGACATGTCGCCGTCGTCGAGCCGGCCCCGCGTCCCTCCGGGCAGGAGCCCCAGTTCGAGGTGCTCGACAAGGGCGACGACCTCTACGTCATCCCGTCCGACGCGGCGATACTGATTCCGGATCGGTTGGACCGGGAGTTGTTCAACGTCACCAAGCTGGCCGACTACGGCTACACCGACGGCGTCTCGGTGATCGTGACCGACACGCCGGCGCGCGTCGCTGCGGCGAGCACCAAGGGCCTGGCGGTGACCACCCGCCTGTCGAGCATCAACGGGTACGCCGCCACGGTGAAGCCCGACGGCGGCTGGTGGTCGACGATCGCGCCCGCCGCCGGCGGTACCGCGAGGACGCTGACCAACCCCGGAAAGGTCTGGCTGGATGAGATCGCCGAAGTCAGCCTCGACACGAGCGTGCCGATGATCGGCGCACCCGCGGGGTGGTCGCAGGGCTTCGACGGAACCGGCGAGACCGTGGCGGTGCTGGATACCGGCGTCGATCTCAGCCATCCGGACCTGGCCGGGCAGATCGCCGGAACACGGATCTTCACCGGCGAAGCTAGCATCACCGACCAGCACGGTCACGGTACCCACGTGGCCAGCACCATCGCCGGTACGGGTGCCGGATCGAACGGCAAGTACAAAGGGGTAGCTCCGGGAGCCGACCTGCTGATCGGCAAGATCTGCACAGCGTCGGGCAGTTGCCCGACCTCGGCGACGATCCGGGCGATGGAATGGGCCGCACCGCTGGCCGACGTGGTGAGCATGAGCATCGGCAGCAACGCCGGTGACAATGGCACCTCGCCGGAGTCGATGGCGATCAACCAGCTGAGCGCAAGCCATCCGCACACGCTGTTCGTGGTTGCCGCCGGCAACAACGGTCAGCAGGGCGCGGGCAGCATCGCGTCGCCGGGTTCCGCCGACGCGGCGCTCACCGTCGGCGCCGTCGACAAGCAAGGCAAGATGGCCTACTTCTCCGGCCGCGGTCCGCGGTTGGGCGACTATGCGATCAAACCGGATGTCACCGCACCAGGTGTCGGGATCGTGGCGGCGCGCGCCGCTGGGACGGCCATGGGGACGCCCGTGAACACCCTGTACACCTCCGCGAGCGGCACCTCGATGGCCACCCCGCACGTCTCGGGAGCCGTCGCCATCGCGATGCAGCACAACCCAGAGCTGACCGCGAAGCAGGTCAAGGCCGAGCTGATCGCCACCGGACGCCCCAGCCCGGACGCGAGCGTCTACGAGCAAGGCGGTGGCCTGATCGACGTCCCGGCAGCGATCAACGCGCCCGTCCTGGCGACGCCGGAACCGTTGAATGTGGGCTTCTTCGCCTACCCCCAGGACAACACTCCGGTCACTGCCAAACCGGTGACCTTCACCAACCGCAGCAATGCGGCCGTCACTCTCGACCTGGCGCTGGATGTCAGGCACAAGGACGGCACCGCGGCACCCGGCGCGGCGCTGTCGGTCAGTCCGGCCACCCTGACGATCCCTGGCGACGGCACCGCTACGGCGACCGTGAGCCTGGACGTCCGGAACCTGCCGAAGGGTGTCTACGGCGGCTACTTGAAGGCGCAGGGCGGAGCTGCCAATGTCCGCGTTCCGGTCGGGTTCACCGTGGAACCACCGATGGCCGGCCTGACACTCACCGGGATCATGCGGGACGGCCGCCCGGCGACCCGCGCCAGCGTCGTCTACGTCCTCAACGCCAACGACCCGGCACAGCCCTGGAAGGAGCTGCGCTTCGAGAACGGCGTTGCAAGCGGGCGGTTTACGCCGGGTACGTACTACATCGTCGGCGCGATCCAGACGATGGACGGCGCCAACAGGTACATGCTGAACAGGACGATGATCGGGTCCCCGACGGTGCGTCTCACCGAGGACATCGCGCTGACCTTCGACGCACGGCAGGCCAAGGCGATCTCGGTCGGCACCCCGGATCATCCCGAGGCGTCGCCGGTGGATCAGATGGCGAAGACGGTGATCGGGTACGGCGGGCCGCGCTCGACCGAGAACTTTGCGCCGCAGTGGATCGGGAAGTGGACACCGACGTACGTGTTGAAGTCCGGGCCTGCCGAGGTGAAGCCTCTGGAGTTCGTCCAGCAGGTCCGGCTGGCAGCGGCACCGCTGGAGCTGAAGGTGGTGTCGCCACGGGCTGAGGACGTGTACATCCAGCCGCTGGCCGGTACGCCAAAGATCGACACGTCGATGGACCTCGACCTGGTGTACGCCGGCCAAGGCGCCGAGGCCGATTACACAGGCCTGGACACCATGGGCAAGGCGGTGCTGGTGCGGCGGTCGGCTACGGCGTACTCGACGATCGAGGCGACCGCGCGTGCGCACGGAGCGAAGGCCCTGGTGATCATGCACGACACCAGCGGATACTTCTTCGGGTCGGTAGGTACCAACGCGCAGATCCCGTCCATGGCGATCAGCGGCGAGGCGGGCCAGCAGCTCCGTGACCAGCTCGCGACCGGAAAGGTTTCGGTGCGGGTGTCGGGCACGTCCTGGTCGCCGTACCTGTACGACCTGGCCCTGATCCGATCCGGTGCGCTTCCGGACGGCGTCGATGAGACTGTGCACACCGATGACCTCGTCACCGTGGACAACGCGTTCCATGGCGAACCGGGCGGGTCGCTGGGTGAGTACCGGGCACTGTGGCGGCCTTACCTGCTGTTCGCGGCGTCGCAGCTGTCGACCGTCAAAGCCGCGCAGCAGCGCACCGAGTACGTGACCGCCGGGACGGACTCGCTGTACCGGCAGGCCGTCAACGCTCAGTATCCCTCCGGGGGCACGCTGCAGGAGCGCGACGTCATCTACCCGGGCGTCAAACACGTCAAGCACGAGTGGTTCCGCGGCCCGAACCACCCCACCGTGCTCGACCCGGCGGGTCCGCGTAACCCTGGCTACCCGGTGACCCGGACCGGGGACGTCATCACACTCCAGCTTCCGGAGTGGTCGGACAGCAGCAGCGCGGAACACTACGGCAACGGCGGCAGCACCGATACCTCGCCGATCAAGTTCTACCTCGACGGGAAATACATCGGTCAGGCGTCCCGCCCGATGGTGAAGCTGAGCAGCCTGCCGCCCGGCGAGTCGACGGCGCGGTTGGAGCTGACCACCACTCGCAACGCGCCGTGGTGGCAGACCTCCACCAAGACCGTGACGAACTGGACGGTGCGGACGGCACGCCCGAGTGCACCCGCGTTGGTGCCGATGCTGGTGGTGGACTACGACACGCAGCTCGACCGGACCAACACCGCCGTGCTGCCGAGTGATCGCAACGGTCCGGCCACCCTGAAGCTGCACGTGCGGCACCAGGCCGGGTACGTCGGAGGCACCGTCGCCGGAGCCAAGGTGTCGATCTCGTACGACGACGGGGTTACCTGGCAGGAACGACCGACAAAGGTCACGCCGGGGGCCGGTAACTTCCAGGCGATCCTGGACTCGACGGCCGCCGGCGACACCCCGACCGGGTACGCCTCGGTGCGAGTGGAGGCCTGGGACACCAACGGCAACCGCATCGAGCAAGAGATTACCCGCGCCTGGCGGTTGGCACCCCGCTAGGTCAAACGATCGACGGTGGCGTGCGACAGTCGAGGTCGCACGCCACCGCGGGTGTACGACTCGCGATGTAACGCGAGCGGGGAAGCCGATGTTGACGTAGGTGTCTGGTTCCCACTCCCAGCGGGAGCCGTCGTTGTTCTCGGCGTCGTAGTAGCCGTGGCTGCCGGCGGTGATGCTGACCGCGTACCCGCACTGCTCGTAGAGGTCGACGCTGAGAAGTCGTGACTGATCGGGGAGCGTCGGCTTCTCGGTGGCCTCGGGAGCGGCGAGCTCAGCCATCTGCTCCAAGGGGATATTGCCCGCCAGCGTCAATCGGAACTCGAGAGCCACGTCCGCTGCCTCCTTCAGTCCCGACGGCGCGACAGCGCGTGCGGCGACCATTGCGCAACGACAGAAGGCAATGCGTCACGCCTCGGTTGCGGGCCGTGCCTGAATCCGAAAGGGGAGGTTTCCGCTATTTCTGCGATGAGTAAAGGTGGCGGTAGGGCATATAGATCAACATTGTTCAACAGCGGTGAATGGCTGACACGTCACACAGTCGACGGCGGCCGACCGTGGTCCCGTCCCATCGCGCTGGCGGGGAACGGAGAAGACCGTGGCGGGGGCGGGCCGGTCGATGCCCACCCCCGCCACGGCGTCAGCCCCGCAGCAGCGGCAGCACCCGGCGGCCGAGCAGGTCGACACCGCCCGCCGGGGTCAGACCGTGCGGGGTGCCGAACTCCACCCGGGTGGCCCCGGCATCGAACACCGCCGCGGCCTGCGCCGCGACGTGTTCCGGGGTGCCGGAGAAGGCGAACAGGTCGAGCAGGTCCCCGCCGATCAGCGCGCCGGCGAGGTCGTGTTCCTGGCGGGCGACGTGCTGCTGGATCCGCGACAGCAGCTCCGGATCGATGTCGACGTTCGGGTCGAGGGCGGCGACCACGGCGAGGTACATGGCCACCTCCGTACGGGCCACCCGACGGGCCAGCGCGCCGTCCTCGTCCACCACGGTCACGGCGCCGAGCACCACGCCGACCTGGTCACCGGCCCGACCGGCGGGCGCGGCGTCGTCCAGCCAGGCCCGCATCGTCTTGGCCATCGCCGGGTTGGCCGAACCGCCAACCTTGATCTCCGAGGCGAACGCGGCGGCCGTCCGGGCGGTCTGCTGACCCCACGTCCCCACCAGGACGGGCACGTCGGCGCGGACCGGGGCGTAGCGCAGGGCGGTACCGGGCGCCACGGTGAACTCCCGGCCCTGGAAGCCCCCCTCGTCGCGGGACAACAGCAGCCGGACCACGTCGACGGTCTCGGTGATCCGCCGCAGCGGCCGGGCCTGCGGCACCGCGATCTGATCCAGCCAGGTGCCCCGGGCCAGCCCGAGGTAGGCCCGCCCGTTCGACGCCAGGTCCAGCGCCGCGACCTGCCCGGCGATCTCCACCGGGTGCATGGTGAACGGGTTGAGGCAGGCCGACCCGAGCCGGATCCGTCGGGTGTGCCGCGCGGCCACCAGCAGCGGGAAGAACGGCGGCTGGTACATCAGGTCACCGAAGACCGACAGCACGTCGAAGCCGTGCCCTTCGGCGAGCTCGGCCAGCGCGGCGTACTCGTCGGCGCTCTTGTCGGACTGGAGTCCGATGCCGACCAGCCGGCGTCCTTCGTCGGTGCTCACGTGAGTTCTCCAGTCGGGATCTGTCGCCGGGCGGTCCGCTCGATCCGCAGGATGACCCGCTCGTCCGGATCCGGGCAGGCCACGTGGCAGTCCCGGGCCAGCCAGTCCTCCGGCGGCAACGGACGTTGCTTGGCCGGCAGCAGCGGCAGGCACGCCGCGAGGGCGTAGAGGCAGAAGTGCCGGCCGGTGGGGATGGTGAGCCGGCTCGACTCGGTCAGGTCGATGTGGTCGCCCGGCTGGAGGCCGCAGACGGAGCGGCCCTCGATCCGTTCCACCACGACCCGCAGGTCGTACAGGTCGGTGACCGGTTCCTCGGCGCTCATCGGAGGGCCTCAGCGTGGTGGTGCACGATCCGCCAGCCCCGCTCGTCGCGGCGCAGCACGTCCGTCACCCGGAAACAGTCGTCCGGCTGCCCGGTCGCGTACCGGGCCCGCAGGACGTAGCGGACCAGGCCCGTGTCCTCCCACGCCTCGGCCCGGAACTGCTCGGGGGCGACCGAGGTCGGGGGCGCGGCCGGTCCCCGGGCCGCCGCCCGGCGGTCCCGCAGGTCGTCCAGGGCGGCCAGACCGTCCAGCAGGTCGGGTGCGTCGGACTCCCAGATCGTCAGTTCGGGGTGCAGCCGGGCGTCGAACGCCGCCCGGTCGCCCAACGACCGGTACATGTCGGTGATGGCGGCGGTCAGATCGTCAACGGTCATCGGGGCTCGCTTCCGGTCGGGGCGGACGGGGGTGTCGGGGGTGGATCAGGAGAGCTCGGCGAGGCGGGCGCGCAGCGGATCGAGCCCCATCGGCCCGAGCCGCAGGGCCCGCTGGTGGAACCGCTTGCGGTCGAACCCGGCGCCCTCACGCCGTTCGACCTCCCGGCGGGCCTGCTGCCAGAGCCGCGCCCCGGCCTTGAAGGCCAACGCCTGCGCCGGCCAGCCGAGGTACCGGTCGACCTCGAACCGCGCGGTCGCCGGGTCCAGCCCGGCGACGCGGACCAGGAAGTCCACGGCCAGCTCGGGGGTCCACCGGCGCGCGTCGGTGAAGCCGGTCCCGGCCGGGATCGGCACGTCCAGGTGCAGGCCGAGGTCGATGACCACCCGGGCGGCGCGCCACATCTGCCCGTCGAGCATCCCGAGCCGCTCGGCGGGACCGGCGTAGAGGCCGAGCTCGTCGGCGAGGCGTTCGGCGTAGTGCGCCCAGCCCTCGGCGTACCCGTGCACCTGGCACAGCGACCGCTGCCACGGGTGCAGGTCGACGGTGGTGAGGGTGATCGCGTGCTGGAGGTGGTGCCCGGGCAGCCCCTCGTGGCAGAGCGTCCCGACGTGCCGCCACACCGGCACCGTCGACTCGCCGGGGGGCGTCGACCACCAGATCCCGCCCGGGCGCGTCAACCCGGCGTCGGGCGGGGTGTAGTACATGACCCCGGAGGCGGCGGGGCTGATCCGGCACACCACCCGGCGGGTGGCGGCCGGGATGTCGAAGTGCGCGCCGTCCAGGGCGTCGGTGAGCCGCTCGGTGCGCTCCCGCAGCCACTCCTCCAGGTCGGGCCCGACCGGCACCCGACCGGCGGGGTCGGCGTCCAGCCCGGCCCGTGCGCCCGCCACGTCCGGGTACCCGAGCTCGGCGGCGACCGCGCGCTGCTCGGCGGCGGTCCGGGCCAGCTCCTCCCAGCCGTACGCGTACAGCTCGTCCAGGTCGACGGTCGCGCCGAGGAAGCTGCGCGCGGTGACGGCGTACAGGTCGCGGCCGACGCCGTCGACGTCGGTGGCCCGTGGCGCCAGCTCGGTACGCAGGAACGCGGCGAAGTCCGCCGTCGCGGCGGCGGCCGAGCGGGCCCCGGCGGCCAGCTCCCCGGCCAGCGGCCCGTCCGGACACCCGGCCACCAGCCGGCCGTAGAAGTCGTCGGAGGTGACCCAGGCGGTGCACTGGTCGGCGACCGCCAGCACCTGCCGGCGGGCGACCAGGTGCCCCCGCCGGGCCGACCAGCGCAGCGTCTCGGCGTACTGGCCGAGGGCCGTGGGCACCCGGCGCAGGTGCGCGGCGACGACCGCCCAGTCCTGCGCGATGTTGCGGGGCAGGTTGTCGAAGACCTGCCGGACCAGGTGCACCGGCGTCGCCAGCGGGGCGAGCAGCCGGGTGGTGAAGCCCGCGTCGTAGAGGTCGACCTCGCTGGCCAGCCGGTCGATCAGCGCGCCGGCGAGGGCCCGCTGGGCCGTGCCGTCGACACCGGCGCCGTCCGCCGCCGTGGCGGTGCTGCGCGCCAGTTCCGCGCGGGCGGCGAAGCCGTCGGGGGAGAGGTCCGCGAAGTGCGAGTCGGGCGTACGCCCCGCCGCCTCGGCGGCCTCCGGATCCAGCCCGGCGAGCACGTCGAGGTACCGGTCGGCGACCTCGGTGATCGTCGTCATCGGGCGACGCCGAGGCGGCCGTGGTCGTCGCGGTAGGAGACGCCACCCTTGAGCACCGTGTGCAGGGTGCGCAGCGCGGACACCGAGCGGGTGGGATCGTCGCGCAGGACCAGCAGGTCCGCGTGCTTGCCCACCTCGACGCTGCCGAGCGTGTCGGCCTGGCCCAGCCACTGCGCGGGGCGGATGGTGGCGGACTTCAGGGCGTCGGCGACGGGCATCCCGGCGTCCACCATGAACTCCAGCTCACGCACGGTCGCGGTCGTCTCGTCGTAGCCGGCGTGCGGCGGCATGTCGCTGCCCAGCGCGATCGGCACCCCGTTGCGGATGGCGTGCTGGAGGCTCTCCCAGTGCCGGGGCCCGGCGGCCAGGGCGCGGTCCATCAGCCAGCCCGGCACGCCGGAGTCGCGGAAGAACTGCTCGCAGCGGCTGACCACGATGGTCGGGACGTACCAGACGTCGCGTTCGGCCATCAGCCGGGTCACCTCGTCGGTCAGTTCGTAGCCGTGCTCGACGCAGTCCAGCCCGAGTTCCACGGCGCGGCGCACCGACTCGGCCGGGCCGGCGTGCGCGGTGACCTTGCGCCCCCAGTCGTGCGCCACCCGGATCACCGCCGCCAGCTCGTCGTCGAGCAGTTGGGGGGTGTCGATCGACTCGAACTCGCCGGCGATCCCACCGGAGATGCACACCTTGATCAGGTCGGCGCCGGCCCGGATCTGCTGCCGGGTGAGCCGGCGGAACCCGTCCGCCCCGTCGGCCTCCAGCGCGTCGGCCTCCCAGCCGTGTCCCCCGGTGCAGCAGAGGGCGTGCCCGGCGGTGAAGATCCGCGGGCCGTCCACCGCGCCGCGTTCGATCCCCTTGCGCAGGGCGAAGTCGGCGTACCGGCTCTCGCCGACGAGCCGGGCGGTGGTGACGCCGGAGTGCAGGGTCCGGCGCGCCGAGTCGGCCATCAGCAGCACCAGCTCGGCGAGGTTCGACCGGTGCACCTCGTCGCCGAAGTGGCCGGGCAGGCCGAGCGACAGGTGCACGTGCATGTTGGTCAGGCCCGGCATGACGTGGTCGCCGTGCAGGTCGACCACCCGGACGCCGCCCGCCTCGGTGAGGACGTCGTCGACCGGCCCGACCGCGCGGATCGTGCCGTCGGCGCCGATCCAGATGCCGCTGTCGCGTTGGACGTCGTCCCGGACGCCGTCGTAGAGCGCGAGGTTGACCAGGACCTGTTCGGTGGGGATGTGCATGCGGTGTCCTCTACGCGGCGGGCACGGTGGTCTGCGCCACCGTGGGGTCGTTGAGCCAGCAGGCGGCGGTGCGGCCGCCGAGGTCGAGCGTGGGCGGCTGCTCGCCGCACGGCCCGAAGGCGTGCGGGCAACGCGGCCGGAAGCGGCACCCGACCGGCGCGTGTGCCGGGTCGGGCACCTCCCCGGCGAGCGTCCTGGGCAGCTGCGGGGAGAGTGCGATCTGCGGCACCGCGTCGATCAACGCCCGGCTGTACGGGTGCCGGGGCGAGGACCACAACTGACGGGTGGGCGCGGTCTCGACGATCCGGCCCAGGTACATCACCGCCGTGACGTCGGCGATCTCGTGTACCAGGGAGAGGTCGTGCGAGATGAACAGCATGCCCATGTCCAGGTCCCGGACCAGCCCGACGAGCAGGTTGACCACCTGCGCCTGCGACGACGCGTCCAGCGCGGTGACCGGCTCGTCCGCGATGATCATCCGGGGTTCCGGCGCCAGCGCCCGGGCGATGGCGAGCCGCTGCCGCTGGCCGCCGGAGAACTGGTGCGGGTACCGCTCTGCGGCCCCGGCCGGCATGCCGACCCGGTCCAGCAGGTCGGCGACCCTCGCCCGGCGGGCGGCGCCGGTCACCGTGTCCGGCACCCCGTCGAGGAGCTGGGCGCCGATGGTGCGCCGGGGGTTCAGCGACGCGTACGGATTCTGGAAGACCATCTGGAGCCCGACCTCCGGCACCGGCCGGCGCCGCCAGCCGAGCGGGGTGATCGGGCGGCCGGCGAACCGGATCGTCCCGGCGCTCGGCGCGGCCAGCCCGACCGCCACCCGGGCCAGCGACGACTTGCCGCAGCCGGACTCGCCGACCAGGCCGACGATCTGGCCGGGCGCCACCTCCAGGCTCACCCCGGCCACGGCCCGGACCGGCCCCCGGCCGCGCGGCTTGTACTCCACCTCGACGTCGCTGATCTCGAGCAGGTTGCCCGACCCGACCGGCTCGTTCATGCCGCCACCTCCAGGTGCGGACGGACCACGCAGGCCACCGACCGGTCGGTGCCGGCGGGGGACAGCGGGGGAGGCGCGGTGCCGCAGGACGGCTCGGCGTACCCGCACCGGGGTTGGAACGGACATCCGGGCGGCGCCTGCCCCGGCGTCGGCGGCCCGCCCGGGATGGGACGCAGCGTGCCGACGGCCTGGGTGCCGTGCGGGCGGGCGCCGAGCAGCGCGGCCGTGTACGGGTGGCGCGGCGCGGTGAGCAGCGCTCCGGTGGGGCCGGTCTCCACCACGCGCCCGGCGTAGAAGACGTACCCGCGGGTGGTGAGCGCACTGAGCACCCCGAGGTCGTGGGTGATGAAGGCGACGGCCAGCCCGGTCTCGGCGCGCAACTGGTCCAGCAGCGCGAGGATGCCGGCCTGCACCGTCACGTCGAGCGCGGTGGTCGGCTCGTCGGCGATCAGCAGCCGGGGGCGGGCGGCGAGGGCGATTGCGATGGCCGCCCGCTGCCGCATGCCGCCGGAGAACTGGTGCGGGTACGCCCGCACCGCCCGCTGCGGGTCGGGGATGCGGACCTGGTCGAGCAGTTCCACCGCCCGCCGGTCCGCCGCCCGCCGGTCCAGGCCCAGGTGGACCTGCATGTGTTCGGTCAGTTGCCGGCCCACCGTGAGCATCGGGTGCAGCGCCGCGGTGGGGTCCTGGAAGACCATCGCGATGCCGGCGCCGCGCACCTTCTGCCAGCGCCTGGTGTCCAGGCTGAGCAGTTCGGTCCCGTCGAACCGGGCCGACCCGGTGACCTTGGCACCGGCGGGCAGCAGCCCGAGCAGGGTCTGCGCGGTGAGGCTCTTGCCGCACCCGCTCTCCCCCGCGATGCCGACCATTTCGCCCTCACCGACGGTGAACGACACGTCGTGCAGGATCGGCAGCGGCCCCGTGGGGCCGGGCAGGGTGACGGCCAGGGAGTCGACTTCGAGCAGCGGTCGCATTCTCAACGTCCCTTCGCGTAGCGGGGGTCGATCCGGTCGCGCAGCGCGTCGCCGAGCACGTTGAAGGCCATCACCACGGTGAGGATGGCCAGGCCGGGGAACACGCTGACCCACCACATGGAGAGGTCCTGCGAGCCGAGCGCCACCATCGAGCCCCACTCGGCCGCCGGCGGGCGGGGGCCGAGGCCGAGGAAGGACAGCGCGGACAGCAGCAGCACGGCGTTGCCGAGCTCCAGGGTGGCCAGCACGATCGCCGGCCCCACGCTGTTGGGCAGGACGTCGCGGCGCAGCGCGCGGACCGGCCCGATGCCGAGCAGCCGGGCGGCGCTGAGGTAGTCCTCGCCGCGCATGGTCAGCACGGCGCTGCGGATGACCCGGGCGTAGACGGGCCAGGAGACGATGACCAGCGCGAGGACGGCGTTGCGGGTGCTGGGCCCGAACGCGGCGGTCACCGCCATCGCCAGGATGATCTGCGGGAACGCGAAGACCAGGTCCGTCAGGCGCATCAGCGCCTCGTCGACGAACCGTCCCACGTAGCCGGCGACCAGGCCGAGCAGACCGCCGATCAGCAGGGCGAGCGAGACGATGGCGAGCGCGAGCGGGATCGACAGGCGGGAGCCGTGGATCACCCGGCTGAACACGTCCCGGCCGAGGGAGTCGGTGCCGAACCAGTGCGTGCCCGACGGCGGGGCGTACGCGTCCGGGCTCTGTGCCAACGGGTCGTACGGCGCGACGACCGGCGCGAACAGCGCCATCAGCAGCCACCCGCCGAGGATGACCAGGGCCGCCACGGCGATCGGCTGCCGCCAGATAGGCCGCCCGGTGGAGCGACCGCGCAGCCGGCCCAGGAAACGGCGCCGAGCCAGCGCGTCGGTCGCCTTCGGGTCGGGCGCTACGGGGTCGGGTGCGAGTGTGGTCATGACAGCCGGATCCTCGGGTCGATGAGCCCGTACAGCAGGTCGACGGCGAGGTTGACCAGCGTGTAGACCAGCGCTACGAACAGGCTGACGCCGAGGATCGCGGGCAGGTCCAGCGCCGTCGCGCTGCGGTACGCGTACTGGCCGAGGCCCGGCCAGCCGAAGATGTTCTCCACCAGCACCGTGCCGGAGAGCAGCGAGGCGAAGGCCAGACCGGAGACGGTGATCACCGGGACCAGCCCGGCCCGCAACAGGTGCCGGCGGAACACCACCCGGGCGGGCAGGCCCTTGGCGTACGCGGCCCGGATGTAGTCCTGCTGGAGCACCTCCAGCATGGACGAGCGGACGAACCGGACCAGCATCGCCACGGTCAGGCTGGTCAGCACGAGCACCGGCAGGACCAGGTGCTGGGCGGCGTCCCAGGCGACGTCCCACTGACCGGCGAGGGCGGCGTCGACGGTGTACATCCCGGTCACCGTCGGCGGCGGGCTGAAGTCGGTGGAGAGCCGGCCGCCGCTGGGCGCCAGGCCGAGCTGGTAGAAGAACACGTAGAGCACGACGAGCGACAGCCAGAACGGCGGGGTGGACAGGCCGAGCAGCGCGCCGACGCGGATCAGCTGGTCGGTGATCCGGCCGTTGCGGACGGCGGCGAGCATGCCGATCCCGGTGCCGATCAGCAGCGCCAGCACCATGGTGGGGATGGCCAGTTCCATGGTCGCCGGCACGTACTGCAACAGGTCGTCGGTCACGGTGCGGCCGGTCTGCTGGGAGATGCCGAGGTCGCCCGTCAGCAGGTTGCCCAGGTACTGGAGGTACTGCACGTACAGCGGCTGGTCCAGGCCCCACTTCTCGCGGAACGCGGCCACCGTCGCGGGGTCGTTGAGCGCCTGGTCGGAGAGGTTGGCCGTGACCGGGTCGCCGGGCACCACGGTGACCAGGCCGAACGTCACGATCGTGACGCCCAGCAGCAGGCCTGCCGTGATCGCCACCCGCTTGGCCAGGAACACCAGCAGCGACCGGTGCGGCCGAGGCCGGGACGCGGTCGTGGTGACCGCGCCCGGCTCGGCGTCGTCGACTGTCGTTGTCATGAGATGGTTACTCCCGGCCGACGGCGGCCAGGTCGACCTGCCAGCCCGCGGCGGTGTAGTCGGTGCCGGTCAGGTCGCTGCTCGCCACGACGGTGGAGGAGTTGTTGGCCAGGACGACGTACGGCGAGGCGGCGTTCATCGCCCGCTGCCACTCCTGCATGGCGGTGGCCCGGGCGGCCAGGTCGAGGGTCTCGGTGACCTTCTTGCCGGCGGCCACGACGGCCGGGTCGGCCCGCTCCACCGTCCAGCCCGAGCGCAGCGCGGTGGCCTGGCCGGGGGACATGTTGTTGATCAGCGAGTCGGCGACCGGGTAGTTGAGGCTCTGCGGGGTGAACCCGAGCGCCATCTTGCCCGTACGCATCTCGTCGAGGAACGTGGTCAGCGGCTGCGGGGTCAGCTCCAGCTTGATGCCGGCCTCGGCGGCGTCGCCCTGCACCTTGGTCGCCACCGTGCCCAGGTCGACGCCCTTGTACGTGATGGCCGGGTAGTTGAACTTGACGGTGGGGTTGGTCAGCCCCGCCTCGGCGAGCAACGCCTTGGCCTTCGCCACGTCACGCTTCGACTCCTCGCCGGCGGGCAGCGCGCCCGGGTAGGCCGGGGCCACCAGCCCGGCGCCGGGGGCGGCGCCCTTGCCGTACAGCCCGGCGATGCCCTGGTAGTCGATGGAGGCCCGCAGCGCCTGGTTGAACTTCGCGTTCGAGGTGACCCCGGAGACGGCCGGGTCGGCGTTGAGGAAGAGGAAGTAGACGGTGTCCTGCATGGCGGAGGTCTTCAGCGTGTCCGGCAGCCCCTCCAGCAGCTTGCCGGAGATGTCCAGCGCGATCTCGGAGCCGCCGGCCCGCTGCATGGTCAGCTTCTGGGTCTGCACGTCCATGTTGCGCAGCACGACCCGGCCGAACTCTGGCTTGGTGCCCCAGTAGTTGGGGTTGGCCTCCAGCACCACCTGCGCCGACGGGTCGTACGACTTCAGCACGTACGGGCCGCTGCCGATGGAGTTCTTGTCGAGGTACTGCTGGGCGGTGTCGGTCTTCGCGGCGTCCGCGGCGTCCGTCGCGCCGTTCTCCTTGGCGACCTTGGAGTTGACCACGCCGGTCGAGGGCATCGCGAGGACCACAGGGATGTTCGGGTCGGCGGTCGCCGAGGTGACCACCACGGTCCGCTCGTCGGTCTTGGCGACCGTGAGGCCGCTGACCATGACTGCCGGGCTGGCCTTGACGTTCTTGAGCCGGTTGAGGGAGAAGACCACGTCGTCGGCGGTCAGCGGGCTGCCGTCGGAGAACTTCACCCCCTCGCGGAGCTTGAAGGTGAAGGTCTTCGCGTCGGCGGAGGCCTCGTACGACTCGGCCAGCGCCGGGACGGGCTTGCTGACGTCCGAGCCCTTGAAGGTCAGCAGGGTGTCGTAGAGGGAGTGCACGGCGGTGAGGCCGGTCGCCTCGTAGATCCGGCCGGGGTCGAGCGTCTTGAGGACGAACGAGGTGTTGACGGTGAGGGTCTTGGCCGAACCACCGTTACCGTTTCCTCCGCTGCCGCCCGCGCTGCACGCGGTGCTGGAGGCTGTGACCAGCGCCGCCAGAGCGATTGCTCCGACGCGGAGCCGGCGAGGGGACACCGACATGCTGTTCCTACCTTCGTATGGGCCGGCCCGCGCGGGACGGGCTCTGGGGGTTGTCGCGCCGACGTCGCCGGTGACGCCGAGGTCGGGGGCCGGTGCCAACCGATGGCGGCTCGCGGGGCTTCGCCCGTAGACCGTCATGAGGTTGGATGTATCCGGACGGGAGTCCTGTCCGGTTCGTGCCCCGACGTCGCTTGTCTAGTTACGCCAAACACGTTCGCCTTGTGTTTGACCATGCTAGACAGGGGCGTATAGTTGCGTCAAACATTTCTAGCCACACTGTTTTGGAACGAGGAAAGACGCATGCTCGGTGACCAGCTCCGCGACCTGCGCCAGCAGCACTCCCTCACGCTGCGCCAGCTCGCGGCCGCGGCCGACGTCTCGCCCGCCCTGCTCAGCCAGATCGAGAACGGCGCCACAGACCCCAGCCTGGCCACCCTGCGTAAGCTCGCCAAGGTCTTCGACACCTCCATCGCGGCGCTGTTCTCCGAGCCGGACGCGCCGCTGGTGCACATCAGCCGGCCCGGCTCGCGGACCCGGCTCGCCGCTCCCCCCGGGCAGATCGCCTACGACCGGCTCACCCCGGGGCGGGGCGACCTGGAGGTGCTCGAAGCCGAGCTGGCGCCCGGCGACTCCAGCTCCGGCGAGCCGTGGGCGCACCCCTCGACCGAGTGCGCGATCGCCGTCACCGGCGAGGTCGTCGCCGAGATCGGTGGCGAGAAGTACGTGCTGAGCACCGGCGAGGCGATCACCTTCGACTCCCGGCTGCCCCACCTCTACCGCAACGCCAGCGACCAGCGGGCCCGGCTCATCATCGCGGTCACCCCGCCTACCCCCTGACCCACCCGGCACGTCACCCGGCCCGCGTCGCGCACGCGGGCGGTACGACGCCGCCCGTCGAAAGGACCCCGCAGTGGACCGCGACAGCGTCGACTGGTTCGGCTACCTGCCGGCCGTCACCACCCCGTTCACCGCCACCGGCGAGCTGGACCTCGCCGCCTGGCGCGTCCAACTGGACTGGCTCGCCGCCGAGCGGCTGCACGGGATCATCGTCGGGGGCACCACGGGCGAGTGGTTCAGCCTCACCGAACAGGAACGCGCCGCGCTGTTCCGGACGGCCGCCGAACGGGTCGGCGACCGCCTCACGGTGCTCGGCGGCTGCAACGCGTACACGCCGGCGGAGGCGATCCGGCACGCCGAGGCCGCCCGGGACGCCGGCCTGCACGGCATCCTGCTCACCCCGCCGCCGTACGTGGTGCCCACCCGGTCGGAGATCGTGGCCTTCTACCGGACCGTCTCCGAGGCGGTCGACCTGCCGCTCTGCGTCTACAACTGGCCCCGTGGCACCGGCGTCGACCTGGACGCCGACCTGCTGTCGGAGCTGAGCGGGCTGGACACCGTGGTGGCGGTCAAGAACTCCACCCCGGACTTCGGCGGATTCGTCCGCAGCCTCGTCGCCCTGCGCCACCGCGTGCGCTACTTCGGCATCCCCACCAACGAGGTCGGCATCGAGCTGATGACCACGATCGGTGGCGACGGGCTGATGGGAGCCGGCGCCGTGCTCGGCGCCGACCACCCCGACTTCTTCCGCGCCCTGCGCGCCGGGGACCTCGACCGGGCCCGGGTCCTCGGCGCCCGCGACCGGGTGATCATGGAGGACTGGTTCGGGCCGGACTACGGCGCCCGGTTCGGCAACGCGCAGGCGATCATGAAGTACGCGCTCACCCTGCGCGGCGTACCGGCCGGTCACGTCCGCGCGCCGCTGCTCCCGCTGACCCCCGCCGAACAGGACCGCGTCCGGGCCACCATGACCCAGCTCGACCTGCTCCCATGACTTCGTACGACACGGCGGTCATCGGCGGCGGTCTGCTCGGCTGCGCGACCGCCTGGCACCTGGCCCGCGCCGGCAACCGGGTCCTGCTCGTCGAGAAGGACCAGGTCAACCGGCACGCCTCCGGGCAGAACGCGGGCAGCCTCCACTTCCAGCTGGAGTTCCGGATGGTCGAGCACGGCGACGACGGGGCCCGCGCGGCGGCCCGCGCGCTCCCGCTGCACCTGGACGCCATGCGGGCCTGGGCCACCGTCGAGGACGAGCTCGGTGAGCGATGCGGGGTGTCCCGCACCGGCGGGCTGATGCTCGCCGAGACCCCGGCGGAGATCGCCGTGCTGGACCGGAAGGCCGCCCTGGAACGCGAGTACGGCCTCGACGTCGCCGTGCTCTCCGGCCCGGAGCTGCGCCGGTTCGCGCCGTACCTGGCGGACACCGTGCTCGCCGCCGGTCACGTGCCCGGCGAGGGCAAGGCCAACCCCCGGCTGGTCACCCCGGCGCTGGCCCGGGCCGCCGGCCGGTACGGCGCCGTGCTGCGTACCGGCTGCCGGGTCACCGGGCTGCACCGGCGCGGCCGGCACTGGGAACTGCGCACAGTGACCGGGCCCGGGGACACCGCCGGGGAGACCCACCTGACCGACACGGTGGTACTCGCCGGCGGGGTCTGGACCGCCGAGCTGGCCTCGATGGCCGACGTCCGGCTGCCGGTCTTCCCGGTCGGGCTGACGATGAGCGCCACCGCCCGCAGCCGGCCGTTCCTGCCGCACCTGATCCAGCACGTCGGCCGGCGGCTGTCGATGAAGCAGACCGAGGACGGCAACGTGCTGATCGGTGGCGGATGGCCGGCCAAGCTGGTCAGCCGGGCTGGACAGGTCGACCTGGAGACCAACCCGGAGTTGCGGTACGAGTCGCTGGTCGGCAACGCCGACGCCGCCCGGGTGGTCCCGGCGGTGTTCGACCTGCCGGTGATCCGGACGTGGACGGGCATGACCACGCTCACCCCGGACCACCTGCCGTTGCTCGGCGCGATCCCGCGCCGGCCCGGACTGTTCGTCGCCACCGGCGGCTCGGCCTTCACCCTCGGCCTCACCTACGCCCGGCTCCTCGCCGGCATGGTCGTGACCGGCGAGACCGACCGGTCGATCGAGGACTACTCACCCTCCCGCTTCGGAGCGCTGAACTTTGTCTGAACACCGCCCGTCGAACCCTCCGGACAAGCCGAGGCGCACCCCGATGGGCCGACCCGAGCCGGTCACCATCGAGGTGGACGGGCGGACCGTTCCCGCCCACCCGGGCGAGTCGCTGGCCACCGCCTTGCTCGCCGCCGGTGAGCGGTCCGTCGGCACCACGCGCGGCGGTGCCCGCCGGGCGCCCTACTGCAACATGGGGATCTGCTTCGAGTGCGTCGTGACGGTGGACGACGTGCCCTGCCAGCGTTCCTGCCTGATCCGGGTGCGGGCCGGCATGCGGGTCCGCACGGCGGTGCCCCGGTGAGCGCGCCCGACGTGGTGGTGGTCGGCGCCGGCCCAGCCGGGCTGGCCGCCGCCGCCACCCTCGGCCGGCACGGCGCCGCCGTCACCGTCGTCGACGAGCAGGAGCAGCCGGGCGGGCAGATCTACCGCCAACCGCCGGCCGGGTTCACCCCGCCGGCCGGATCGTCCTCCGCCGGTCGGGCGCTCCTGGCCGAGGCCACCGCCGCTCCCGGCGTCCGGTGGCTCGCCGACACCACGGTGTGGGGCGTCCTCGGCACCCGGGCCGGCCTCGACGGGTACGCCGGCGACCAGCCCCCGCCGGGCCGCTACCGGGTCGCCACGCACGGTCCGGCCGGGGTCCGCCTGCTCGAACCCCGGGCGGTGCTGCTCACCGCCGGCGCGTACGACCTGCCGGTGCCGTTTCCGGGCTGGACCCTGCCGGGAGTGCTCACGGCGGGCGGTGTGCAGACGTTCGTCAAGGCACAGGGCCTGCTGCCGGGCGGCCGGTTCGTCCTAGCCGGGGGCCACCCGCTGCTGCTGGTCGTGGCCGCCCAACTGGTTCGGGCCGGCGCCCGGGTGGTCGAGGTCGCGCTGATCCAGCGCCGCCGCGACCTCCTGCCCGGACCGGCCGGGCTGGCCGCCGTGGCGGGCGCGGGAGGCAAGATCGCCGAGGGTGTCGACGCGCTGCGCGTCCTACACCGGGCGGGCGTGCCCGTCCGGTTCGGCACGGTGGTCCGCCGCGCCGCCGGCGACCCGGACCTGACCACGGTGACCCTCGCCGAGGTCGGACCCACGGGGCTGCCGGTGCCCGGGACCGACCGGGACGTTCCCTGCGACGTGCTGGCGCTGGGGTACGGCTTCGTCCCCTCCGTCGAGCTGGCCCGGCAGGCCGGTTGCGCGGTGACCTGGGATTCCCCCGCAGGCGGCTGGGTGGTGCGGCACGACGAGTGGCTGCGGACCTCGGTGCCTCAGATCGCGGTGGCCGGCGAGCTGACCGGCGTCGCGGGTGCCGAGCAGGCGGAGGTCGAGGGCCGGCTCGCCGCCCTCGGCGTGCTGCGCGACCTGGGGCTGCTCGACGAGCACCGGGCCGTCACGCTGGCCCGCCCGGTCCGCCGGGAGCTGCGCCGCCGGCGACGCTTCGTCACGCAGGTGCTCGACCGGTTCGCGCCGGACCGGGCGGCCCTGGGCAGCCTGGTCACCGACGACACCGTGCTCTGCCGGTGCGAGGAGGTGCGGGCCGGCGACGTGCGCCGCGCGCTGCGGGCCAATCCGCACCTCGGCACCGCGAACGCCGTGAAGCTGGTGACCCGCGCCGGGATGGGCCTGTGCCAGGGGCGGTCCTGCCAGCCGGGCCTCTGCCAGCTCATCTCCACGCTGACCGGCCGGGGGCCGGAACAGGTCGGCGCGTTCACCGCTCAGGCGCCGGTCAAGCCCGTCCCGCTGCGCGCCCTCGCGGTCGGCGACGAACCGCCCGCCGCGGACTGACCGAGGATCGGCCCAGTCGACGCGGCGCAGATCGGCCCTGCCATCGGGCCGATCGGGCCGTCAGGCTCGCGGGGACGCTTCCCGCGACCGCTGAAGGGCTGGAGCTTTCGCCATGACGACCGCTGACATGTGCCGCGCTGCCCGTGGGCCTGGAACGCCTCCCGCTGGCTGCTGGAGGTGGAACGGGTCCGCCCGGTGACCGTGCGCTTCCACGTGATGAGCCTGTCCGTGCTCAACGATGGCCGTGACGGGTCGCAGGAGTGGTACCGGGAGTGGCTCAGGCCCGGCATGGGCCCGGTACGGGTGGCGATCGCCGCCGAGCAGAAGCATGGCAACGAGGCGCTGTAGCTCCACCCGTCGCCGGTCAAGCCGGCAGAGATCTACTTGTCGTGGAGGGGGCTCTGGTGCACGCGTTCCGGTGCGGCGCTGTGCTGCCGGATGGGCCGCTGCGGGGAAAACGGGTTCGGGCGGGTTTGTTAGCGCGGGCAGGATGGCGGGGTGATCTGGGGGACACGGGTTCAGCCACCGGTGCTGGAGGAGGGCGGGCCGCTCGGCGCGGTGCGCCGCGCGGTCGACGCTGCTGCCGCAGACGGGTGGGAGGCGTTGAACCCTCTGGTCGAGGTGCTGCTTGAGGCCGACGCTGCTGGTCCAGGTTTGCTGGCCCTTGCGTCGGGAGTTAGTCAGTACACCGGCACTCGCCCATGGCGATGTCCTTGGCCTGTTCGATCACGGCCCGGCTGTCCACGGCCGGGTGTGGTGATCGTCGCCAGCCCCGATGCCCCGAGCCCCAGGAACGCGGGCGGGAGCATGGCCGTCGCGGCGACGCCGACATGAACACGGCGATGGCGAGGAATGCGTGGGCCGTACCCGCCGGCGAGGGCCTCCGGAGTGCTGCGTCGTGGGCGGCGAGCGCGACCAACGCGGCCGGCCTGGGTTCCTCCTCGACCGTGCGGCGGTGTTCATCGGCTGGTGGGCGGCATCGGCGTCGGGTCGTTGTCGCCACGGCTCTCGCCATGCTTGCTCGACGGGCCAGTCACTCTGATGACCGGAGGCCAGAAAATCTAGGCTGGAACGACTAGACATCTTCTGTGGCATGGAATAGTCTTCTTTCAGTCGAGAGGAAAGATCCGTCAAGACGCAGACGGGCCGCCCGGCCGTGGGGTCACGACGGGCGGCGAGGAGAGGAACATTCTTCACCGTTCCCTCCCGAGAGGCAGTAGGAGCACGTCAGTCCCGGCGTGATACGCGCCGGGGTGCAGGTGGGGCCAAGGCTCTTTTGGGGCTTCACCTGATGTTCGCCGTACGTGTAGGGGCCATGAAGTCGCGTGGGCTCCGGCACCGGTGGACCGTACGACAGCAAGGGGAAGAAGTAGCAGAGGAAAGGGAGGGCCGTACACCGTTGGATCGCCCGCCGTCGGCCGTCATGTCAGGCCGGGCGGACACCGCAGTTTCCATCGAACGAGAGGTGGTCTCCGGTCACGCTTATGCGATCCCCGCACCCGAAGCCGTCAGTTGCGGCTGGTGCGGATACGACAAGCCGACGTTCCTGTCGGCAGATGGTGTTCTGACCCGTAACCCTGGGCCCCGGCGCTTACGCGCCGGGGCCCTCGACGTGGAGGTGACATGGGGCAAAACCCCGATGACATGTTCGGCGACGAGAACTACCCGGCCTACACCATCGGCCAGGCCGCGGAGATGCTCAGCACCACGCAGGACTTCCTGCGCCGCCTGGACGAGGCGAAATTGATCAACCCGCACCGCTCTACCGGCGGGCACCGCCGCTACTCCCGCTACCAACTGCGCCTGGCAGCCCGGGCCCGGGAAATGGTCGACCAGGGCACCGCCCTGGAGGCCGCCTGCCGGATCATCATCTTGGAAGACCAACTCGAGGAAGCCCTTCGGCAGAACGAGAAGCAGTAGCGTGGGCCGCAGCGGCAGGACCGGCCGGCCCGCTCTCGTGTGAGGTCGTCGACGGGCAGTGAGCCGGCCGGCCCGCCAGAGCGAAGCCCCGTCCCCGCCTCGGTCCTGGCAGCCTGTACTCCCGCTCGTCGCACCTCTTCACATCCCGGCCGGCGGCCGGGATGCTGTGCGAGACCGGCAGTCCGAGGTGCCGCCATCGGACGCCGGCCGCCGTGCCCGGGCACGGCGGATCGGCGGCATGTAGCGTCCGACCATGGGCAGCTGCGGAACGGGCGACGTGGGTGCCGGGTGGAACACCTCTCATGCCGCCGACGAAGTGGCGTTGTCGGAAGAGATCACCGCTGCACGGGTGACCACGCGCTGCGTCACGCGGTCGCCGCAGCAGCTCGTTCGGCAGGTCTGGTGGGCCACGGGCTGGAGGACTTCGTGTTGGCGGCGCACGAGTTGGTCACCAATGTGGTGCGCCATGGCGGGGGCAGCGGCGAGGTGCGTCTGTGGCAGCACCACGACATGCTGACCTGCCAAGTCAGAGACAACGGGCCTGGGTTGGGTGAGATGGCCGTCGCCCTGCCGTCGCCCGGGGACTGTGGCTGGCACAGCAGCTCACCGAAGGACTGATGATCGACAACTCCGGACAGGGAACGAACGCCTCGGTGACAGCGCGGCTGTCCGCCCGATCGACCGTGAACGAGGGACGGTGACAGTGGTCCCGGAGCAGACCTGGCACTAACGTGTCGACGCCGGTGCCGATTGTAGTGTCGTGGCGCTGTCCGGTGAGATCGACATGTCGGGCGCCGACCGGCTCGACGACCTGTGCACGAGACGATCGCCCAGGTCGGGACGGTGGAGGTGGACCTGGCGGGGTTGACCTTCATCGACTCCACCGTGATCAGCACCCTGGTCGGCGCGCACCACGCGGCCAGCCGGGGAGTGGACCTTACCCTGGTCAACGCCGCTGGGCAGGTCCGCCGGGTCCTCGACATGACCGGCATCATGCAGATGCTGGGCCGGGTAGCAGAGCTGCCACCCGTCGCGATCTGAGCGCGTGGGGCTGGGGGTTGCACCCGTGCCTGCGTCGTGGCCTCCTCGACGAGGTTGCGCGCCAGTCGGCGGGTCTCGGGGGTCACCTCCCCGCGCTGTTCCACAACCTGGTGCGACACCCGGCCACCGGCCCGTGCCGCGTCGTGGCCGACGCCGACGGCTGCGTCCCGGGCCTGACCGGCCTTGCGGCCCGGCCCGCCCGGGCAATGTTCCCCGCTCGTCATCCGTTCTCCCCTCGTCGGTCAGGCCCGTGGAGGCGGCACGGGCGCTACCCCCGCCTACCGGCTCCATGCCACGCCGACAGCGGGTCCCGGTGGCGCTCGGCCGCAATCCGCGCAATGCACCCTAGCCGGCCCGACGATCGGGCCAGACTGAACGTGAAGAGGCACGAGAGTCAGCCGGAAACGGCCGGCCAGGAGGGAGTGCACCGTGACGTCGGGTTCGGTGAGCGAACGGATCAAGGGCCTGATCAACAGCCCGCGGGGGCGTGACCTGATGCGGCGTGGCCGCCGCCAGGCGGCCGAACCCGGCATGCAGCAGAAGCTTCAACAGCTCATGGCCCGGCTGACCGGCTGGTCGGGCCGGCGTCGCTGAGACAGCCGGCGGACGAGGGCGAACGGGAGCAGTCAGCATGAGCGACACCAGCCTTGGCGCCGACCGCCAGCGGGGCAGCGACTACGCCGACCTGTCCCGGCAGGTCCGCGCGGCGGGTCTGCTCGGGCGGCGGCGGGGCTACTACGCGGTGCGCATCGGTCTCGTCGTGGGTTCCTTCGCCGGACTGTGGGCACTGTTCGCCTGGTTGGGTCAATCGTGGTGGCAGTTGGGTGTCGCGGTGGCCCTCGCGGTGGTCTTCGCCCAGGCCGGGTTCGTCGGCCACGACGCGGGACACCGGCAGATAGCCCGCTCGCGCCGGGCAAACGACCTGATCGGCTTGGTGCACGGCAACCTCCTCACCGGGATTAGCTACGGCTGGTGGCTGGACAAGCACAACCGGCACCACGCCCACCCGAACACCGAAGGCAAGGACCCCGACATCACCGTGGCGCCCCTGTCCTTCACCACCGACCAGGCCAGCCGACGGCGTGGCGTCGGCGCACTGGTGACGTGCTACCAGGCGTACCTGTTCTTCCCGCTGCTCCTGCTGGAAGGCCTGCACCTGCACGCCAACAGCGTGCGGGCCGTCCTCGGCCCGCGCCGCGTCCCCCGCCGGCCCGCCGAAGCCGGACTACTGACCCTGCACCTGGGCGGCTACCTCGCCGCCGTGCTCCTCGTCCTGAGCCCCGCGCAGGCGATCGCGTTCATCCTCGTCAACCAGGGTGTGCTCGGTCTCTACCTCGGCTGCTCCTTCGCCCCCAACCACAAGGGCATGCCCATCCTCGGCGCCGAGGACACCGTCGACTACCTGCGGCGGCAGGTCCTCACCTCCCGCAACGTGTGCGGCGGGCTGTTCGTCGACACCATGCTCGGCGGCCTGAACTACCAGATCGAACACCACCTGTTCCCCAGCATGCCGTGTCCCAACCTGCGCCATGCCCGGCCATTGATCCGGCGGTTCTGCGCCGAGCACGACATTGACTACCACGAAACCACCCTGGGCCGCTCCTGGGCAGAGGCACTACGCCACCTGCACCACATCGGATCCCGCGAACCGCGAACGGACGTCACCGTTCGCTGACGCTGCCACGCCGCCTCGATGACAGCGTGAGCGGGGCGCTGGTCGTCGATGTTCCCCACGTACCTCGTCGGCCCGGTCCCCGCAGGTGTCCGCCGGTGGCGGCGCGGCCGGATCGCCGCGCTGATCGGCCCGGTCGGTCGCTCCTCGATCCCGGCCTGCCAGCCGACGGTGGGCTGGGTGCCCGGCGGGCGTCCGGTCGGGAGTCTGCTCGCCTCCGGGACGACGGGCCAGGTATCGGCCGACGGTATTGAACACGGCGAGCAGCGGTACGGCCACCAGACCGCCGGCGATTCCGGAGACAAGGACGCCGGTGGCAATCGCGAGGATCACGGCGAGCCAATGCAGGGCCACCACACGCCCCATGATCAACGACTGGAGCGCACGTGTCCTCCGACCTGCGGGATCAGACGCGCTGCTCCGGGTTGTCGCCCCCAGTTGCCGTCGGCCGCAGCGATGGACGGGCCGGGTTCACCGCGAACGGATGGCGTAGTCGCCGCATCGCCTCCTCGCTGCCGTCGAAAGTCATGCCCGGGTCGTCGAGCCCGTCGGCGGCCGGCATGGCGAGAAACAACGCCGGACGATCATTGCCGTTCAGAATCATGCAGCAGTCCGAATCTTCGGGAGAGGAGTGCCTTGGGTCGCGGGCAATTCTTGCCACGCCGTCTTCGTGACAGGCCCGCGTTCGCGCTGGCACCCGGTGGCGGTGCCTGGATCGCGGGCGACCGCCCGGCGACACACACTGCACCATACCTGGCGTCGCCATCCGTCGTGCGCCGCAGCACACTGTTGGAGCTTTGTCGGGTGGACATCGTTCGCGACAACCAGGCATGGTTTCTCATCACGCTGCTGACCATCGGCTACCCGGGTAGCCGGGGTCTGGCCAAGGCCGGTAGCAACTGGCGCAGCAGGACTGGTCGCTGGCGTACCCCGACGCGGGCAGCCGTCCGAGCGCGAAAGCCCTGCAAGGGCACGCACGGCGGCTTGTCTTTCGCCGAACCCGCATTGGGGTGTAGCACAACCAGGAATCGAGATGCGCCGTAGATGTCGGCTCCGCCTGAAACTGGCTCTGGCACACATTTTGTGAGTCGTGCTCGTCGGTAGTTCGGGTTGGGTTCCCGGATGGAGATCATCTTGGCGTTGCTGCCGCATCTGGTTGGTCTGCGGCTGGAAGCGGTGGTGGTGCGGGGCATCGGGGTCAGGATCGACGCGGCGACGAGGACGGTGCGGGCCGCATACGTAGCCTGCGGCGCCTGGTCGACCACGATGCATGACCGATATGTACGGCGGTTGGCCGATATCAGGTTGGGCGGCCATGAGGTGCTGGTCGCTTTGACTGTCCGGAGGTTCACCTGCGTCAACAGCAACTGCCGGCGGCGGACGTTCGTCGAGCAGGTGCCGGGGCTGACCCGGGGCGGTATGCGCGTCACACGGTGCCGGCGGCGGGTGATCTGGAGGCGGTCGCGGTGGCGTTGGGTGGTCGGCCGGGCAGCCGGTTGGCGCATCGGTTGGCGGTGTCGGTGTCGCGGATGACGTTGATCCGGATGTGCGGCATCCACCCGCACCAGGCGGTGCTCCTGGCGGCGATCCCGGCCCGCGATCTGCTCATCGTGCACCAGGGGCTGCTGAAGAACGCGCCGATCCTGGGCACCGAGTACCACTACCGCAGCAGCGACGGGACAGTGCTGGTCCGAGCCACAGGACGGGCGAAGCCAACAGCCGCGAAGAAGATCGAGCAGGCGGTCGCCCAGCTGTCGGAATAGCCGAGGCTCATTACCTACCGGCAGTTGGCACGGGCGCGGATGCGCGGCTGGCTTTGATGGCGGTGGCAGGTGCTATCGATGCCGCCGTGACCGACGACGAGATCATCCAGCGGATCCGCGAGCAGACGCCGGCCGGCAAGCTGCCACCACCCGCGCCACCTGAGGCCGTGGCTGAACTCGAAGCTGCGGTCGGGCATTCGATGCCTGCGCTGCTCAAGCGGATCTACCTCGAAGTCGCCGACGGCGGGTTCGGCCGCGGGGGTGAGGCCTTGTCCCTCACCGACACGACCTACAGCTTCAGCGACAGCGAGCGGCTGTTGGTGGAGTACTTGGGGTGGTGCCGGCGCCCCAACCATCCTGCCTCGGTCGTTCCCTTGTTGGCTTGGGGCTGCGCGATCTGGTCGCTGGTCGACTTCAGCACGCCGGACGGCCGGATGTGGGGGTGGGATCCGAACGTCCGTTGCCTTGAGCATGCGCTGTTTCCCGAAGATTTCACGCTGGCTGATCGGCTGTGCGGCTGGCTGGACGAACGCGAGGACTTCCCCGAAGCGCCGACACCGGTCGGATGCCCACACTGTTGAGGGTGCGCTCCGCGACTTGGCGTGCGGCGTCCAGTGACACGTATTCCACCTCGGTCCTGCCGGCCCAACTGTGGTTATCGCCAGCAAAGGCGTGACGTTGGAGTATTAGCGGACCGGGTTTTCCAGTTGTGATCGGATCTGGCGGAAGTCGTCGGCTCGGCTCTGCGCTGCGGGGAATCCGATGAAGGTCACCAGCGCGACGGTGTGATTGTCGGCCCAGCCGCAGGCTTCGACGTGGATGCCCTTGTTTTGGCCGGTGCCGCAGCGGGCTTCGCCGCCGAGCGGGCCAGGCGCGGTGGGGGCGACCGTGGTGAGGCGGGTCAGGTTGGCGAAGGTGGCGTCGAGTGAGGCCGTGGGGTCGCTGACGGTGCCGGACACTCCACTGATGAGGACGGTGCTGCCTCCGGCTGGTCGGTACCAGCCGCGCTCCGGCGAGTACTCGCCTTCCCAGGTGACGTAGGCGGTGCTGATGGCGCTGGTCGGTTGACCGCTGAGCAGCTTCTTGAGGCTTCCCATGTTCTGCTGGGCGGTCTCGAGCAGTGATCGGTCGACCGATTCGGGCCAGCGGTCCAGCAGCCGTTTCGGCTTGTCCAGTCGCATGGCAGTGGTGGTGGGGGACAGGGCCGGCTGCGCCTCTGACTTGCGGGTATCGCCGGGTCGTGTGCATCCGGTCGCGGCGAGCAGCCCGGTCAGGAGCACGACCACGACGCCAGTCAGCCGCCTGCGGGCGCCGTTCGCTCTTGTACTCGTCATACCGTGCATCCCGTCCCCGTCTCGGCCGGCAGCACCGTACACCAGATGATCGTCGCGTTGGCTTCGGTGGTTCAGAAGTAGGGGTGTTCGCGGTCTCTCAACCTGGGCGAATGAACTCATCATTGACACCGCCGGCAGGGTGCAGAACCAGATCGCCCGACGGGTACGCGCCGCCGGCCGCCGGCTCGACGACCTCGAACGTGCCGCCGTCGCGTCACCACCCGAACCGCTGCGGTTCCGCGCCACCGCGCTCGCCACCGCCACCGCCACCGCCACCGCCGACGGGACCCTCGTCAGCCTGCGTCACGTGCGGATACCCGGCCGACTCACCCTCGACCGTCTCGACCTCGCCGCCACCGACCGGCTGCTGGTCACCGGCGCCAACGGTGCGGGCAAGTCCACGCTCCTCGCCGTCCTCGCCGGCCGGCTGGACCTGGCCGGTCACGTCCGGCGCCGCCCCGACCTGCGCATCGGCGTTCTGACCCAGGACACGGTGTTCGACCGGCCAGAGCGCACCGCCGAGGAGATCTACGCCGACGTCCTGGGCCGTGTGCGCGCCGACGCCGTACCGCTGGACGACCTCGGCCTGCTCACCGCCGCCGA
>NZ_JBEYTP010000043.1:0-57879 GCF_040643125.1 Micromonospora sp. NPDC047465
GGCCGATGATGCCCTTGGAGTCGCAGACCACCACCTGGTCCGGGTCCACGCCGCCGGCGACCAGCATCTTCGTCACCGCCACCCCGGCGGCGCCGGCGCCGCTGACCGCCACCCGCAGGTCGCCGAGCTTGCGGTTGAGCAGCGTGGCGGCGTTGCGCAGCGCGGCGAGCACGACGATCGCGGTGCCGTGCTGGTCGTCGTGGAAGACCGGGATGTCCAGGGCCTCGTCGAGCCGGCGCTCCACCTCGAAGCAGCGCGGGGCGCTGATGTCCTCCAGGTTGATCCCGCCGAACGACGGCGCCAGCGCCCGCACCACCGCGACGATCTCGTCCACGTCCTGCGTGTCCAGGCAGACCGGCACGGCGTCGACGCCGGCGAACTGCTTGAACAGCACCGCCTTGCCCTCCATCACCGGCAGCGCCGCGCGCGGGCCGATGTTGCCCAGCCCGAGTACGGCCGAGCCGTCGGTGACGACGGCCACGGTGTGCGCGGCCCAGGTGTAGTCGTCGGCGACGCCCGGGTCGGCGGCGATCGCCTCGCAGACCCGGGCCACACCCGGGGTGTACGCGAGGGAGAGGTCCTCCCGGCTGGTCAGCGGGACGGTCGAGGCGACGGCCATCTTGCCGCCCCGGTGCAGCCGGAAGACGGGATCAGCGGGGTCCACGATGGACGATGACATGGTGACTCCAGGATCTGTCGAGCAGACGGAGCGGCCGGCGCGGGCGCGAGGTGAGGCGCCCAGCGGCGACACGCGGTGCGGGGGTCACCCGGGCACGCCCCGAGCATAGTGTCGCCCCCGTCACACCGATGTGAGCGGGGTCATAACCGACGCCGACGCACCCGTCCGGGGCGGGGCCAGTAGCGCGCCACCACCCGGCCCCGCACGTCGGCCACCCCGTACGCCCGGGAGTCGTCGGTGACGAGGTCGTTGTCGCCGGTCAGCCACCAGCCGCCGTCCTCGGCGCGGACCGCGCGCTTGACCACGAGCAGCTCGGGGCGGCTGCGGAACACCGCGACCACGACGTCGCCGGGACGGACGGCCCGCCCGCCGGGGCGGACCAGCACCGCGTCGCCGTGCCGCAGCGTGGGCGACATGGACGGACCGGTCACCAGCACGGCGGTCAGCGGCCACCGCAGCCGGGGTGCCCCTGCCGGGTGAGCCGCCCCCATCGGTTTCACCTCCACCCGGCCTCTCGGCACGCGTCCAGGAGTAATGTCGTGTTGGATCATCGCAAACTTCCCATGGAGGATCCTGATGCGACTTCCACGCATCCTTACGCCCCGCGTGACCGCCAGCGCCCACTGCGACCTGCCCTGCGGCGTCTACGACCCGGCCCAGGCCCGGATCGAGGCCGAGTCGGTGAAGGCGATCTGCGAGAAGTACCAGGCCAACACCGACCCGGAGTTCCGCACCCGCGCCATCCTGATCAAGGAGCAGCGCGCCGACCTGGTGAAGCACCACCTGTGGGTGCTCTGGACCGACTACTTCAAGCCGGCCCACTTCGAGAAGTACCCGCACCTGCACCAGCTGTTCAACGAGGCCACCAAGCTGGCCGGCGCCGCCGGCGCGAAGGGCGGCACCGACCCGGCCAAGGCCGACGAGCTGCTGCAGAAGATCGACGAGATCTCCAAGATCTTCTGGGAGACCAAGAAGGCGTGAGCCTCGCCGGTCCGCCGACGATCCGGCCGGCACGTCCCGGGGACGTGCCGGCCGTCGTCGCCATGGTGCACGAGCTGGCGGCGTACGAACGCGCCGCCGACGAGTGCCACCTCACGGAGGAACAGCTCACCGCCGCCCTGTTCGCGACTGCTCCAGGTCGCGGCGCGGCGTCGGACGCGCCGAGCTGGAGCAGTCGTAGCCCGGCCCCGGCGCTCTACGGGCACGTGGCCGTCGACGCCGACGACGAGCCGGTGGGCTTCGCGCTGTGGTTCCTCAACTTCTCCACCTGGGCCGGGGTGCACGGCATCTACCTGGAGGACCTCTACGTCCGCCCGGCCGCCCGGGGCACCGGCGCGGGGCGGCTGCTGCTGGCGACCCTCGCCGCGATCTGCGTGGAGCGGGGCTACCAGCGGCTGGAGTGGTGGATGATCGACTGGAACCCGGCCGCCGGCTTCTACGCCTCGATCGGCGCGCGGCAGATGTCCGAGTGGGTCCCCTACCGGCTCAGCGGGGACGCCCTGGCCGGCCTGGCCGCGCAGGCACGTGGCGGCCCCCACACGTCCGGGCGGCCGAGCGGGTAGAGTCCCCGACCGGGGGGATGAGTGGTGACTCAACTGACCGGGCAGCCGACGACCGACGACGACGTCGTGCACCTCACCGTGCCCGCGGACGGGGGCTACCTCGGGGTGTTGCGTACCGCCACCGCCGGGCTCGCGGCGCGGCTCCAGTTCGCCCTCGACGAGATCGAGGACCTGCGCATCGCCGTGGACGAGGCGTGCGCCATGCTGCTCGCCATCGCCACCCGCGACGCCGAACTCGACTGCCGCTTCGCGGTCACCGACGACGCGCTCACCGTCGAGGTGACGGTGCCGACCGTCCGGGGCGCCACGCTGCCGGCGGAGTCGTCGTTCGCCTGGAAGGTGCTCACCGCGCTCACCACGTCGGCGTCCGCGAGCGCCGCCGACGGCCGGGCCACCATCTCGCTGCTCACCCGGCGCGCCTCCGGGTACTGAGCCGACCGCCCCGGCGGTGCGCCGCCGGGCGCTCCGGCAGCCCCGGCGGGGCGTCACTCGAAGCCGAGGGCCCGCGTGGTCGGGGTGCTCACCAGCAGCGCGGTGACGCCGAGACCGAGCGCCATCAGCGGTACGCCGAGCCAAGCCACCCCACCCTGGACCATGAACCACCCCACCGGCAGCAGCATGAGCTGAAGCACGATCGCCGGGGCGCGGGCGCCCGCCCGGCGCCGGGCCAGCGCGCCGCCGAGCGCCCAGAGCGCCGCCGCCGCACCGACCGCGAACGCGGTCACCAGCAACGCCGAGGTGAGGTCGGTGGTGGCGGCGGTGAGATCGGCCCAGACCAGCCACGCGGCGACCAGCCCCACGGCGACCGCCTCGCCCCGCAGCAGCCGGACCGCCCAGCGGAGGGTGACGGGAATCGGGTCCGAGTCGATGGTCACGCGCGCCACGATACCCGGGCTACCGCGCGGTACAGTGCCGCCCATGCGGGCCGTCCTGGTGGTCAATCCGAAGGCCACCACCACGAGCGAGCGCAGCCGGGACGTGCTGGTCCGGGCGCTGCGCAGCGAAGTCGACCTCTCCGTGCGCTACACCCGCCGGCGCGGGCACGCGACCGACCTCGCCCGGGAGGCGGCCGAGGAGGGCGTCGACGTCGTCGTCACGCTCGGTGGCGACGGCACGGTCAACGAGGTGGTCAACGGCCTGATGACGGCCGAGCCGCCGACCATGCCGGGCGCCGCCTCGCCGGCCGAGCGGCTGCCCGCCCTGGCGACCGTGCCCGGAGGCTCGACGAACGTCTTCGCCCGGGCGCTCGGCCTGCCCCGGGACTGGCCGGACGGGGCCAGCATGATCCTGGAGGGCCTGCGGCTGGGCCGGTACCGGACCATCGGGCTCGGCCGCGCCGACGACCGCTACTTCACCTTCTGCGCGGGCTTCGGCGTCGACGCGGCGGTCATCCACCGGGTGGAGCAGGCCCGCCGGCGGGGTCGGGTCTCCACCCCCGCGCTCTACTTCCGCGCCACGGTCGCCCAGTACTTCCTCAACTCCGACCGACGGCATCCGGCGATCAGCCTGGAACGGCCGGGCGAGCCGGCGGAGGGCGAGCTGGCCACGGTCATCATCCAGAACACCGCGCCGTGGACGTACCTGGGCGACCGGGAGGTCAACCCGAACCCGGAGGCGTCGTTCGACCTGGGCCTGGACGTGTTGGCGCTGCGGCAGCTCCGGGTCGCCAGCACGACACGGACGGTGACGCAGTTCTTCGCCCGGACGCCCGACCCGCACGGCCGCCAGGTGCTGCAACTGCACGATGTCGCGGAGTTCACCCTGCTCTCGGCCCGCCCACAGGCGTTCCAGCTCGACGGCGACTACCTCGGCGAGCGGGAGAAAGTCAGATTCACATCCATCCCCGCCGCACTGAGAGTAATCTGCTAGGTCTCGGGTACTGCCGTAGGTCGACGCGGCGACGACCGCACCGACCGGAGCGGCCGCCACACCGAGAGGCAGGTGCCGGAAATGTCAGCAATGTCACGCGGACTGTACTATATTGATCCTCGACTGTGGTACGCCGGGTAACCGGGAAGACGCCGGAATCCGGACAAATGGGTTGTGGGCTTGCTCACCGCCTGGAGTTTTTCCGAGCGCCACCCTTGACATCCCGAGCGTTCGTGAAAGTATTCACAAGCGAACTTGAGTTACCGGGACATTGCCTGGATATGCTCGGCAGGTTGAGCTGTTCCAGCAGGTCCGCAGGGCCAACAACAGCCTGCTCACGCACTGCCGAATAAGCGGACGCGAACCGTCACCGTCGGCGCTGCGGATGCATATAGGAAAAGCACCAAAGCAATATCTGCCACCCACCCAGAATGAGGAGTGTTGCCGCCATGGACTGGCGTCACCATGCTGTCTGCCGCGACGAGGACCCGGAGCTGTTCTTCCCGATCGGGACGTCCGGACCGGCTCTCCTGCAGGTCGAGCAGGCCAAGGCCGTCTGCCGGCGCTGCTCCGTGACCGACCAGTGCCTGCAGTGGGCGCTGGAGTCCGGTCAGGACGCTGGCGTCTGGGGCGGGATGAGCGAGGAGGAGCGGCGCGCCGTGAAGCGCCGCGGTGGCCTCCGGGTGCTGCGCGCTCACTCCGCCTGATCCCACGCACCACAGCTGCACGCCCCGGCCGGGTCCGCCCGCCGGGGCGTCTCGCTGTCCGCACCCCGCTCACGTACCCACCGGGGCGCCTTTCCGATCACGGGCGGGCCGTGACCCCGGCCACCCCGGCGGCGGCGTCGACGCGCCGCAGGACCAGGTCGGCCAGCTCCGGGGCGTCGGTCAGCGGGGCGGACACGGCCACCGCGCCGGCGTCCCGCGCCGCCCCGGCCACGGCGTCGTGGAAGAGGCCGGGAGCCAGGAAGTACGCCGATACCGCCACCCGCCGGGCGCCCCGGGCACGTAGCCGGGCCACCGCCGCGTCGACGGCCGGCGGGGCGGCCGAGGCGTACGACACCCGGGTGGGCACCCGGAACCCGGCGCGCAGCGCGGCGGCCACCCGCCCCACCGACCCGCGCGCCCGGGCGTCCCTCGTGCCCGCGGCGGCGAGCACCAGCCCGTCGAACCGCCCCGGCTCCGCCTCGCCCAACCGCCGGCGCAGGCCGGCCAGCAGCCCGCCGTCGACCTCGCCGTCGGCGGGGCCGAGCACGGCGGTCACCCGTACCGCGATCGGCGGCCCCGCCGCGCGGGCCGCCGCCACCGCCGCCGGGATGTCCACCCGCCGGTGGTACGCGGCGGTGAGCAGCAGCGGCACCAGCACCGCCCGGCGATGCCCGGCGCCCGCCAGGTCCCGCAGCACCGCGGCCGGTCCCGGCTCGGTGTGGTCCAGCCAGCTCGCCAGCACCGGCGTGCCGGGCCGGGCCGTCGACACCGCCCGGGCCAGCGCCAGGGTCGCCTCGGCGGCCCGCGGATCCCGGCTGCCGTGGGCGACCAGGACCACGGGGTCGGCCGCCCCCCACGGCCCGGGCGCCCCCGGTGCGGGAGCGGCCGGGCCCGGCCCGGTCAGACGTGCAGGCCGCACTCGGTCTTCTCGAACATGGCCCACCGGCCGGCCCGCGGATCCTCCCCCGCCTTCGTGCGGCGGGTGCAGGGCCAGCAGCCGATCGAGCCGTAGCCCTGCCTGAACAGCTCGTTCACCGGCACGTTCCAGCGGGCGACGTAGGCGTCCACGTCCGCCTGCCGCCAGGCCGCGATCGGGTTGACCTTGACCTTGCCCCGGCGGGCGTCGAAAGTCACCACCGGCGTGTTCGCCCGGGTCGGCGACTCGTCCCGGCGCAGCCCGGCGGCCCAGGCGTCGTACCCGGCCAGCGCCCGCTCCAGCGGCTCGACCTTGCGGAGCTGGCAGCAGTCGTCGGGGGACTTGTTGAACAGCCGGGGGCCGTACTCGCCGTCCTGCTGGCCGACGGTCAGCCGCGGCCGGATCGACCGGACGTTCACCGGCAGCGTCCGGGCCACCTCGTCGCGGACCTTCAGCGTCTCCGGGAAGTGCAGGCCGGTGTCGAGGAAGACCACGTCCACCCCGGGGGCGACCCGGGAGACCAGGTGGGCCAGCACGGCGTCGGCCATCGAGCTGGTGACGCAGAACCGGTCGCCGAAGGTCGCGGTCGCCCAACGGGCGATCTCCAGCGCGGGCGCGCCCTCCAACTCCCGCCCGGCCTCCTCGGCCAGCGCGCGCAGCTCGTCCGGGGCGCGACGCGCCGGGTCGGCCGGCTTCGGGCCGCCGACGCCGACCAGGCCCAGGCCCGCCGCGGAGACGAGGCCCGACGGGTCGCCCGTGCCCCCGCTCACCGGGCCACCGCCCGGCCGAGCAGGCCGGTGAACCTCACCGAGAACACCCGGGCGCAGGCGTGGCACTCCCAGGCGCCGTGGCCGGCCTCGCTCGGCCGCAGGTCCTCCTCCCCGCAGTAGGGGCAGTACAGCGGCGCGGAACGGGTCTCGCTCATCGGAGTTCCTCCTCGTCGACCCTGATCACCCAGTTGGCGAACGTCTCGCCGGCATCCCGCCCGGCCAGGTAGCGCCGGGCGAGGCGTTCCACGTACTCCGGAAGCTCCTCGGCGGTGGTCTTCAGGCCGCGCAGCTTGCGGCCGAAGCCGGCGGTCTGCCCCTCGGCCATGCCGAGCCCGCCGCCGAGGTGGACCTGGAAGCCCTCCACCTGGCGACCGTCCGGGCCGACCACCAGCTGGCCCTTCAGGCCGATGTCGGCGACCTGCGTGCGGGCGCAGGCGTTGGGGCAGCCGTTGAGGTGGATGGAGATGTCGGCGTCGAAGTCGCGCAGCCGCTCCTCCAGCCGGGCCACCAGCTCCTCGCCCCGGGCCTTGGTCTCGACGATGGCCAGCTTGCAGTACTCGATGCCGGTGCAGGCCATCGTGCCGCGCCGCCAGGCCGACGGCTGCGCCTCCAGGCCGATCCCCCGCAGCTCCCGCACCAGCGAGTCGGTCCGCTCCGGCGCCACGTCCAGCACCAGCAGCTTCTGGTACGGGGTGAGCCGCACCCGGTCGCTGCCGTGGGCCTCGACGACGTCGGCCAGCCGGGCGAGCTGCCCGCCGGAGACCCGCCCGACCACCGGGGCGGCGCCGACGTAGTTGCGCCCGTCACGCTGCGGGTGCACGCCGATGTGGTCCACCGGCCTGTCGGGCAGCCGTGGGGCCGGCCCGTCGAGCAGGGCGCGGCCCAGGTACTCCTTCTCCAGCACCTCGCGGAACTTCGTCACGCCCCAGTCGGCGACGAGGAACTTCAGCCGTGCCCGGTTGCGCAGCCGGCGGTAGCCGTAGTCGCGGAAGATGCCGACCACGCCGGCCCAGACGTCCGGCACCTCGGCCAGCGGCACCCAGACGCCGAGCCGCTGGGCAAGCATCGGGTTCGTGGACAGCCCGCCGCCCACCCAGACGTCGAAGCCCGGGCCGTGGTCCGGGTGCTCCACGCCGAGGAACGCGATGTCGTTCGCCTCGTAGGGCGTGTCGACCAGCCAGGAGATGGAGGTCTTGAACTTGCGCGGCAGGTTGGAGAAGTCCTTCTCGCCGACGTACCGGCGGACGATCTCGTCGACCGCCGGAGTCGGGTCGACCAGCTCGTCGCGGGCGACACCGGCCACCGGGCTGCCCAGCACGACCCGGGGGCAGTCGCCGCACGCCTCGGTGGTCTGCAGGCCGACGGACTCCAGCCGGCGCCAGATCTCCGGCACGTCCTCGACCCGGACCCAGTGGTACTGGATGTTCTGCCGGTCGGTGATGTCGGCGGTGTCCCGGGCGAACTCGCGGGAGATCTCCGCGACCACCCGCAGCTGCGCCAGGCTGAGCTCGCCCCCGTCCACCCGGACCCGGAGCATGAAGAACTCGTCCTCCAGCTCGTGCGGCTCCAGCACGGCCGTCCGGCCGCCGTCGATGCCCGCCTTGCGCTGCGTGTAGAGGCCCCACCAACGGAACCGGCCGCGCAGATCCTGCGGATCGATCGAGGCGAACCCGTGGTGGGCGTAGATGTTCTCGATCCGGGCCCGCACGTTCAGCGGGTCGTCGTCCTTCTTGATCCGCTCGTTGGCGTTGAGCGGCTCGCGGTGACCGAGTGCCCACTGGCCCTCGCCGCGCGGGCGGCGCGGGGTCCGGGCCGGTCGGGGGGCCGTCGGGTCACCGGCCCGGGCCGGGATGCTGCTGACCGCCATGGCGGCGTCCTCCGTTGTCTGGGGTGCCTCGGGACGCGCGAACGCGGCGGCCGGCCCGTCGGGACGGGCTGGGGACAACGGTGTCGGAACAGCCGGCGCGGGGGCGCGCCCGAGACAGATTGGTCGGGCGTCGTCAGTGGGCCGGACAGATGGCGCTGCGCACGCGGCCGTAGTCGACGTGGCGGCGGGCCACGAAGCGGCGGACGACGGCGGCGGTCATGGAGTCATGCTGCCACACCGGGTAGGGGCCGGCCAACGAACGCGTGCGTGATCCCACATCACGGGCGACGCGCCCCGGGAACGACGCCGACGACTGATCCGTGGACCGGCACAACGGCACGGCCCGACTGTGTGACGCTGCGATATGTGACCGGTTCTTCTGATTTGTCTGCCGGCGGTCCGGGCCGGCTGACCGCGCCGCCGCCCGCCGGCGACGCGCCCGGCGGGCCGGTCCGCGCGCCCCGCCTGGTCTGGGTCGGCCCGACGCTGGCCACCCTGGCCGTCGTGCTGACCGGGATCGGCCACGCGCAACCGTGGCGCGACGAGTTGGCCACCTGGAGCGCGGCGACCCGGTCACCCGGGGACCTGGTCCGGCTCGCCGGCACCATCGACGCCGCGACCGGCCCCTACTACCTGTTCATGCACGCCTGGGTGGCGCTCGCGGGCGACTCGGTCGCCGCGCTGCGGCTGCCCGCCGCGCTGGCCATGGCCGCCACCGCCGGGTTGACCGCCGTACTCGGGCAGCGGCTGGTCGGCACCCGGGCCGGGCTGGTCGCCGGGCTGCTCCTCGCGGTGCTCCCGGGCACCTCGCGGTACGGCCAGGAGGCGCGCCCGTACGCGCTGGCCGCGTTCTTCGCGGTGCTGGCGACCCTGCTCCTGGTCGAGGCGCTGGCCCGGCCCGGATGGCCCCGCTGGGCCGCGTACGCCGCCGCCGTGGCCGCCCTCGGGCTCACCCACCTGGTCGCGCTCACCCTGCTCGCCGCGCACGCGGTGGCGGTGCTCGCCGCCCACCGCGAGGGCCCGCCGAGCCGCCCGCTGCGCTGGGCGATCGCCCTGGTGCCGGCCGCGCTGCTGGTGACCCCGCTGGTGCTGCTGGCCAGGGGTCAGCGGTCCCGGCAGCTCGACTGGGTGGACACGGTCCGGCTGACCGACCTGACGGCGTTGCCGGGCGGGGTGGCGCAGAGCGGCGTGGTGGGCGGGCTGCTGGTGGGGTTGGCGGCCCTCGGGGCGGCCGGGCTCGGCCGGCGCGCCCTGCTGCCCGGGTGCGCCGTGCTGCTGCCGGTGCTGCTGCTCTTCGCCGCCGGCGCCGTCGTGCCCCTCTGGGTGTCCCGCTACCTGTTCTTCGTCGTGCCGTTCGGCTGCCTGCTGGCCGGCGCGGCGCTCGCGGCGGTGCCGCTGCCGCCCGCGTTGGCCGTGGTGGCCCTGGCCGGCCTGCTCGGACTGCCCGACCAGGCGGCGCTGCGGCGGACGCACGAGTGGCCGCGCAGCGCCGCGGTCGACTACCGCGGGGCGGCCCGGGTCGTCGCCGACGGCCAGCGGCCGGGGGACGCCGTCGTCTACTCGCCCCGCGAGAGCTGGCTCTTCCTCGACCTCGGCCTCGGCTACCACCTGGGCGACCGCCGCCCCCGGGACGTGCTGGCCACCGAGGACCAGGCCCGCCGGGGCGACCTGTGGGCCGCCGAGTGCAGCCAGCCGGCCGAGTGCCTGGCCGGCACACAGCGGGTCTGGCTGGTCGTGGCCGGCCGCCGCGACGACCCGCTGGCCGCCGTGCCGGGCGCCAAGGGCGACGCGCTGCGCGCCGGCTACACCGTCGAACGGGTCTGGCAGCGCCCCGGCCTGACCGTCGCGCTGCTCACCCGCTGACCCGATCCCGGGCCCGCGGGTCCCCGCCGGCCGGCCGCCGCGTCGTCGCCGCCGGGACCGGCGGGGACGAGTGGCGCGGCGGC
Organism: Micromonospora sp. NPDC047465; assembly: GCF_040643125.1. Taxonomy (NCBI): domain Bacteria; kingdom Bacillati; phylum Actinomycetota; class Actinomycetes; order Micromonosporales; family Micromonosporaceae; genus Micromonospora; species Micromonospora sp. NPDC047465. Next base: position 10,317 of record NZ_JBEYTP010000043.1, read on the forward strand.
GGGACGACGACGGTGACCGGGCCCGCCCCGCGGCGGGTCAGCCGGCGGCGCGGCCCTCCGGGGCGCTGCGGGCCAGCGGCACGACGAGCGTCGCCTCGGTGCCGCCGTTCGCGCCGTCGCGCAGTTCGATCGTGCCGCGCAGCTCGCCGGTCACCAGCGCCCGGACGATCTGCAGACCGAGGTTGCCGCCCCGCTCGGCGTCGAAGTCCGGCGGCAGCCCGCGCCCGTTGTCGGTCACCGAGACGTGCAGCATCTTCCGGAACCGGTGCGCCGACACCACCACCTCGGGCGCGGCGCCGACCGCGCCGGCCGCGTCCGGCGCGGCCACCGCCTCGGCGGCCGGCGGGAAGCCGTGCTCGACGGCGTTGAGCAGCAGCTCGTTGAGGACCATCACCAACGACGTGGCGACCTCGGCGGGAAGCACCCCGAAGCTCCCCGTCCGCCGCATCCCGACCGTCGACTCGGCCGCCGCCACCTCGGTCGCCGCGCTGGCCACCCGGTCCACGATGCCGTCGAACTCGACCGCCTCGTCGCTGGACAGGGAGAGGGTCTCGTGCACCAGCGCGATGGAGGCGACCCGGCGTACCGACTCCTCCAGGGCGACCCGGGCCTCCGGCATGGACACCCGGCGGGCCTGGAGGCGCAGCAGGGCGGCGACGGTCTGGAGGTTGTTCTTCACCCTGTGGTGGATCTCCCGGATGGTGGCGTCCTTGGTGATCAGGGCGCGGTCGCGGCGGCGTACCTCGGTGATGTCCCGGACCAGCACCAGCGCGCCGATCGGCACCCCGGCGGGCATCAGCGGCAGCGCCCGGGTGAGCATCGTGGCGCCGCGGGCGTCGATCTCCCGACGGGGCGGCGCCTCGCCGCGCAGGGCGGCGAGGATGCCGTTCGCCGCGTCCGTCCCCTCCAGCGGGTCGCCGGCCAGCCGGCGGTGCAGCGCCGCCAGGTCCTCGCCCACCAGGTGCGAGGCGTAGCCGAGCCGCCGGTACGCCGACTGCGCGTTCGGGCTGGCGTAGGTGACCTTGCCGCCGGCGTCGAGCCGGACCAGCCCGTCGCCGACGCGGGGCGCCGAGGTGGTCTCCCCCGGGTGGCGCGGCGGCGGGAAGGTGCCGTCGGCGATCATCTGCGCCAGGTCGTCGGCGGTGGTGAGGTAGTTCAGCTCCAGCTGGCTCGGGGTGCGCGCGGTGGAGAGGTTGGTGTCCCGCCCGACCACGGCGACCACCTCGCCGGCCTCGCCGTCGGTCGTGCGCAGCCGGACCGGGATCGCCTCGTGCCGGGCGGGCACGTCGCCGTACCAGACCGGGTCGCCCTCCCGCCAGATCCGGCCCTGCCGGTGGGCCACCTCCAGGTGGGCCACCTCCGGCCCGCCGACGATCCGCCCCACCTGGTCGTCCAGGTACGCGGTGGGGGCGGTCGTCGGCCGGACCTGGGCGACGCAGAGGTACGTCCCGTCACCGTCCACGGGCACCCAGAGCAGCAGGTCGGCGAAGGACAGGTCGGACAGCAACTGCCAGTCGCCTGCGATCCGGTGCAGGTGGTCGATGTCGGCCGGACGGAGGAGGGTGTGCTCCTCGGCGAGGTCGCGCAACGTGGACACGCTGACCAGCGTGCCACGCCGGGCGTCACATCGTCGCGGTGACCTTCTTCAGCCCCCGCGGCGCGTCCGGGTCCTCGCCCCGGGCCAGCGCCAGCGCCAGCGCCAGGCGCTGCAGCGGCAGGATGTCCAGCAGTGGGGCGTACCGCTCGTCGACCTCGGGGACGGCCATCCGGGTGGCTCCCTCGACGTCGGCGGAGCCGACCACCACCACGTCGGCACGGCGCTCGCCGAGCCGGGGCAGCACCTCGCCCATCGACCGGCCGCCCGGCCCGGAGCCGACCACGGCGAGCACCGGCACGTCGGGGTCGGTCATGGCGAGCGGGCCGTGCAGCAGGTCGGCGCCGGAGAACGCCAGCGCCGGCAGGTAGGAGGTCTCCATCAGCTTCAGCGCGGCCTCGCGGGCGGTCGGGTACGCGTACCCCCGGCCGGTGGTGACGAGCTGGCCGGCGAACCGGTAGCGGGGCGCGAGCTGGGCCGGGGTGGGGTCGTCCAGGGTGCGGGCGGCCAGCTCGGGCAGGGCGGCGAGCGCGTCGCGCTCGTCGGCGGGCAGCGCGCCGTCGCCGGCCCGGATGCCCTCCACGAGCATCAGCAGGGCGAGCAGCTCGGCGGTGTACGTCTTGGTGGCGGCCACCGCGCGCTCGTGCCCGGCGGCGATGTCGACGCTCAGCTCGGCGACGTCGGCCAGCGGGGAGTCGGGCGCGTTGGTGACGGCCAGGGTCAGCGCGCCCGAGGCGCGGGCGGTGCGCAGCACCTCGGCGAGGTCCGGCGAGCCGCCGCTCTGGCTGACGCCGACGACCAGCGCGTCGGAGAGGTCCGGCCGGGCGCCGTAGACGGTGACGGCGCTGGGCGAGGCGAGCCCCGCGGGCAGGCCGAGCCGGATCTCGGTCAGGTACGCCCCGTAGAGGGCGGCGTGGTCGGAGGTGCCCCGGGCGGTGAAGACCACGTGCCGGGGTCGGCGCTCCGCGATGACCGCCGCCACCCGGGCGATCGGCCCGGCGTGTTCGGCGGAGAGCAGCCGGGCGTAGCCCGCCGGCTGCTCGTCGATGTCGGCGGCCATGCCAGCCCCTGCACGCGTCACGGAAACTCCTCCCACTGCGCGGTTGCCGCGCGTTTCCTGCTCAGTCTTGCATCTTTGATCTGGTCAGAGCAATCGAACGAGCAGGAGTGCGCAGTTGATCACCGCGTCGGTGCAACATCACCTAGGCTTGCCCGGCCCACCGGAGCACCGACGAGTGAGAGGACGCCGTGGCCGAGGACGACCGGGCGCTGCCCGCGGCGGAGGAACTTGCCCTCGCCCGGCTCGCCATGGACTCCGGCGACCTGGAGCACGCGGCCGGGCACGTCGCCGCCGCGCTCGCCCAGGCCCCGACCCTGCCCGAGGTGCACGAGACGCTCGCCCGGCTCGCCGCCGCCGACGGCGCCGGCGGCGTGGACCTCTTCCCTCTGCACCACCACGCCTTCGTCGGCGCCGTGGTCGCCCGCGCCCACCTGCTGGCCGCCGCCGGCCGGCCCGCCGAGGGGCTGGACCTGCTGGTCGCCGCGACCGGGCACGCCCCGGGGGCGGACTGGGCCGGCGTGCCCTGGGTGACCGCGCCGGAACTCGCCGAACGCCTCGAACCGGACCGGACCGCCCGCATCCTGATGCAGGTCTGCGCCGCCGTGCCCGACCCGGCGCCCCGGGCCGACCGGGCGGCGCTGGCCCCCTACCTGGCGCTGGCCCGCAACGCGGTCACCGTCCACGCCGAGCACGGCCTGCTGCTGGGCGCGGCGTCCGCGCTGGCCCGGCGGGTCGGCGAGGTCGCCCTGGCGGTCCGCTGGGCCGCCCGGGGCGTACGCGCGGAGCCGTCGAAGATCGGCGAGGTGTGGCTCGGGTACGCGTACCGCAGCGCCGGCCGCACCCGGGAGGCGCTGGCGGCACTCGGCCGCGCCGTCGCGCACGACCCCGACGACCTCGCCGTGTACGCCGACATCGCCGGCACCCTCGCCGACATCGGGCGGCTCGACGAGGCGCTCGACTGGATCGACCGGGCCCTCGCCCGGGATCCCACCTTCGACTGCGCCGTGCACACCGCTCACCGGCTGCGGCACCAGCGCGACGGCGACGTGGCGCACCTGGTCGCGCTCGCCGACTTCGTGCGGGACCACCCGGACGACTCGCACGAGCACGGCGACCTGGCCGAGTGCTGCCGCGGCCGGGCCTGGCTCGGGCAGGTGACCCCGGCGGCCGGGGCGGTGGTGGACGCGCTGCGTCAGGCCGTCGCCGACGACCACGGCGGGGTCGGCGCCGCCGTGCTGCTGGACTCGCCCGCACCGCCGAGCGCGCTGCGTACCGTCGCCACGGCCGTGCCGGCGCTGCGGGTCGAGGTGACCGGCGTGCCGGAGCCGGACCCGCGCGAGCCCCGGCGGGCGGACGCCCGGCGGCTCTGGCGCTGGGAGGGGACCACGGTCGCGCCCGCGGTGCCGGCGCCCTCGGCGGAGGCGACCGCGCGGCTGCGGCAGCTCGCCCACCCGGCGTGGCCGCACCCCCCGGCGGCGTACGACGCGGCGGTGGGCCTGGCCACCCTGGACCTGGCCGATCTGGTCGGCCTGCTGGCGCACCCGCCGGACGCGCCGCCCACCGCGCTGGGCCGGGTGCTGGGGCAGGACCCCTCGCTCTGGGTGCGCTGCGTCCAGGTGTGGGCCTGCCTCGGCCTGCTGCACCACCGCACGGACGAGCCCTGGGCGACCTCGACCCGCCGACGGGTGCTGCTGGACCTTGTCTGGGGCGTCGAGGACTGGATCACCGAGGCGGCACTGTTCGCCATGGTCACCGCCGCCTGGGTCGACCCGGCGGTGCGCCCCGACGTGGCGCGGGTGGTGGCCGAGCGGCTGGCCGACGTCGCGGCGGTGGCGCGGCTGCGCCCGGTGCCCGTCGCGGTGTCCCTGGCCCACCTGGCCCTGGCGACGCCGGCCCTGGACGCGGAGACGACGGCCCTGGCAACCTCCCTGGTCGCCAGGGCCGTGGTTCCCCGCCCCCGCTCCGGCCTGCGCCGCCTCTGGCGCCGCCTCACCGGCCCCTTCCGACGGCCCTGAAGCGGGTCAGGCGACGGGTGCCTTGCCGAGGGCGGCCTCGGCCTGGCCCTCGCCGGCGCCCTGCGGGGCCGGCGGCTCGTTGGCGGTCCGCAGCGGGATCTCCTTGATGAACCAGGCCAGCACCGGCACCGCCACGGTGAACAGCACCGCCCACCAGAAGACGTGCGAGATCGCGTCGGCGAGGCCACCGAGCACCATCTCCCGCGCCTGCGCCGGCAGGTCCTTGAGCCCCGCCAGGTCCATCGCGGCACCGGCCTCGCCGCCGCCGCTGAACGCGCCACCGGCCGGGGAGCCGGCCAGCCGGTTGGCGAAGATCGCGCCGAACAGCGAGATGCCGAACGAGCCGCCGATCGAGCGGAAGAACGTGGCGGCGCCGCTCGCCGCGCCCAGGTCCTTCTGCGCCACGCTGTTCTGCGCGATGAGCATCGAGGTCTGCATGAGGAAACCCATGCCGACGCCGAGCACGATCATGTAGAGCGAGGACTCCAGCTTGCCGGTGTGCGCGTCGAGCAGGGTCAGCAGCGCCATGCCCGCGGTCATCACCACGCCGCCCACGATCGGGTAGATCCGGTACCGCCCGGTCTTCGTGATCGCGCGACCGACCACCAGCGAGACCACCAGCATGCCGAACATCAGCGGAAGCAGCAGCAGCCCGGAGTTCGTCGCCGAGGCGCCCTGCACGGTCTGCTGGTACAGCGGCAGGAAGTTCATCGCGCCGAACATCGCGAAGCCGAGCAGGAAGCCGATCACGGAGATCAGCGCGAAGTTGCGGTTGGCGAAGAGCCCGAGCGGCAGGATCGGTTCGGCGGCCCGCCGCTCGACCAGACCGAAGACCACCAGCGCGACCACGGCGAGCGCGGCCAGGCCGAGGATCTGCGGCGACACCCACGCGTACTCGTTGCCGCCCCAGGTGGTGACGAGCACGATCGCGGTGATGCCGACCGAGAGCAGCCCGGCGCCGAGCCAGTCGATCCGGTGTTCGGTGCGGTACTTCGGCAGGTGCATGGTCGTGGCGAGGACCAGCAGCGCGACGCCGCCCAGCGGCAGGTTCACGTAGAACGCCCAGCGCCAGGAAAGGTGGTCGGTGATGAAGCCGCCGACCAGCGGGCCGGCCACCATCGCGATGGCCATGATGCCGGCGATCATGCCCTGGTAGCGGCCCCGCTCCCGGGGCGGCACCAGGTCGCCGATGATCGCCATCACGCCGACCATCAGGCCGCCGGCGCCGAGGCCCTGCACCGCCCGGAAGGCGATCAGCTCGACCATGCCGTCGCCCGGCCCGCCCAACAGGTCGGAGCCGGCCATCCCGCACAGCGCCGAGCCGACCAGGAAGACGACCACCGAGGTGAGGAAGACGGACTTGCGCCCGTAGAGGTCGCCGAGCTTGCCCCAGATCGGGGTCGAGACCGTGGTGCCCAGCACGTACGCCGTCACCACCCAGGTGAAGTGGTCGAGCCCCCCGAACTCGCCCACGATCCGCGGTAGCGCCGTGCTGACGATCATGTTGTCGAGCATCGCCAGCATCATGGCGATCATCAGGCCGAAGAGCACGACCCGCACGTTGGGTCGTGCCGGTTCCTGGCTTGCCTGCGTCATGGGTAAGCTCCCCCGAGATGTGCCGCACTTACTTGCCGCCCGGCTAGTTAACTTACTAGCCGCACGGTAAGTTGGGCGGCAGGACCGGTCAAGCGAATTGGGTGGCACACGTGAGGGAGAGCACAGGCGGCACGCGGGAGCGCATCAAGTCCGTCGCGCTGGAGCTCTTCACCGAGCAGGGGTACGAGAAGACCTCGCTGCGCGAGATCGCCGAACGGCTGAACGTGACGAAGGCCGCGCTCTACTACCACTTCAAGAGCAAGGACGAGATCATCAGCAGCGTCGTCGAGGACCGGCTGGAGCTGATGGACGGCCTCATCGCCTGGGCCGAGTCGCAGCCGGCGAGCCGGGACACCCGGCGCGCCGTGATCGGCCGGTACGCCGACGCCATGTTCGCCGGCGACGAGCCCTCGGTGATGCGGTTCTTCGAGCAGAACCAGACCGTGCTGAAGAGTCTCGCCGCCGGGCAGCAGATGCGCGGCCGGATGCTGCGGCTGGCCGAGATGCTCTGCCGGGGAGACGACTCGCCCGCCGCGCAGCTCCGCGCGATCCTGTCGCTCTTCGCCGTGCACAGCAGCTGGTTCGCGATCCGCACGCCGGGCATCACCGACACGGAGCGGAGGAGGCTCGCGCTGGAGATGGCCGACGAGTTGCTCGCCCCCATCGGGACCGGGCGCGACGCCGCCGCGACGGAGGCGCCCTGACGCCCGCCGGCCCCGGCGACACGCCGGCCCGGCCCGGTCCGGGCCGGATCAGGCGGCGGTGAGCTCCAGCCGGAGGGCGAGCAGTTCCACCCCGGCCAGGGGCGACCAGTCCAGCTCCGGCACGCGCACGAAGCCCCGGCGCCGGTAGAGCCGCTGGGCGGAGGCGGCGAAGCCGTGGCGGACGCAGATCATCACCGCCGAGCAGCCCAGCTCGGTCGCCCGGGACACGCACGCCTCGACCAGGGCCGCGCCGACGCCCCGACCCTGCGCGGCCGGGTCCACGGCCAGCATCCGGAACTCCGCCTCGCCCGCCCCGGACAGCTCCGCGTACCGGGTGCCGGGGAGGACGAACGTCACCGATCCGAGCACCGCGCCGGTCGCCTGGTCGACGGCGACGAGGACCTCGCCGTGCTCCGACCGGACCGCCACGTCGGCGAGCACGGCGGCGTAGCCGTGCTCGCCCTTGAGCTGGCCGTCGGCCTCGTACGCGGCGACCGTCAGCCGGGCCACCGCCGCGAAGTCGGCCGGCCCGGCACGCCGCACCGAGAGGCCCGTCAATCGATCACCGCGATGAGGTCCCCGTCCTGCACGACGTCACCCTCGTTGACCGCGAGCTGCTTGACGACACCGTCGGACTCGGCGACGACCGGGATCTCCATCTTCATCGACTCCAGGATCACCAGCGTGTCCCCCTCGGACACGGTGTCCCCGGCCGACGCGACGACCTTCCAGACGTTCGCCACCATCTCGGCGCGGATCTCCTCGGCCATTTCCACGGCCCCTTCTCTCGCGTGTTGCCTGCCGACGTATCCAATCATGCGGACGCCCCGCGGCGGGCGTGGAGCGGTCGCGTCCGGATGATCCACTGTCGGGTCGGCGTGCCGCGGCGTCCCGCCCGGCCGGGATGCGGCGACGCGGCGAGGCGACCGGCGTGTCGCGCGGCGCGCGTACGGCCGGCCGCCCCGGCGCACCACGGCGGGTGCCGGCAGCACTAGCATCAGCGGGTCGGACCCGGCGCCGGGAGGACCGGTGCGTACACCGGCGCCGAGGTCGTGCGCAGGCGGATCCGACCATCACGAGGAGGTCACCATGGCGAAGAAGGCCCGGAAGAAGAAGGCCCGGAAGAAGAGCGGCGCCAACCACGGCAAGCGCCCCAACTCCTGATCCGGCGGCCGGGCCCACGGCCCGGCGTCGATCAGCCAGCGAAACGCCGGTGGCCCGGGTCGTCTCCGACCCGGGCCACCGGCGTTGCTGTCGGTGCCGCCGGCCTCAGTCGGCCAGCTCCCGCGACTCGCTGTTCTCGAACACGACCAGCTCGGTCAGCCGGACCCGGAGTCGCTCCCGCAGCTGGTCGGGCGCGGTCTCGTTGCCGCAGCAGCGGGCGACCAGCGCCCTCACCTCCTGCTCGATGCCGTACTCGCGCAGGCACGGCCCGCACTCGTCGAGGTGGTAGCGGATCAGCGTGCGCCGCTCCTCGGCGCACTCCAGATCCAGGTAGAGGTAGACCTCCGCCAGCACCTCACGGCAGTCCGTCTCGTGCGGTTCCCCACAGCTCACGTCACACCTCCCGGCCGGCGGCAGCGGTTGAGCCCTTCTTCGACGACGCGGCGGTGAAGCCCCGCTCCGCGGCGTACTGCTCAAGCAGCTTGCGCAGATTACGTCGACCCCGGTGCAGCCGCGACATCACCGTGCCGATCGGCGTGCCCATGATGTCGGCGACCTCCTTGTAGGAGAAGCCCTCGACGTCGGTGAGGTAGACGGCCAGGCGGAACTCCTCCGGCAACTGCTGGAGGGCCTCCTTGACGTCGCTGTCCGGCAGCCGGTCCAGCGCCTCGGTCTCGGCCGAACGCAGCCCGCTGGAGGTGTGCGACTCGGCCTCGGCGAGCTGCCAGTCGGTGATCTCGTCGGTCGGCGCCTGGATCGGCTGGCGCTGCCGGCGGCGGTAGGAGTTGATGTAGGTGTTGGTCAGGATCCGGTAGAGCCAGGCCTTCAGGTTCGTGCCCTGCTCGAACTGGTGGAAGGCGGCGTACGCCTTCAGGTAGGTCTCCTGGACCAGGTCCTCCGCATCCGCCGGGTTGCGGGTCATCCGCAGGCCGGCAGCGTAGAGCTGATCGACGAAGGGCATCGCGTCCCGCTCGAATCGGGCCCTGCGCTCGTCCGTCTTCTCGGTGGTCAACCGCACATCCCCTCGCGTCGGATGCTTTCCCGCCGAGGATACGCGCACAGACCTGCCCACAGATTCACTTCCGGCGGGTGTGCTCGTGCTCACCGCGGCCACGCCGACCGGCGGCGCCGTCGCGGGCCAGTCCGGAGCGCCCAGCAACTGCCGCAGCTGCCGCGCTCCCCGCTCGTCCCGTTCCCGGGCCTGCGTCTCGATCGGCACCCGGTCACCCCCCTCGCCAGAAATGTCGTCCGGGGGGTGCAACGGCACGGACGGGCGGGGCATTCCGGCCGGGCCTCCCGTTCCTGGTCCCGGCCCCGGCGGGACGCCGACGCTGGGACCAGGAAGGGCCTGGGAGGACCGGCGCCGCCGCCCGAACCGGGCGTCCGGCGCCATCCGATGCAACGACCCGCCGCGGCCACCGGACACGGCCGGCCGGAGCGTCGCCCCGTCCCCGGGGCGCGTCCTCGCCCGCCCGCGGCGCGTCGGCCGCCCACGACCGGGCCGCGCCGAGCGGGGCCGGACGGAGGCTCGCGCCCACGAGCGGCGGGGCGGAGGGCGCGCGGGACGGTAAATCGCGCGCCGGGATCAGGGCCGCGCCCAGCCCCGCTCGCGCAGCCAGTCGCGCACCGCCGCGGCCGTGCCGGTCGGATCGCCCCGCAGGTCGTGCCGCTCCCCGGGTCGGGTGACCACGCGCACCGCGGGCCCGGGCTCCGGCACCCCGAACGGGTCGCGGTCGCCGTTGACCACCAGGGTCGGCAGGCCGGTCGCCAGTTCCGAGGCCCGGGACCGCTCCGGGCGGCCGGGCGGGTGCAACGGGAACGCGAGCGCGACCACACCGGCGGCGCCGACCGCCCGCGCCGTGCGGCAGGCCACCCGCGCGCCGCTGGAGCGGCCACCCACCAGCAGGGGTACGCCGGGATGCCGCTCCCGCAGCACGGCGAGCACGGCGGTCCACGCCTCGTCGAGGTGCCCGGCCGGAGCCGGGGCGCGCCGGCCGGCCACGCGGTACGGCTGGGTCACCCGTGCCACCACCAGGCCCGCGCCGGCCGCCGCGTCGCGGAGCGCGAGCAGGTCGGGGGCGTCGACGTCACCGCCCGCGCCGTGGCCGAGCGCCAGCACGGCGGTCGGCGGACCGGTCGGCAGGTCGGTGGCGACGCGGGCGGGCCCGCGCGGGGTGGGTAGCTCGTCGGTCTGCGGCACCAGCCCATTCTGGGGCGTCCGGGACACGACGCCGGGCCGGCCCGCGTGATCGCGGGCCGGCCCCGGCCGGCTCAGTCGACGGTCAGCTCAGCGGCACCAGCGTGAGCAGACGGTCCCGGACCGGCGGACCCGCCTCGTCGGCGGCGTCCGGATCCGGTTGCACCTCGTCGCGCCAGGCGACCAGCATCGCCCGCCGCTCGCGCGGGGTCGTGCCGCCCCAGACGCCGTGGCAGTCGCCCACGTCCAGCGCCCAGGCCAGGCAGGAGCCCTGCACGTCGCAACTTCGGCAGAGCGCGACAGCCGCGTCGGCCGGCTCGTTCGGCGCCGGAAAGAACGTTTCCGGGTCGACACTCTGACAGGTTCCTCTGGTCCGCCAAGCCTCGTCCTGTCGCCGCTCCCGCAACGCCCGCAGCAGTCGCGGATCTCGTCGTGCGGCGGCCACCTCGTGCGGGCGGGGCATGCGTGCCCGTGTCATCCACCCACCTCCCCCGTGGGACCGGCAAGATCGGTGAGCGTCGTCCGCCCCGTGCGAGTCGCGCCCACTACCGGCGCTGTGTTCTATCGCACTTACGGACACGGGGACAAGCCTCTACGGCAAATACGGGTAAACGAGCGGGCGACGTTTCGCCCGCAACTCTGGCAAATCACGCCCGACAATGTGCCGCCGCTGTCAGAAAAGCGTCACTTCCTCCGGCGCGGTGACGCGGGCGAGCGGCACCCTGGCGGTCAGCTCCGGCCCGTCGTTGCGCACGTTGCCCACCGCCGGCCCCACCGGACGGATCTCGAGCCGCGCCAGCCAGTCGAGCGGGGGCGGGGCGAGCAGTCCCGCCGGCTCGTCGGTGGCCGCCAGCCACGACCCCCACCGCGGCCGGGGCAGCAGCAGCGGCATGCGCTCGTGCACCTCGGCCAACTCGCCGAGCGCGGCGGTGGTCAGCACGCTGCACGTCAGCAGCGGGCCGTCGGGCCCCTCCCAGACCGACCAGATGCCGGCGAAGGCGAGCACGGAGCCGTCCAGCGGGGTCATGTAGTACGCCTGCCTGCCCCCGCCGGGCGAGCGGACCCACTCGTACCAGCCGTCGGCCGGGACGAGGCAGCGGCGGCGGGCGAACGCGCCGGCGTACGCCCGGCTGGTGGCGACCGTCTCGGCGCGGGCGTTGATCATGCGGGCGGCGCCGGCGGGCGACCGGGACCAGGCCGGCACCAGCCCCCAGCGCCCGACCGACAGCGCGCGGTGGCCCTCCGGGCTGACCCGCACCAGCGGTACCGGGTCGGTGGGCGCGACGTTGTGGTCGGGGCCGAGCCGGCCGCCGGTCTCGTCGTGGGACTCGAACAGCGCACTCAGGTCGCCCGCGCTCCGGGTCGTCGCGTACCTCCCGCACATGCCGCACACGCTAACCCGCCGGGCGTCGCCCGGCTGTCCCGCTGGCCGGGAGCCGGGACGGTGCCCGGCGTCATCCCCGGCGGACACGGCAGAATGTAACCGTGGGGAACCTGACCGCGACCCGGCCGCCGCAGCCGTGGACCGCTCCGACCGCCTCCGACCCGGTCACGGCCACGCTGCGCCTGCCCGGCTCCAAGTCGATGACCGCCCGCGCCCTGGTGCTGAGCGCGCTGGCCAGCGGTCCCTCGACGCTGGCCGGGCCGCTGCGCGCCCGGGACACCGAGCTGATGGCCGCCGGGCTGCGTGCGCTGGGCGCGCACATGTCGATCAGCGACGACGAGCGCTGGCTGGTCCGGCCGCACCCGCTGGTCGGCCCCGCGCACGTCGACGTCGGCCTGGCCGGCACGGTGATGCGCTTCGTCCCGCCCGTGGCCGGCCTGGCCGACGGGCGGATCACCTTCGACGGCGACCCGCAGGCCCGCACCCGGCCGCTCGGCCCGCTGATCGGCGCGCTGCGCTCCCTCGGCGTACGCGTGGACGCCCCCGCCACCGGCAGCCTGCCGCTGACCGTGCTCGGCGGCGGGCGGGTGGCCGGCGGCGAGGTGGTGATCGACGCCTCGGCCTCCAGCCAGCTCGTCTCCGGGCTGCTGCTGGCCGCCCCGCGCTTCGACCGGGGCGTGGTGGTCCGGCACGTGGGTCCCCCGGTCCCCTCCGCGCCGCACCTGCGGATGACGGTGCAGATGCTCCGGGCCGCCGGCGCGGCCGTCGACGACAGCACCCCCGACGTCTGGGTCGTCGAGCCGGGCCCGCTGGCCGGGCGCGGCTGGGAGATCGAGCCGGACCTGTCGGGCGCGGTGCCGTTCTTCGCCGCGGCCCTGGTCACCGGCGGCGAGGTGACCCTCCAGGGCTGGCCGCGCAGCAGCGCGCAGCCGGTGGAGCAGCTCCGCTCGCTGCTGCACCGGATGGGCGGCGAGGTGAGCCTCTCCACCGCCGGGCTGACCGTCCGGGGCACCGGCACGGTGCACGGCCTGGACGCCGACCTCTCCGACGTCAGCGAGCTGACGCCCGCGCTGACCGCGCTGGCCATGCTCGCCGACTCGCCGTCCCGGTTCACGGGCGTCGGTCACATCCGGGGCCACGAGACCGACCGGCTGACCGCGCTGGCGCGGGAGTTCGCCGCGCTCGGCGCGGACATCACGGAGTCCCCCGACGGGCTGGAGATCCGGCCCCGGCCGCTGCGCGGCGGGGTGTTCGAGACCTACCACGACCACCGGATGGCGCACGCGGCGGCGGTGGCCGGCCTGGCCGTGCCGGGCATCGAGCTGAGCGACGTGGCGTGTACCTCGAAGACCATGCCCGAGTTCCCGGCACTATGGTCGGCGATGGTGACCGGCAAGAGCTGACACGACGGGGGGCGGTCCTGGCGACCAGACGGCGGGAGTACGACGAGGACGACGTCCGGGTACGACCCGGGAAGTCGTCGCGCCCACGTACGCGCACCCGGCCCCGGCACGCGGACGCCGTCGACGGCTTCGTGATCGCCGTCGACCGGGGCCGCTACACGTGCGTGCTGCCCGACGCGGAGCCGGACGCGCCCACGGTCACCGCCATGCGGGCCCGGGAGCTGGGCCGCAAGTCGGTGGTGGTCGGCGACCGGGTCGGCCTGGTCGGGGACACCTCCGGCGCGGCCGGGGCGCTGGCCCGGATCGTCCGGATCGCCGAGCGGACGTCGGTGCTGCGGCGCACCGCGGAGGACGACGCGACCACCGCCGAGGGGCGGCTGGAGCGGGTGGTGGTGGCCAACGCCGACCAGTTGGTGATCGTCAGCGCGCTGGCCGACCCGCCGCCGCGCACCGGGTTCATCGACCGCTGCCTGGTGGCCGCGTACGACGCCGACATCGAGCCGCTGCTCTGCCTGACCAAGGCCGACCTGGCCGGCCCCGAGGGGGTGCTCGGCTACTACGCCGAACTGGAGCTGCCGTACGTGCTGATCCGGCCGGACTCCGACCTCGACGCCCTGCGCAGCCTGCTCGCCGGCCGGATCTCCGTTATGGTGGGGCACTCCGGGGTGGGCAAGTCGACGCTGGTCAACCGGCTGGTGCCGGACGCCGCGCGGGCGGTCGGCACGGTCAGCGCGATCGGCCGGGGCCGGCACACCTCCACGAGCGCGGTGGCGCTTCGGCTGCCCCGGCTGCCCGGGGATGCGGCGCACGGCGGGGACGCCGCCGCGCCACGACCCGGAGCCGCCGCCGGCTGGATCATCGACACCCCGGGGGTACGCAGCTTCGGGCTGGCACACGTCTCCGCCGACAGCCTGCTGCACGGCTTCCCCGACCTGGTGGAGGGCACGGTCGACTGCCCCGCCAACTGCCCGCACACGCCGGAGGCTCCCGGCTGTGGGCTGGACGCCTGGGTGGCGGCCGGCAAGGCGGACCCGCGCCGGCTGGCCTCGTACCGCCGGCTGCTCGCCTCCCGGGCGGGCGAGGGCGACCCGCCCGCCGGGGCGTGAGGCCCGGGCCGTCGGTAGGTTGGGGCACGTGACCGGGTACGCCGACGACCTCGCCCTCGCCCACCTGCTCGCCGACGCCGCCGACGCCGTCTCCACGGCCCGGTTCCGGGCGCTCGACCTGCGGGTCGACGCGAAGCCCGACCTGACCCCCGTCTCCGACGCGGACACCGCCGTGGAGCGGGAGATCCGGGCGCTGCTGGCCGCGCACCGGCCGGCCGACGGCCTGCTCGGCGAGGAGTACGGCGAACAGCCGGCCAGCGGCCCGGACGGCCGGCGCTGGGTGGTCGACCCGATCGACGGCACGAAGAACTTCATCCGCGGCGTGCCCGTCTGGGCCACCCTGATCGCGCTGCTGGAGGGGGACCGCCCGGTCGCCGGCCTGGTCTCCGCGCCGGCCCTCGGCCGCCGCTGGTGGGCCGCGCTCGGCGAGGGCGCGTACGCGGGGCCGGACGCCGCCGGCGGCGCACCCATCCGGGTCTCCGGCGTCCGGGACCTGGCGGACGCGAGCTTCTGCTACTCGTCCCTCACCGGGTGGGAGTCCGCCGGCCGGCTGGACGCGATGCTCCAGCTCATGCGGGACACCTGGCGCAGCCGGGCGTACGGCGACTTCTACGGCTACATGCTGCTCGCCGAGGGCGCGCTGGACGTGATGGTGGAGCCGGAACTGTCGCTGTGGGACGTCGCCGCGCTGGTGCCGATCGTCACCGAGGCGGGCGGGACGTTCACCGACCTGGCCGGCCGGCCCGCGCCCTCGGGCGACGCCGGCGCCGAGAACAGCGCCGTGGCCAGCAACGGCCCGCTGCACGCCGACATCCTCGCCCGGCTGGGTCGGCCAGCCGAGCACTGACCTCCGGCAACCTCTATCCTCGCCAGGTGGTCTCCTCCGGGTGGTGCTTCCTCGCGGCGATGATCGTCGCGTACGGCGTCGCCAACCTGCTCCAGTCGGTGGCCGCCGCCCGCACCACCGTCCATCACACCTTCGACCCGGGGCTGCTGCTGCGGCTGGCCGGGCACCGCACCTACCTGGTCGGGCTGGCGTGTCAGGTGGCCGGGTTCGTGCTGGCCTTCCTGGCCCGGCGGGACCTGCCGCTCTTCCTCGTGCAGTCCAGCGTCGCGGCCGGGCTCGGGGTCACCGCCCTGCTCGGCGTGCTGGTCCTGAAGTGGCGGTTGCCGGCGGCCGAGGTGGCCCTGCTGGTGCTGCTCTTCGCCGGGATCTCCGCGCTGGTGCTCTCCGCCCGGCCCGCGCCGTCCAAGCCGCTCGGCACCGCCGGCATGATCACCCTGGCGGTGGTGCTCGGCGTGATCGCGGTGCTCGGCTTCTTCGCCGTACGCCTGCACGGGGCGCCGGGCTCGGTGGCGCTCGGCTCGCTGGCCGGGCTGGCGTTCTCCGCCGCCGCGGTGGCCGCCCGACCGCTGGCCTCGGCCTCCACGGCGGAGGCGCTCGTCCGGGACCCGCTGCTCTACCTGCTGATCGCGCACTCGATCGTCGGCCAGCTCCTGCTCGGCCTGGCCATGCAGCGCGGCTCGACCACGGCCGCCGTGGCCGCGATGGACGCCGCCGGGGCGGTGCCCGCCGCGATCGTCGGCCTGCTGCTGCTCAACGACAAGATCTGGCCCGGCCGGGAGTGGCTCGCCGCGGCCGGGTTCCTGGTCACCCTCGCCTCGGTCATCGGCCTCACCCGGTACGCCGAACCCCAGCACCACCACGCGGTGGCCGGGGCACGGGACCGGGCCGTGGTCGGCGTCGGCCGCCCGCTCTGAGGCACGGGGCCGGCGGGGCGCTCCCTCAGGCCGCCTCGACCGGCTTGCGGCGGCGCACCACCCGCTCGTAGAGCCGCTCCAGCGCGCCCGCCGTCCGCTCCCAGGTGTAACTGCACCGCACCCGGTCGACGGCGGCGTGCCCGTACGCGAACCGCCCGGCGTTGTCGGAGAGCAGCCGGCGCAGGGTCACGCCGAGGACGCGCACGTCGCCCGGCGGCACCAGCCGCCCGGTGACCTCGTCGACCACCGCGTCGGCGATCCCGCCCATGGCGTAGCCGACCACCGGCACGCCGCAGGCCATCGCCTCCAGCGACACCCGCCCGGCGGACGAGTAGTGCGGGGTGCAGGCGACCACGTCGGCCGAGCGGTACCAGGTGGCCATCTGCTCGTGCGGCACCGCGCCCACCAGCATCACCTGGTCGGCCACCCCGTTCCGCTCGGCCAGCTCGCGCAGGCGGCGGGCCTCGGCGTGGCCGGCGAGCTGCTCGGCGGGCGGGCCGCCGGCGATCACCAGCTCGGCGTCGCCGACGAGCCGCATGGCCCGGATCAGGTCCTCCTGGCCGTGCCCGGCCGACAGTCCGACGGAGAGGATCCGGGCCCGCTGGTCGCGGGGCGCGGCCTCGCCGTCGGGGTGGAACTGCTCGGTGTCGACGCCGGCCGGCACCATCGCCACGGAGGCGCGTTGCAGCCCCATCCGGGTCAGCTCGTCGACCTCGTCGTTGCACTGGGCGACCGCGATGTCCACCGCCCGGGTCAGCGCCCGCTCCAGCGGGATCCGCTCGCCCGGGCCGTCGTACTGGCGGCCGAGGTGGCGCAGTTGCTCGACACCGAGGGAGTGGAAGGTCTGCACCACCGCGATGTCGGTCTCGCGCACCGCGTGCGCCGCGGCCAGTCCGCCGATCCAGTAGTGCCCGTGCACCACCTCCGGCTGCCAGTCGCCGGCCCACCGGTCGGCCAGCCAGGTGCCGAACTCGGCCACGAGGGGGACCAGCTCGGCGGTGGGGATCGGGGCGGCCGGGCCGACGGGCACCCGCTCCACCCGGTAGCCGTCGACCGTCGCCGTGTCCGGCAGGCCCGGATCGTCGCGCCGTTCGTACACCCGGACGTCGTGGCCCCGCGCGGCCAGTTCGGCGGCGACCCTCGCGATGTGCTGGTGGGTGCCGACGGTCGGAGCGTCGGCACGCCTGGGCGGGCCGGCGTGCGCGCAGACGAGGCCGACGCGCATGGGTCACCTCCATGCGATCTTCTCGAGCGGTGGTCCTCGGTCAGAGGGTCCCATTAACCAGACCCCCGGGAGCCGAAACCTGGCAGATCGGGAAGAGCCCGGCGGGTGCTTGCGCGACGGCAAGCGTCGCGGCCGGGTCACGTGTCACCCACCGACCGTCATCCGACCCACAATCGGCCGCATGACCCCTGCCAGCCGGGGTACCGCCCAGGAATGCCTCTCACCCGCAGCCTCGCCGACGCCACCGTGGTGCTCACCGGCGCCTCCAGCGGGATCGGGACGGCCACGGCGTACGCCCTCGCCCGTCGCGGCACCGCCGTCGTGCTGGCCGCCCGCAGCGAGCCGGCCCTCGGGCGGGTCGCGCAGCGGTGCCGGGAACTGGGCGGGCGGGCGCTGGTCGTGCCGACCGACGTGACCGACCCGGCGGCCGTCGAGCGGCTCGCCGCCCGCGCGGTGGCCGAGTTCGGCCGGATCGACGGGTGGGTCAACAACGCCGCGGTCAGCGCGGTCGGGCTCTTCGACGAGATCCCGGTGGAGGAGTTCCGTCGGGTGCTGGAGGTGAACCTGCTCGGCGCCGCGTACGGCACCCGGGCCGCCCTGCCCCACCTCGGCGCGGCGGGGGGCGGGGTGCTGGTCAACAACGCCTCGGTGCTGGCCGAGGTGGCGATGCCCTACCAGTCGGCGTACAACGCGACGAAGCACGGCATCCGCGGCCTGGCCGACACGGTCCGCCAGGAGCTGCGGGTCACGGGGCGGGGCAACATCTCGATCTGCACGGTGCTGCCGGCCACCATCGACACCCCGTTCTTCCGGCACGCCGCCAACCACAGCGGGCGGGAACTGGTGCCGCCGCCCCCGGTCTACCCGCCGGAGGTGGTGGCGGAGACGATCGTCCGGATGCTGCGCCGGCCGCGGCGCGAGGCGTACGCCGGCGGGGCCGCCCGGCTGATCGGACTGCAGTGGCGGGTCGCCCCGGCGCTGGCCGAACGGGCGCTCGGCTGGTACACCCACCGCACCCAGTTCGGACCGGCCCCGCGGCTCGACAGCACCGGCAACGTCTTCCAGGCCGACGCGGCGGCGCGGCGCGACGGCGGCTGGCACGGCCGGCGACGGCACCTGCTGCGGATGACCGCCGCCTTCGGGCTGGCGGCGGCGGGAACGGCCGTCGGGACGGTGGCGGCGATGGCCCGCCGAGCGCGGACGGACCGCTGATGCGCCGGGCCGAGCGGAGCGGTGCGGGGCCCGGCCCGGGAGGGCACAATGGGACGATCATGCCGACCGACGTGCGCTGCCGGGTAGAGACGGACGAGTCGTCCGGAGTGGTCCGGCTGACCGGCGTCCTCGACCGGCTTGAGGTCGGCACGGTGCGCGCCGGGCTGCTCGCCCGGCTCTGCGCCCGACCCGGCCCGGTGGTGGCCGACCTGACCGGCCTGGCGATGCCCGATCCGGCCGCCCGGGGCGTCTTCGCGGAGGTGCGCCGGGAGGTCCTCGACTGGCCCGCCGCCGACCTGCTCCTCTGCGACCCGACCACCACCGTCGACGGCGCGCCGGCCTGGCCGACCCTGGAGGGGGCGATGGCCGGGCTGGCCGCCGCGCCGATGGCCGCGGTGGTCAGCGCCGACTTCCCACCCGCCGTGGAGGCCGCCCGACAGGCCCGGCACCTCGTCACCGAGGGCTGCCGCCGCTGGGGGCTGGACGAGCTGGCCGAGCCGGGGTGCATCGCGGTCACCGAACTGGTCGGCAACGTGGTCGCCCACGCGCACACCGCGATGACGGTGCGGCTGGCGCCCCGGGACGACACCCTGCACCTCGCCGTGCGCGACCACTCGTCGCGGCAGCCGGCCTTCGCCGGGCCGGCGCCGGTGGACACCGTCGGCGGGCGCGGCCTGCTGCTGATCGACACCGTCGCCCGCCGCTGGGGCAGCAGCCGGGTGCCGGACGGCAAGGTGGTCTGGTGCGTCCTGTACGCCGCGGACGAGGCCGGCCTCGGCGGCTGACCGCCGCCCCGATCCTCCCCGTCCGTCCCGGAACGCGACGCTTCCGCCCGGATGGCCACGCCCGGCACCGGTTACGCCGGGAGGGCAGTGGGTAGTGGTCAGCCATGCGCGACGACCAGTACCCGACCCCCGTGTCCGACCCCGAGGCGGAGGGCCTGCCCGACACCGCCGACGACGACTCGACCGCCAACGACGACGTCCTGACCGGGCGCGAGGCGGACGGACCGGAGCCGGCGCAGCTACCCGCCGACCGGACGCCGGTGGCGGTGGACCGGTACGGGACCACCGCCGAGGAGCAGCTCGACGGCGAGTCGCTGGACTACAAGCTCGACCGGGAGCAGCGCGAACGCCCGGCCGACGACCCGCTGGCCGGCCCCGTCGACCCGGACATCGCCGCCGAGGCCGACAGCGAGGAGGCCGCGGCGCAGGCCCAGCTCGACGCGGACGTGATCGACCCGGGGCCCACCTCCGACCCGGACTCGCCGGTCTCCCTCTACGACCACGGCAAGCTCGGCACCACCGCCGACGCCCAGGTCGGCCGGCTCGTCGAACCGGACGAGGGGGCGCACACCGACCAGGAGACCGACTCGGTCGCGTACGACGCCGGGTCGGCCGGCGGCGGGGCGAGCGCCGAGGAGTTGGCCATCCACGAGACGCGCCCGCCGCACTCGGTCTGAGGCGGCGCAGGGCTGTCGGAGCGTCCAGCTTTCACACCACGTCCAGTGCGCGGTCCGGCAGCCTCAGTCGTCCAGGCCCCGCTCGATCGCGTACCGGGTCAGCTCGACCCGGTTGTGCAGTTGGAGCTTGCCCAGCGTGTTCTGCACGTGGTTCTGCACCGTACGGTGCGACAGTCCGAGCCGGTCGGCGATCTGCTTGTAGGACATCCCCTTGGCCACCAGGCGCAGCACCTCGGTCTCCCGGTCGGTGAGCCGGGGCGCCGGGTCCCGGCCCGCCGTCGGGGCGGCCCCGGCCGGGGCGGCGGCCAGCCGGCGGTACTCGCCGAGGACCAGGCCGGCCAGGCCGGGCGTGAAGACCGGCTCCCCCGCCGCCGTCCGGCGCACGGCGTCCAGGAACTCGGCCGGGGCGGCCGACTTCACCAGGTAGCCCGTGGCGCCCGCCTTCACCGCGTCCAGCACGCTCTGCTGCTCGCCGCTGGCCGACAGCATCAGCACCCGCACCTCCGGCAGCGCGGCGCGCAGCCCACGGATCACCTCCACCCCGGAGACGTCCGGCAGTTGCAGGTCGAGCACCACCACGTCGGGCCGGGCGGCGGCGGCCACCCGGACGGCCTGCCGGCCCTCGCCGCTGGTGGCGACGACGACGTGGCCGGCCTCGGTGAGGTCCCGGGCCACCCCTTCCCGCCACATCGGGTGGTCGTCGACCACCATCACGCGCACACCCGTCATGAGCCCATCTTCGTCCGCGACCCGCGGGGCGGGCAGACCGGCTCACTCCCCGCGCGCACCGTCGCTCCCCCTCGGGACGGTCAGTTCCACCTCGGTACCGGCACCGGGCGCGGAGGTGATCCGCACCGTGCCGCCGAGGTCGGCGAGGCGGCCCCGGATGGACCGCGCGACGCCGAGCCGCCCCTCGGCGGCGGCCTCGGCCAGGCGGCCGTTCGGGAACCCCGGCCCCTCGTCGCGGACGGAGACCGTCACCGTCGCCCCCTCGTCCTCGATCAGCACCCAGGCCCGCCCGTCCGCGTGCCGGGCGACGTTGTCCAGCGCGGCGGCGGTCGCGGCCGCCAGCTCGTGGGCCACCGGCCGGGGCAGCGGCACCGGGGTGGCCGGCGCGGACAGCGAGACCGCCGCCGAGGCGTACCGGCCGACCAGCGCCCGCAGGTCCACCGGCCCGCCGTCGGTGTCGGCGCCGGCCGGCGCGGTGCCGGCGATCAGGGCGCGCAGCGCGGCCTCCTGCTCCCCGGCGAGCCGGGCCAGCTCGCCGGCCTCGCCGTCCAGGTGGGCGCCGCGCCGCTGCACCAGGGCGAGCACCTGGAGGACGCCGTCGTGGATGTCCCGGGCCAGCCGCTCCCGCTCCCGGGTCGCCGCCTCCAGCTCCACCGCCCGGTGCAGGCGCTCCTCGGCGGTCACCGCCAGCCGGGCGACGTGCCCGACGACGACCCCGGCGAGCAGCAGCAGGATCACCCCGGTGAGCGAGGACTGGCCGATCCGTTCGCGGGTGACGAGGTCCGCCGCGCCGACCGCCAGGGCGGCCACCGTGCCCCGACGCCGCCCGCCGGAGACGGCCCAGGCGAGCACCGGGCCGGCCAGCCAGGCCACCGCCAGGGTCGGCACCCCGGCGGCGAGCGCCGCGCGCCCGACCACCCACGGGCTGACCAGCAGGATGCCGAGGACGACCGCGAGGTCCGCGGCGAGCAGCGGCCAGCCCCGCCGGGCCGGGCGGGCGTAGCCGACGGCGGTCACCCCGGTCCAGGCCGCCATCAGCAGGACCACGCCGACGGCCGCCAGGGGGTGGGCGTACCGGTCGAAGTGCCGCAGCGCCAGCACGCAGACGTACGCCAGGGAGGCCACCCGGAAAACGGCGATGGCCCGCCAGAGCGGGACCTCGAATCCACTGGGCGGCGTCGGCACGGTCGTCACGATGCCACAGCCCGCGCGGCGGCCGACGGGCTGGCGGATGCACGCCGGGAAGCGCTGGCGTACGGTGGGAATTCCGCAACAAGTTCTGTGATCCGCTGTCGGGACGGGGCCATGACGAGTGCAGAATCCCCGGTACCGCGTACGGTTGTGCCCATCGAACCTTCCCTCCTGATCGCCGAGGCCTTCGACCAGGCCCAGGTGACCGAGTTGCGGCACTCGGTCACTTCCTGCGCGCACACTGCGGGGCTGGCCGGCCAGCGCCTGGACGACTTCGTGCTGGCGGTCAACGAGCTGATCACGAACGCGGTCCGGCACGGCGGGGGCCGGGGCTCGCTGCGACTGTGGCGGCAGTCGGGGCTGCTCGTCTGCGAGGTCGCCGACCACGGCGGGGGGATCAGCACGCAGCGGCTCGGCGACCGGGCCCGCCCCGCACCGGACACCGCCGGCGGGTGGGGCCTCTGGTTGGCCCGGGAGTTGAGCGACAGCATGGAGGTCGAGACCGGCGCCGCCGGCACGACCGTACGGATCAGCGCCGCCGTCGGCACCCCCGAACACATCGGCCGCCACCGCCGCGACTGACCTCCCCTCCCTCCCCCAACTCCGGGGATCTTGCACTGTCGGCCCACGAACTGGGCGCCGTGCCCGGTTCGCCGGGGCCAGCAGCAGTGCAGGATCACGGGAGCGGGGAGGGGCGGGAGCGGGCGAGGGGTCAGGAGAAGAGGGCGCTGACGGACTCGCCGTTGTGGATGCGGCGCATCGCCTCGGCGAGCGCCGGAGCCACCGAGAGGACCGCCAGCTTCGGCACCCGCTTGTCGGCCGGGATCGGCACGGTGTTGGTGCAGACGATCTCCAGCACGCCCTCCTGCTCGCTGAGCCGCTGGAGCGCGCCGCTGGAGAAGAGGCCGTGCGTGCAGGCCAGCCGGATCGAGCGGACCTTCCGCTCGCGCAGGTGCTCCATCAGCTCGATCACCGTGCTGCCCTTGGCGATCTCGTCGTCCAGCACGATCACGTCCCGGTCGGCCACGTCGCCGATCACCGCGCTGATCTTGACCCGGTCGTCGCTGAACCGCTGCTTCGCCCCGGCCGCCACCGGCGTGCCGAGCCGGCGGGCGAACGCCGCGGCCTCCTTGGCGTTGCCCAGGTCCGGCGAGACCACCACCGTGTTGCTCAGGTCGTAGCGGGTGAAGTGGGCGGCCAGCTCGCGCAGCGCGTGCAGGTGGTCGACCGGCACGCTGAAGAAGCCGTGCACCTGGGGCGAGTGCAGGGTCATCGCCAGCACCCGGTCCGCCCCCGCCGAGGTGAGCAGGTCGGCCACGAGCCGCCCGCCGATGGAGATGCGCGGCGCGTCCTTCTTGTCCGACCGGGCGTACGCGTAGTGCGGCAGCACCACGGTGATCCGGCCGGCGGAGGCGCCCCGGGCCGCGTCGATCATGAGCAGCAGCTCGACCAGGTTCTCCTGCACGGGCGGGACCAGCGGCTGGATCAGGAAGACGTCGCGCTCCCGGCAGTTGGCCTGCAACTGCACTTCCAGGCAGTCGTTGGCGAACCGGGACACCCGCACCGGGTACAGGGGCACACCGAGGTGGGCGCAGATCTCGGCGGCGAGGTCGGGATGGGCGGTACCACTGAAAACGGCGATGTCACGCACGTCCGCACATCGTACGGACGGCACCCGGACCGGGCTCCGATCGGGGCCGCGCCGGTCGGCGGAGCGCGGCCGGTCCGGGTACGGTGCTGCCGTGACCCCCCAGTACGTCGCCGCCATCGACCAGGGCACCACCTCCTCGCGGTGCATCGTCTTCGACCGGGCCGGGGAGATCGTCTCCGTGGCGCAGCGGGAGCACCGGCAGGTCTTCCCCCGGCCCGGCTGGGTGGAGCACGACGCCGAGGAGATCTGGGACAACGTGGAGCTGGTGGTCCGGGAGGCGTTGCGGGCCGCCGGGACCGACGCCGCCGGGCTCGCCGCCGTGGGCATCACCAACCAGCGGGAGACCACCCTCGTCTGGGACCGGGCCACCGGGCGGCCGGTGGCCAACGCGATCGTCTGGCAGGACACCCGCACCGGGCCGCTGCTGCGCGAGCTGGCGCAGGCGTACGGCGAGGAGTGGTTCCGCTCCCGCACCGGCCTGCCGCTGGCCACCTACTTCGCCGGGCCGAAGCTGCGCTGGCTGCTGGACCACGTCGACGGGCTGCGCGAGCGCGCCGAGGCCGGCGAGGTGCTGTTCGGCACGATGGACAGCTGGCTGGTCTGGAAGCTGACCGGCCGGCACGTGACCGACGTGACCAACGCCAGCCGCACCATGCTGATGGACCTGACCACCCTCGACTGGGACCCGGAGCTGCTCGACGCGATGGGCGTGCCGGCCGCCGTGCTGCCGGAGCTCCGCAGCTCCGCCGAGGTCTACGGGGAGGCGACCGGGGTGCTGGCCGGGGTGCCGGTGGCCAGCGCGCTCGGCGACCAGCAGGCCGCCCTGTTCGGGCAGACCTGCTTCCAGCCGGGCGAGGCGAAGTGCACCTACGGCACCGGCAGCTTCCTGCTGCTCAACACCGGCGCCAGCCCGGTCCCCTCCGCCCACGGCCTGCTCACCACGGTCGCCTACCGCATCGACGGCCAGCCCGCCGCGTACGCGCTGGAGGGGGCGATCGCGGTCACCGGCTCGCTGGTGCAGTGGCTGCGGGACAACCTCGGGCTGATCTCCACCGCCGGCGAGGTGGAGGAGCTGGCGGGCACCGTCGACGACAACGGCGGCTGCTACGTCGTACCGGCCTTCTCCGGCCTGTTCGCCCCGCACTGGCGCAACGACGCGCGCGGGGTGATCGCCGGGCTGACCGGCTACATCACCAAGGGGCACCTGGCCCGGGCCGTGCTGGAGGCGTCGGCCTGGCAGACCCGCGAGGTGGTCGACGCGATGAACGCCGACTCCGACGTGGCGCTGCGCCGGCTCCGGGTCGACGGCGGCATGACCGCCAACGGGCTGCTGATGCAGTTCCTCGCCGACGTGCTCGACGTGCCGGTGGTCCGCTCCCGGATCACCGAGACCACCTGCCTCGGCGCCGCGTACGCGGCCGGCCTTGCGGTCGGCTTCTGGCCGGACCTGGCGACGCTGCGCGCCCAGTGGCGCTCCGACGCGCAGTGGGAGTCGACCATGGCTGCGGCCCACCGCGAGCGCGAGCTGCGCAACTGGCGCAAGGCCGTCGAGCGCACCCTCGACTGGGTCGACTGACGACACCGACCGGGCTCGTCGCGGCGCCCGCACCTCCGCCCCAGGAAAGTCCGTGGGGTGGCCGAGGTGCTGCACCGGTCGGGAAATCAGCCCCAGCGGTTGCCGGTGAGCTTCTCGTAGACGTCGACGTAGCGGGCCCGGGTCGCCTCGACCACCTCGGCCGGCACCTCGGGCGCCGGGGCCTGCTTGTCCCAGCCGCTCTCCACCGCCCAGTCCCGGACGTACTGCTTGTCGTAGGAGAACTGCGCCCGGCCCGGCTGGTACGACTCGGCCGGCCAGAACCGGGACGAGTCGGAGGTGAGCAGCTCGTCGCCGATTGTCAGGGTGCCGTCCGGCGCCCAGCCCAGCTCGATCTTGGTGTCGGCGACCAGGATGCCCCGGTCGGCGGCCAGCTCGGCGCCCCGGCGGTAGAGGTCGATGGTGATCTGGCGCAGCCGCTCGGCGGTCTCGGCGCCGACCTTGTCCACCACCTCGGCGAAGGTGATCGGCTCGTCGTGCTCCCCCACCGGCGCCTTGGTCGACGGGGTGAAGATCGGCTCGGGCAGGATGGACGCCTCGACCAGGCCGCGCGGCAGCTCCACGCCGGAGACGGCACCGGTGCGCTGGTACTCCTTGAGGCCGCCGCCGGTCAGGTAGCCCCGGGCGACGCACTCCACGGGCACCATCTCCAGCCGCCGGCAGCGGATCGCCCGGCCGGCGAACTCGGCCGGCACGTCGGTGGCGGAGATGACGTGGTTCGGCACCACGTCGGAGAGCTGCTCGAACCACCACAGGGACAGCGCGGTGAGCAACTTGCCCTTGTCGGGGATCGGCGTCGGCAGCACCACGTCGTAGATCGAGATGCGGTCGGAGGCGACCAGGATCAGGTCGTCGCCGTCGGCGTAGACGTCCCGTACCTTGCCCGAGTGCAGAAGTTCCACGCGGCCTAGTACACCACGCGACCTGCGTACGGCCTCCGGCGGTGGCGGACGGCATCGATGCCGACGACAGCGGGTGCGGCGGTGTGGCCGGACGGACGTTGACACCCTCCCGTACCGCCTGCGTGAATGATCCGGCCGCCGCCCACCCGGTCCACCAGGAGACTCCGTGCCCGCTCCCCGCTCCCCGCTGCCCCGTCACGGGGCGGACCCGGGCCGGCGGCGGGTGCTCGCCGCGCTGCTGGGGGCGCCGGTGCTCGCCGCCGGCGGGCTCACCGGGTGCAGCGAGGAGCGGGCGGCCCCGACGGAGAGCGGCCCGGTCGAGCTGTCGGTCTTCTGGTACGGCGGGGCGAGGCGGGCCGCGCTCACCGAGCAGGTGCTGCGGCTCTACACGGACCGCAACCCCCACGTCGGCTTCCGGATCACCTGGCAGGGCGTCGACGGCTACTACGACCGGCTGGCCACCCAGGCCGCGGGCGGCAACGTGCCCGACCTGATCCAGGTCGACGACAGCATGCTCGCCGAGTACGCCCGCCGCGAGATCGTCCTGGACCTCACCGGGTACGTCGCCGACCACCGGCTGGACCTGCGGAGCCTGCCGCCGGGCCTGGTCCGTTACGGGCAGGTCGACGGGCGGACGGTGGGCGTCGCGGCGGGGCAGACCGCCGCCGCGCTGGTCCACAACCGCACGCTGCTGCGCCGGCTGGGCGTGCCCGAGCCGGGCGACGGGATGACCTGGCCGGAGTACGTCGCCTGGGCGCGGCGGGTCACCCGGGCCAGCGAGGGCCGGGTGGCCGGCACGATGGACGCCTCCGGCGACTACCGCGCGTTCTGGCACTGGCTGCGCGGCCAGGGCGGCGAGCTCTACCGGGGCCGGCAGCTCGGCTTCGACGCCGACGCGCTGGTCGAGTGGTTCGAGCTGTGGCGGCGCGCCCGGTCCGACCGGGCCACCCCGAGTGCCGCCCTGGTCGAGCAGGCCGACAGCGGCGAACCAGGCCGACAGCTGGTGGTCACCGGCGCCGCGGCCGCCTCCTTCGCCTGGTCACACCAGCTTCCGGAGCTCCAGCGGCTCACCGGCGCCGAGCTCGGCCTGGCCGCCCTGCCCGGCCCGCCGGAGGCGCAGTGGGCGCGGGCGTCGATGTTCTGGGCCGGCTTCCGCGGCACTCGGCATCCCGTCGTGGTGGCGGACGTGATCAACTTCCTGACCGGCAACGGCGAGGTGGGCGCGGTGCTCGGTCACGAACGGGGGCTCAGCCCCAGCCTCGCCGTTCGCCGCTACGTGGAGGGCAGCATCACCGACCCGGCGCAGAAGCGCGCGGCGGCGTTCGGCACCGCGCTGGACGACCGGTTGGGGCCGGCGCCCAGCCCGCCACCGCAGGGCCATCCCCGGGTGCGCACGCTGCTGCTGGAGGCCGCCGAGAGCATCCGCAGCGGGGCGGCCGGCAGCCGGGCGGCGACGTCGCGCTTCATGGCCAGGGCGGAAGCCGCCCTGGCCGGATAGCGGGCCGTCCGGCAGGCGCGACCCGTCCGGCTCAGCGCCGTGGGCCGCCGCGCCGGTTGCGCATCATCCGCAGCACCAGGAAGACGATCACGGCGACCACCACGAGGCAGCAGAGCAGGCTGAGGAAGCCGAAGCCGCCACCCCGGCGTCGCCGCGCGGCCTCCACCACCAGCTCACCCGTGCCGGTGGACGCCCAGGCCGCGACGGGCACGAACACCGACAGCACGACGGCACCGAGGACAGCGCTGAGCCGACCCCACCACTTACCGAAGGAAGACATGCTGACATCCTCGCCGACAACCGCAACCCTGGCACGCCAGTCGGCGGGCAACCCGCCCACAGGATCCGGACCGGCGCGTCGGGCCCGGAGACGCCGAAAGACCCCGGAGCTGCCGAAAGACCCGGAAACGCCGGAAGACCCCGGAGATCGTCTCCGGGGTCTTCCGCGAGAGTAGCGGGGACAGGATTTGAACCTGCGACCTCTGGGTTATGAGCCCAGCGAGCTACCGAGCTGCTCCACCCCGCGTCGGCTCGTTTACTCTATCGCATCCCTCGCCCCGATGATCAGCGGGCCCCCGATCCCGCCCGGATTCCCCTCCCGGGCCGCGCCACCGAGGCAGCCGGGGACGCGTGCCCCGCAGGGCCAAGACCGGCGGAGGCTCCGGGTCGCGTCCGCCGCTGGCGGCACGGCCGACCCGACTCGGACCGCATCCCGGTCGTCGCCTCCGCCGGAGGCGGCCCGGAGCCCGGTTCCTGCCCGAGAACGCGGAACGGCCCCGAGGATTTCCCTCGGGGCCGTTCCGACGTGGTAGCGGGGACAGGATTTGAACCTGCGACCTCTGGGTTATGAGCCCAGCGAGCTACCGAGCTGCTCCACCCCGCGTCGGCTCGTATACCGTATCTCACCACCCCCGGCCGCCGCAAAACGACCCGCGAGCGGGGCGGTCCGGGCCGCGGCGCCGCCGCCCGGACCGCCGTACGGCTCAACCCAGCCAGTCCTCGATCGCGTCGACCGCCCGCCGGCTGTCGGCGTCGACCTGGGACCGCTCGGCGGAGGTGCCCTCCCAGCCCTGTTCTCAGAGCACGGTCACCACGTTCCCGACCCGGATCGCCCGGATCAGCCGGAGCTCCTCGCCGCCCGTCGGCTCGCCCTCGACGTCCCGACCCGGCGTCCGGATCTCGAACAGCACCGAGTCGTCGCCGAATCCGCCGTCGGCCAGCAGCCGCACCCGGGACGTCGACGGGTTGCCGCCGCTCACGCCCGGCTGCTCGGGGCAGGCTCGCACCGCCGCCCGCAGCTCGCGGAGGAAGTCGTCGGCCCGGCCCGGACGGTAGACCGTGACGCTGTGCGCGTAGCTGCCGTCGGGGACGTACCCCTGCGGGGTGCGGGGCAGCTTGTAGGCGAGGTTCCGGGTGCGGCGCTGCACGATCCCGGCGTCGCTGCCGTACCGGACGTCGCAGAGCCCCGGCAGCGCCGCCGTGTCGCGGAAGACCGGGTCGATGCCCGTCCGGTTCGCGGCCGCCTGGACGAAGAAGGCCCGGTCCGGGACCGAGGTGGGCGTACGCGGCGGCGGGGCGCCGGTGCTCCCCGCCGTCGTCGCGGGCGTGCCCCTCGCCGGGGGCGTGCCCGTCACCGATGGCGCGCCGGTCGGCGTGCCCGTCGCCGCCGAGGACGGGGACGGGGTGGGCGCCGGGGCGGTCGCCGGCGGTGCCGGGGTGCCGGCGGGCGGCGGGAGGGGGGTGGCGTCCCCGGCCAGCACCAGCCGGGTGCCGGTCGCCAGCCCGCCGGCCAGCAGTGCCGTCGCGAGCGCGGCACCGGTGATCCGGACCCGGGCCCGCCGGTCGGCGCGCCGCCGCACCTGCTGAGGGGCGGCCAGGGTGCGGCCGTCGGCGTCCTCGGCGAGCGACCGGTAGAGATCGGACAGTTCACGCGACATCGTTCGCCTCCAGATCCTCGACGGACCGGTCCGGCAGCAGCGTGGCCAGCCGGGCCCGCCCCCGCGCCAACCAGGACTTCACTGTGCCGGTGGGCACCTGCGTCTCCCGGGCGATGTCCTGCACCGACATGTCGAAGAGGTAGTGCAGGGCGAGCGCCTGCCGCTGGGCGGCCGGCAGTTGGCGCAGCGCGCCCACCAGCAGCACGCCCTCCTCGCCCGGCGGCGGCACCTACTCCGGCGGCCCCGTACGGCTCAGCATCGCGCGCCAGCCGTGCAGCCGGCGCCACCGGTCGGTGGCCAGCCGCGCGACCACGAGCCGCAGCCAGGCCTCCGGCGCCGGGTGGGTGGTCAGCCGGCCCCACTGCCGCCAGGCCCGGGCGTACGCCTCCTGCACGAGGTCCTGCGCCTCGGTGTGGTCGCCCACCACGGCGTAGCCGTAGCGGAGCATCCGCCGCGAGGTGCTCCGGTAGAACTCGTCGAAGCTTGTTGCGTCCCTCATCTCCCGACCACGCTCCCCCGGCCGTTCCCGCCTCTTGCAGGGAAGACGGCGTCAGGAGGGGGCGGGTTGCGGGGGTCCGGCCGCCGGTCGGGAAAGCGACAGCGCCCCCGGTGCCGGGGACCGGATCGGTCCACGGGCCGGGGGCGCTGCGGCGGATTGCCTGGTCAGCCGCTCGGCGTCGGTGCGGCGCTGCCGCTGGCCGCCGGGGACGCCGGCGGGCTGCCGCTGGGCGTGGCGCCGGGCGCCGGGGTGGTCGCCGCCCGCTGGGCCTGCTGGAAGGCGGTGAGCGCCTCGTCCAGCGCCTTCAGCGCGCGCCCGTACCGCTCGAAGTCGCCGGACGCCTGCGCGGCCCGGACCTCCGTGATGGCGGTCTGGACCCGGTTGGCCGCCTCGGCCAACTCACCGGTCAGCGCGGGCGGCGTGCCGCCCGGCGGGGTGCCGCCCGGCGGCGTACCGCCGGTCGGTGGCGGCGCGCCCGGGGCGGCGGCCTGCTTGCCCTGCTCGACGAGCTGCTTGATGCCGTCGGCGACGCTGTTGGCCAGCACCACGTAGGAGCCGCCGTCGCCGTAGGACATCAGCACCCGCTGCAACAGCGGCGGCGCGTTCTGCGCGGCGGTCTTCACGTAGACCGGCTCGACGTAGAGCATGCCGTCGCCGAACGGCAGGGAGAGCAGGTTGCCGTACTGCACCTGCGCCTGCGCGGACTGGAGCAGGTTGAGCTGCTGCCGGATGTTGCCGTTCTGGGTCATCGACTGGTGCACCTGCACCGGCCCGGAGACCCGGGTCTGGTCGGGCAGGTCGAGCACCTCGAGCTTCGGCTGCCCGTCCACGTACGACCCGGAGATCAGCGCGGCGAGGTTCTCCCGGCCGTTCGGGGTGACCGCCGAGGTGAGCTGGAAGCGTGGCGACTCCTGGCCGGGGAACTGCGTGAACAGGTAGTACGGCGGCTGCTTCTGGCCGGTGTCGGGGGCGTCCGGAACGTTCGGCACCTGCCAGAAGTCCTGCGCCGAGTAGAAGTCGCCGGGGTCGGTCACGTGGAACCGGGTCAGCAGGTTGCGCTGCACCTTGAACAGGTCGGACGGGTAGCGGAAGTGCTCGGCCAACTCCACCGGGGTCTCCGACTTCGGCACCACCAGGTCGCCGCCGAACGCCTTGTTCCACGCCTTGAGCACCGGGTCGGTCTCGTCGAACTCGTAGAGCCGGACGGTGCCGTCGTACGCGTCGACGGTGGCCTTGACCGAGTTGCGGATGTAGTTGACGTTCTCCCGGGCGAGCTGGAACGTGCCCCGCCCCGTCAGCTCGTCGGCCGTCTGCTCCTGGAGGTTGATCCGCTCGGCGTACGGATAGGTCGCCGCCGTGGTGTAGCCGTCGATGATCCACTGGATCCGGCCGTCCACCACCGCCGGGTACGGGTCGCCGTCCAGGGTCAGGAACGGGGCGACCTTCTCCACCCGGTCGCGCGGGTTGCGCACGTAGAGCAGCTTCGAGTTGTCGTTGACCGCGTCGGAGAGCAGGAAGTTCGACTCCTGCTCCTTGATCGCGTAGAGCAGCCGGCGGGTGAACGAGCCGATCTCGACGCCGCCCTCACCGGTGTAGGTGTAGGACTCGCCACCCTCGCCGACGGGGCGGTCGAACTCCGCCTTCCGCTCCGGGTCGGTCTGGCCGACGATCGCGTAGTCGCCCTCGTCCATCCGCTCGCCGTAGTAGATCCGGGGCTGCTTCGCCGGGATCTGCTCGGTCTGCGCGGCGCACTGCTCGTTCGTCTGCGCCTGGCCCTGTTGCTGCTTCTGCTGTTCCTGGGGGTCGCCGAGGAAGCCGGAGACGAAGAACGGCTGGCCGCCGCAGACCACCCGGCTGCCCGGTGCCGCCACCAGCCCGTAGCCGTGGGTGTAGACGGTGTGCCGGTTGATCCAGGTGTTCTGCTGGGGGGTCAGCTGCCGGTAGTTGACCTCGCGGAGGCCGACCACGTAGTCCTGCACCTTGCCGTTGACCGCGTACCGGTCGACGTCCAGCTTCTCGCCGAAGTCGTAGAACTGGCGGACCTGCTGGCGCTGGGTGTAGGTCTCCGAGACCAGTTGCGGGTCGAGCAGCCGGATGTTCGGCACCACGGAGGTGTCCGTGGCCAGGCTCGCCGGCGGGGTCAGGTTGTTCGCCGCGTACGGCGTGGTGGTCACCGACTCCAGCCCGAACGCCGCCCGGGTGGCCTTGATGCTGCGATCGATGTAGGGCGCCTCCTTCTCCTTGGCGCTCGGCTTGACCTCGAAGGTCTGCACCGCCCAGGGGTAGATGCCGCCGATGGCGACCGCGGAGACGCCGAGCAGGGCGAGCGAGATGCCGGGCCAGACCAGGTTCCGCATCCACGCGTTGGAGAAGACGATGATCGCGATGGCCACCACGATGGAGATGTACGCGAGGATCTCCTTGGCCGGCAGCAGCGCGTTGACGTCGGCGTAGCCGGCACCGTAGACGTTGGCGCCGTCGTTGTACTCCAGCAGCATCGCCCGCCGGTCCAGCACGTACGCGATGGCCTTGAGCAGGACGAACACCGCGACCAGCGTGCTCAGGTGGGCCCGGGCGGCGTTGGTCATCCGGTCGCCGACGCCCTGGAGCCGGACGCCGCCGAAGATGTAGTGCACGGCCAGCGCGCCGACCACGGACAGCACCACCGCGGTGAAGCCGACCCCGAGCAGGTAGCGCCAGAACGGCAACTGGAAGACGTAGAAGCCGATGTCCACCCCGAACTCCGGGTCCTCGACGCCGAAGTCCCCGCCGTTGCGGAAGAGCAACCACTGGTTCCACCGGCTCTGCGCCGACAGCCCGGCGAAGAGGCCGACCACGCCGGCGACCAGCGCGATCCACAGGCCGAGCCGGGGGCTCAGCAGCATCCGGTAGCGCTCGAGGGTGGCCTGCTCCGGCGAGTGCGGCCGCATCCGGGGGCGCAGCCGGTGGGCCAGCCAGAGGTTCCCGCCGACGAGCACGGCCATGCCGAGGCCGACGGCGAGGAAGAGCAGCAACCGGGTCGCCAGCACGCCGGTGAAGACCTGCGTGTAGCGGACCTCGTCGAACCACAGCCAGTCCGTCCACGCCTGGACACCCCAGCCGAGCAGGGTGAAGAGCACGAACACCCCGACCAGCACACCGATCGTGACGCGTCCGCGTCGGCTCATCCTCGGCAGGGGGCTGCTGCTACGCATGACCACTGTTGGCTCCGCACGCTCGATGTGATCGGCTCCGACCAGGCACCCAGAGTACGGGGTGTTCCTGAACGTGTCGGTCCAAGGTCACGTGGCGACCACGCGGAGCCGCCCCGCGCCGGCCGACGGCGCTCGTCGCGGCGACCGGGTGCGTACCTGATCGGCGCGCGCTCCTCCGGCGCGGCGGGGTCGGCGGCGGCGGAACCGGCCGCGCGCGGCGGTCAGCAGCGGGTCGGCTGCCCGCCGGCGCGCAGCGTCTCCAGGGCGGTCAGCGCCTCGTCCAGCGAGCCGACCCGCAGCAGCGGCAGCCCGGGCTGCGGGTTGCGGACGGCCTCGGCGCAGTTGTCCGCCGGCACCAGGAACGCCACCGCGCCGGCCTCCTTCGCGCCCACCAGCTTCTGCGCGATGCCGCCGATGGGACCGACCCGGCCGGCGTCGTCGATGGTGCCGGTGCCGGCGATGATCTTCCCGCCGGTCAGGTCCTCCGGGGTCAGCTTGTCCACGATGCCGAGGGCGAACATCAGGCCGGCGCTCGGCCCGCCGATGTCCTCCAGGTCGATGCTGAGGGTGAACGGGTGCGGCTGCTGCTGCTCGATCTCGATGCCGATGCGGGGCCGGCCGTCCTGCTCCCGGCTGGTCACCTTCGCCGTGGCGGCGGCGCCGCCCCGGGTGTAGCCGATCTCCAGCGCGGTCCCGGCGGGCTTGGCCCGGACCAGCTCGGTGAGCCGGGCGGCCACCGGCACCGGCTGCCCGTCCACCGAGGTCACCACGTCGCCGGGCTTGAGCACGCCGGCGGCCGGGCCGTCGGCGGCCACGGTCTTGACCACCACCTGGACCGGGTACCCCAGCTCGCTCAGCGCCGCGGTCTCCGCGCTGGTCTGCGAGACCTTGAAGTCCTCGGCGTTGCGCTCGTCGACCTCCTCGCGGCTCTCCCCGGGCGGGTAGACCAGCTCGCGCGGCACGACCGCCTCGTCGTCGGAGAACCAGCCCTGGATCGCCGAGCGCAGCTTGACCGTGGGCTGCACCCCGACCGTGGTCAACCGGAGCTGCCCGGCGGACGTGGAAGTCTCCCGGCCGCTGACCTGGATGACCTCCTTGCCGTTCTCCTTGCCCAGCGTGTTCACGGTCGGCCCGGGGCCGAGCACCACGTACGGGATGGGCGCGCCGAGCACGCCGATGCTGAGCAGGGTGGTGAGCAGAGCACCGAGCAGGACGGTCACGCCACGACGTCTCATGCGGCAGAGCGTACCGACCGGGGTGGGACGCCCCGGCGGGCGAACCGCGACTTCGCCCTCAGCGGAACGCCAGCGGCGGCGACCTGGGGCGCGGCGCGCGTACCGTAGACGTCGTGCCTGATATTCCGTTCGGTTTCGCGCTCCCGGGTGGGCAACCACCAGACCCCAACGATCCCGCGCAGATGCAGCAGTTCATGTCGCAGTTGCAGCACCTGCTCTCCGCGTCGGGCAGCGGGCCGGTCAACTGGGACCTGGCCCGGCAGGTGGCCGCCAGCCAGCTCGCCGCCGCCGGTGACCCGGCGGTCTCGCCCTACGAGCGCAACGCGGTGGAGGAGGCGCTGCGGCTCGCCGACCTCTGGCTGGAGCCGGCGTCCGCCCTGCCCTCGGGCATCCAGACCTCGGTGGCCTGGAACCGCAACGAGTGGATCTTCAAGACCCTCGACGTCTGGCGCAAGCTCTGCGACCCGGTGGCCAGCCGGATGGTCGGCGCGATGGGCGACCTGGTGCCGCCGGAGGCGCGCGCCCAGCTCGGCCCGATGCAGTCCATGGTCGCCACCCTCGGCGGCGCGCTCTTCGGCGGCCAGCTCGGCCAGGCGCTCGGCTCGCTCGCCGCGGAGGTGCTCTCCGCCGGCGACATCGGGCTGCCGCTCGGCCCGGCCGGCACGGCCGCGTTGATCCCCGCCAACATCCGGGCGTACGGCGAGGGCCTGGAGCTGCCGGAGGACGAGGTCCGTCTCTACGTGGCCCTGCGCGAGGCCGCCCACCAGCGGCTCTTCCAGCACGTGCCGTGGCTGCGCGGGCACGTGCTCAGCGCCGTGGAGATGTACGCCGCGGGCATCCGGGTCAACCGGGAGGCGATCGAGGAGGCGATGGGCCGGGTCGACCCGACCGACCCGGAGTCGATGCAGGCGATCGCGCTGGAGGGCATCTTCACCCCGGAGGACAGCCCGGCGCAGAAGGCGTCCCTGGCCCGGCTGGAGACCGCCCTGGCCCTGGTGGAGGGGTGGGTCTGCCACGTGGTGGACAGCGCGGCCGGCGGCCGGCTGCCCAGCGTGGTCAGCCTGGGCGAGGCGTTCCGCCGGCGCCGGGCGGCCGGTGGCCCGGCCGAGCAGACCTTCGCGGCCCTCGTCGGCCTGGAACTGCGCCCGCGCCGGCTGCGCGAGGCGGCGGCGCTCTGGGCGGCGCTCACCGAGCACCGGGGCATCGCCGGCCGGGACGCCCTCTGGGGCCACCCCGACCTGCTCCCCTCGGACGCCGACTTCGCCGATCCGGTGGCCTTCGCGATGGCCCAGTTCGACCTCAGCGAGCTGGAGAGCTTCGACTTCAGCGCGCCGGGCGGCCCGGAGGAGAAGGCCCCGGGCGAGCCGGAGCAGCGCCCGGACGACACCGAGGGCGGCGACGCCCGCCCCTGACCCGTGGCCACCGACGCGGGCCGCCCGACCTGCCCGGGTCGGGCGGCCCGCACGGTCGGCGCCGCCCGCGCGGTGCGGCCATGGCCCCTCGTCGCGGTGCGACCGTGACCCCTCGTCGCGGTGCGGTCAAGGCCGCTCGTCGCGGCGGCCAGGGCCCGTCCGGTCGGCGCCCCTCGCGCGGCCCGGTCCCGGCCCTTCGCCGCGGTGCGTGCTGCGGGCGATGTGCTCCTTGCCGGCGAAGGTCGCGCGTGGCTCTTGCGGTGCCGTCAGCGGGGCCGACCGCTGCCGGAGAGCAGCGCGCGGGTGGTCTCCCAGCCCTCCACGGCCGGGTCGAGGAAGGCCAGGTCGGCCGGTCCGCGCAGGCGACGCCACGCCGGGGTGACCGCCAGGTCGCCGGGGCGCGGCGCCGCCGCGCGCACGGCCGCGGGCCGCGCGGTGTCCAGGTCCAGCGGCGGCAGCCACGTCGGCACGGGCAGCCGCGCGGCCACGCCGAGCAGCCCCGGTCCGTCGCCCTCGACCGGCGCGACCGCCACCGGTCGGGTGGTGAGCGGGCGGAGCAGCTTGCCGATCGTCAGGCCCGGCACGTCGGGGGCGTCCCCGGCGACGACCGCCGCCTGGTCGTACCCGGTGCCGGCGAGGGCGGCGAAGACGGCGTTCGGGGTCGGCTCGGGCACCTCGTGGACGGCCGTGTCCGGCCAGACCACCGCGTCGGCCAGCCAGCGATCCTCCGGCGTGACGGCGACCGCCGTCTCGACCTCGTTGAGCGTGGCGAACAGGTCGACCACGTCCTCGGCGAGCGCGGCCCGCCAGTCCACCGGGTCGATGCCGGGCGGCGACCACGTCACCGGTCCGAGCAACGCCACCACCACACGTCGGGCCACCCCGCGACCCTAGCCCGTCGCCCGGGGACGAGCGACGGCGCGGGATGCGGAGGCGCGGGAGCCGGCCGACGGGGTACCGACGGCGCGGGCAGAGCAGGTCGGCCCGGCGACGGCGCGGGCGGCGGGGGTCAGTCGGCCAGCGGGGCGCCGGCGACCGCGGCGACGCCCTCCAGATAGCCGCGCGCCCGCTCGGTCTTCGGGTAGCGCGCGACGAGCGCCCAGAACCGGGCGTTGTGGCTGGGCACGATGAGGTGCGCGAGCTCGTGCAGGAGCACGTAGTCGATCACCCAGTCCGGCATGTCCTGGACCCGGTGCGAGATGCGGATCGTGCCGTCGGCGGGGGTGCAGGACCCCCAGCGGCCGTTCTGGTTGGTCACCCAGCGGACGCTCGTCGGCACCGCCTGCGTGCCGTGCTCGGCCAGGTAGAGCCTGATCAGTCGGGTGGCCCTGGCGAGCAGCTCGGCGTCGGACCGGGCGAGGCGCCCCTCCCGGGCGGCCAGCCGGGCGAGCATCCGGTCGACCCACTCGCTCTCCTCGGCCCGGGAGAACTGGTCCGGAATGAGGACGACGACCCGCTCACCGTCGCGGTACGCGGACACCGTCCGTCGCCGGCGCTGGCTGCGCCGCACTTCGACGACCGGCTTGCGCGCCCCTGCCATCAGCAGACCGCGCAGCCTCGGATTCCTGCCACGAAGGAAAGCTAATGCGTACTGACCAGGGGTCCGCAAGAGTCAACACGACGACACGCGCCCGGAAAATGATGATTGGTCGGCAGAGTCCCGAAAAAACTTTGAACGGGTGGCCGGGAATCGCCGTCGTCACCCTTCGTGGCGACCGACGACGGGCGGGCGCCGACGCACCACAACCGTAGGTGATCACCCGGCGGGGCGCAGCTCGGGGCCCCGCACGGGGCTTTCGACCGGGTTCGGTCGGCGTGTCCCCGCCAAACTGACTTATCAGACGTAATTCGCCATGCACACTCTCGACGTCGACTTGCTCACAGTGGCGAAGCACAGCTGACATGGAACCGCCCAGACCTGGGTAGGGTCCGCGCACCAGCGGTCACGACGGTGGCTGCGGGAGAACGACCCAGCGCCGGCGCCCGCGTGGCCCGCCGCCGGGCAACCCGCCGGGACGGCATCGGCCGGCGGACGAGACGAGGAGGGCACCGTGGCCGACCAGGCCCAGACCTACAACGGTTACTGCGTCAAGTGCAAGGAGAAGCGGGACTTCGAGGGACGCGTCGAGGTCTCGAAGACCGGGATGAACATGGCCAAGGGCAAGTGTCCGGTGTGCGGCACAACAGTGAACCGCATCCTGGGCAAGGCGAAGGTCTGACCCGTACGGGGTGCTTCGGAGGGGGTGGCCGCCGGCCACCCCCTCCGGCGTCCCCGCGCCTGGTCCGGGTCGCGGGCCACCACCCGAACGGCCCGGACCGAGCCCTGCCCGGCGCCGGTCGCGCACCGCCACGCTCCCCACCCGTCGCCGCTGTCGGCTCGCCGACACGGTTACCGGCCGGTTGTGGATATCGCGGGATGTCCTGTGGACAGCGCTGGACACGGACCCGCGCACCTGTGGACAACGATCGACGGACAGCACGGACGCGGTCACGATTCGTTGTCATGCGTCGAGCCCCGCTCCCCCG
This sequence comes from Micromonospora sp. NPDC047465, assembly GCF_040643125.1. Taxonomy (NCBI): domain Bacteria; kingdom Bacillati; phylum Actinomycetota; class Actinomycetes; order Micromonosporales; family Micromonosporaceae; genus Micromonospora; species Micromonospora sp. NPDC047465. The sequence continues at coordinate 48,568 of NZ_JBEYTP010000043.1, forward strand.
CCCCACGCTGCTGCCCGGCCTCACCCGCCTCTGGCGGGACCGGCACACCCTCCAGCTCGGCGTCGAGCCGGGCCGCGCCGTCCTGCTGGAGATCGCCGATCCCCGGGCGGCCCGGCTGCTCGACCTGCTCGACGGCACCCGCAGCGAGCGGCTGGTGCTGGAGCAGGCCGTCACCGCCGAGGTGGCGCCCGACGCGGCCCGCACCCTGCTCGACGCGCTGCGGGCCGCGGGCCTGGTCGTACCCGCGCACACGCTGCTGCCGAGGGACCTGGCCGGGCCGTCCCGGGCCCGGCTCGCCGCCGAGGCCGGGGCGCTGGCGCTGGTCGCCGCCCGGCTGCCCGGCACGCCCGCCCAGGTGCTACGCCGCCGGCTGGCCGCCCGGGTCGTGGTCAGCGGGGCCGGCCGCCTCGGCGCCCCGATCGCCCTCGCCCTGGCCCAGGCCGGGGTCGGGCACGTGCACCCGGACCTGACCGGCCCGGTCCGCCCGGCGGACCTGGTCGGCACCGGGATCCCGGCCGCCGCGATCGGCCGGCCGCTGGCCCCGGCGGTACGCGACGCCGTCGAGCGCGCCGCCCCGGGCACGGGCACGGGTCCGCTCCGGCCCGGTCGGGCCGACCTGGTCGTCCTGCTCGGCGCGGACCGCCCGGCCGCCCTGCTCGCCGCCGCGCACGCCCGGCGCCGCCAGCCGCACCTGCTGGTCACCCTCCGGGAGGGCGTGCCCGTGGTCGGCCCGCTCGTCCGCCCGCCCGCCGGCCCCTGCCTGAACTGCCTCGACCTGCACCGGACGGACCTCGACCCGGACTGGCCGGCGCTGGCCGCCCAGCTCGCCGGCGGCGCGGAACAGGCGTGCGCCACCGCGACGCTCCTCGCGGCCGGGGCGTACGCGGCGGCGGAGGCGCTCGCCCAGCTCGACGGGAGCGCCCCGGAGACGCTCGGCTGCGCGGTGGAGATCGCCGGGCCCGGCCGGTTCCGCCGCCGGGTGTGGCCCCCGCACCCCTCCTGCGTCTGCGCGCGGGGACGCCGGTGACCGCCGCCGGTGGGCCGCCCCGGCGGACGCCGGTGACCCGCGCGGGGACGCGGCGACGGCCGTCCCGCGGGCCCCGGGCCCGGTCGGCTGCCCCCGAAGGGCGGGGTCCATCCACCCAGCCCGGCGGCAGAGCAGCCGCAGGCCCCCTGAGTCGGTAACAATGACCGGGTGACCGACATCCCGCGCCGGGCCGTGTCCCGGACCGCCAAGCTCGCCGCTCTGCCGCTCGGCTTCGCCGGTCGGACCGTCCTGGGCATGGGTAAGCGCGTCACCGGGCTCGCCTCCGACGTGATCTCCGCCGAGATCCAGCAGCGCACCGCCGAGCAGCTGTTCAGCGTGTTGGGGCAGCTCAAGGGCGGTGCCATGAAGTTCGGCCAGGCGCTGTCGGTCTTCGAGGCCGCCCTGCCCGAGGAGATCGCCGCCCCCTACCGGCAGGCGCTGACCAAGCTCCAGGAGGCCGCGCCGCCGCTGCCGGCGGCCAGCGTGCACAAGGTGCTCACCGAGCAGCTCGGCCCGGACTGGCGGGACCGGTTCGTGGCGTTCGACGACGCGCCGGCCGCCGCGGCCAGCATCGGCCAGGTGCACCGGGCGGTGTGGCGGGAGCCGGGCTACGGCCCGTCGGGCGCGCCGCACAGCCGCGAGGTCGCCGTGAAGATCCAGTACCCGGGCGCGGGCGACGCCCTGCTCGCCGACCTCAAGCAGCTCTCCCGGCTGGGCGGGATGTTCCGGGCGATCCAGCCCGGGCTGGACGTCAAGCCGCTCCTGGTCGAGCTGCGGGAACGGATCACCGAGGAACTCGACTACGAGCTGGAGGCCGAGTCGCAGCGCGCCTTCGCCGCCGCGTACGCCGACGACCCGGAGATCTACATCCCGGCGGTGGTCTCCGCGTCGCCCCGGGTCCTGGTCACCGAGTGGGTCGAGGGCACCCCGCTGGCGGACATCATCCGCGAGGGCACCGAGGAGCAGCGCGACGAGGCCGGGCGGCTGATGGCCATCCTGCACCTGTCCGCGCCGCAGCGTGCCGGGCTGCTGCACGCCGACCCGCACCCGGGCAACTTCCGGCTGCTGCCGGACGGCCGGCTCGGCGTGATCGACTTCGGCGCGGTGGCCCGGATGCCGGAGGGCACTCCCGAGCCGATCGGCCGGATCGCCGCGTTGGCCCTGCGGGGCGACGCCGACGAGGTGGTGGCGGGCCTGCGGTCCGAGGGCTTCATCGCCTCCACCGAGGAGATCGACGCCCAGGCGGTGCTCGACTTCCTCCGCCCGATGCTGGAGCCCATCGCCGCCGAGGAGTTCCGGTTCAGCCGGGCCTGGTTGCGCGCCGAGGCGACCCGGCTGGCCAGCCCCCGCTCCCCCGCGTACCAACTGAGCCGGCAGCTCAACCTGCCGCCGTCGTACCTGCTCATCCACCGGGTGACGCTCGGGTCGATCGGCGTGCTCTGCCAGTTGGAGGCGAAGGCGCCCTACCGGGGCATCCTGGAGCGCTGGCTGCCGGGCTTCGCGCCGGTCCCCTGACCGGTCGCCGCGACGCGACAACGCCCGACACGCACCGGAGGACGACGCACGGAACGCGCCGAGGGGCGGTGGCCGAACCGGCCACCGCCCCTCGGGCATCAGTGTGGATCTAGAGAACGCCCAGGTCGCGCGCCGATCGGTTACGGCTGCTCATGGCGACGGTACGGGCGGAACGGGTTGCCTCAGTGCTCGTGGTGGTACGACCGGCCTGAGGCCGGCGCATTCGAGCCCGGGACAACGCTTCGTGAAGTAATTGCATTTCGGCGACTCCGTTAAGAACGTTCAGCATGGTGGTCAGCTCTCTCGTCGCCGGTGCGAGACCGGCGTGGGTGGGACGGATCGGGTTCATGTCAGGCCGCCAGCCGGACCGCGTTGCGCGACTCGGACAGCCCACTGGCCGCCAGCCGCGCCTCGGCCTCGACCCGGAGCGCCGCGTCGCGGGCGAGGTCCTCCTTGCGCGGGCGACCACGGGGCCGCTTGCGCGGGACGACCGCGCCACGCTCGAAGATCTCGCCGCCCCAGACGCCCCAGGGCTCGGCCCGCTCCACCGCCCCGGCCAGGCACTCGACGCGCAGCGGGCAGTCCCCGCAGAGCGACTTGGCCAGCTCGAGCTCGGCGGGCGAGTCGGAGAACCACAGGTCGGGGTCGAACTTCCGGCAAGGCAGGTTCGCCTCCACCTCGACGCTCACGTCGAGCGGGGCCAACGCCAGACTCATCGCCCGGTCACCTCTCTCTCTTTTCGATCTCGTGGATCGCACTTCCGACGTACTTGACGGGCAAAAAACTGAGGCCGCGGATCCCGGTATGCGGGTTCCGCGGCCTCGAGGTGAGCCGGTCGTCTGATGGATCAGACTGGTCTACCTCGAGGTGGAACTCCGCGGACGTCCATGCGCTTGTTGGCGACATCGACGCCCTTGCCCGTGAAGCCACTGGTCCCCTGGATTCCGGTCGGCGCGGGAGCGAGGATCAGCTCGGCCTGAGCCTCGACCTGGTGCACCTGCGGAACCGACGGTCGCGTGGCGGCGAGGGCCACCCGGACAGCCGACAGCGGAACGACGGCAGCGGGCAGCGCCGCCGGACGCTCGTTGATGTAGAAGATCTCCATTGGTGCCACCTCCCTGACGTTCTCTCGTGCCGACACGGTCTCGACCCCTCGTGAGCAGCCCGAATGGCGCCGCTCGCGAGGTGTGCCATGAGGCTATTCCTCGCCTGGGGGCGAGGGCAAACGAATTTACGACGAGATTTCGAAAGTTTTCTCCGGGCAGACGTCGTCGACCGCCGCGCCCGCCACCAGCGCCAGCACCGCCTCCCCGTAGAGGCCGAGCTTGCGCGGCCCGATGCCGGCGATCGCGATCAGTTCCTCCGCCCGGGCGGGACGCCGCTCGGCCAGCGCGACCAGCGTGGCGTCGGTGAAGACCACATAGGCCGGAACCCGCTGCCCGCCGGCCACCCGCTGGCGCCACTCGCGCAGCCGTTCGTGCAGCTCGTCGTCGATGTCGGAGGGGCAGGTGGGGCAGCGGCCGAGCTTGCGGTCCGGCCCGGCGAGCAGGGTGGCGCCGCAGATCCGGCAGGACACGATCTGGGTCCGTCGCCGCTCCGGCCGCCGCCCCGGGCCGGCGCCGGCCCGCTCCGTGCCGCCCGAGCGGTCCAGCTGCGGTAGGAACCGCGACGGCCGCCGGGCCCGCCCGCCCGGCGAACGTGCCGAGGCGTACGACAGCCACAGCCACTCCCGCGCCCGGGTGATGCCGACGTAGAGCAGCCGGCGTTCCTCCTCGACCTGCTCGACGGTCTTGGCGTACGTGGTGGGCAGGGTGCCCTCGGAGAGGCCGACCAGGAAGACCGCGTCCCACTCCAGCCCCTTCGCCGAGTGCAGCGAGGCCAGGGTCACCCCGTCGACGGTCGGCACGTGCTGGGCGGCGGCCCGCCGGGCCAGCTCGTCGTTGAAGTCGGCCAGGGTGACCGGGCGCTCGACGGAGGCGGCCGGCCCGATCGGCAGCACCTCCGGGGTGGCCGCGTACTCCTCGGCGAGCTGGACCAGCGCGGCGAGCGCCTCCCACCGCTCGCGGGCGGCGCCACCGGCCGGGGCGGCGTCGGGTGCCCAGCCGACCGCCGCGAGCGCCTCGACCACGGCGGCCGGCAGCGGGGTCTCCCCCGGGATCGCGCGGGTGGCGGCCCGCAGCGCGACCATCGCCTGCCGAACCTCGGCCCGCTCGAAGAACCGCTCCGCCCCCTGCACCACGTACGGCACCCGCGCCTCGGTCAGCGCCTTCTCGTACGCCTCGGACTGCGCGTTGGTCCGGAACAGCACGGCGATCTCCTTCGCCGGGGTGCCGGCGTCGACCAGCGCGCGGCAGCGGGCGGCGACCGCGTTGGCCTCGGCCGGCTCGTCGGTGAAGATCCGCAGCTCCGGTTCGGGGCCGGGCGGGCGCTGGCCGACCAGCTCCAGCCGCAGCCGCGCCTCGGCGCCCCGCGCCTGCGAGATCACCGCGTTGGCCAGCCCGACGACCTGCGGGGTGGAGCGGTAGTCGCGGACCAGCCGGACCACTGTCGCACCGCGGTACCGGCGCGGGAAGTCGACCAGATAGGACGACGTCGCCCCGGTGAACGAGTAGATCGTCTGGCTGGCGTCGCCGACCACGGTCAGGTCGTCCCGGCCGCCCAGCCACGCCTCCAGCAGCCGCTGCTGGAGCGGGTTGACGTCCTGGTACTCGTCGACCACGAAGTGCCGGTACTGGGCGCGGACCTGCTCGGCGACGTCCCGGTGCTCCTCGATCCCCCAGACCGCGGCACGCAGCATGTCCTCGAAGTCGATCACGCCGTTGGACCGCTTGAGGCGCTCGTACGCGGCGAAGACGTCGGCGACCTTCGCCGGCTCGTGCGGGGTGTCCCGCAGCGCCTTCGCCGCCGCGACGACGTACTCCCCCGGCTCCACCAGCGACGACTTGGCCCACTCGATCTCACCGGCCAGGTCCCGGGCGGCCGCCCGGTCGGCGCGCAGGCCGGCCTTGGCCGCGGCGAGGGTGACCAGCCGGACCTTGCTGTCCAGCAGCTCGGGCATGGCCCGCCCCTCCAGCAGCCGGGGTGCGAAGTAGCGCACCTGGCGCAGCGCCGCCGCGTGGAAGGTCCGCGCCTGCACACCCGGCACGCCGAGCACGGCGAGCCGGCTCCGCATCTCGGCGGCGGCCCGGGCGGTGAAGGTCACCGCCAGCACGTGCCGGGCCGAGATCTCCCCGGACAGCGCCCGGTGGGCGATCCGGGAGGTGACGGCCCGGGTCTTGCCGGTGCCGGCGCCGGCCAGGATGCAGACGGGGCCGGCGGGGGCGGTCACCGCCGACCGCTGCTCCGGATCCAGACCGGCGAGCACGCGTTCGGACGCTGAGTGAACCACCACAGCGAGGAATTGTCTCAGCTCTGCCCAGCGTTGCAGCGGTTAGCCTGGGCTTGATCGGCAAGCCGCCGGGCGGACCGTTGGAGGATCTGACCATGCTGACGCTGTATTCCACCCCCTGGTGCGGCTACTGCCACCGGCTGAAGTCGCAGCTCGACCGGGAGGGCATCGGGTACGAGGTGGTCGACATCGAGCAGGACCCGAAGGCCGCGGAGTTCGTGATGAGCGTCAACGGCGGCAACCAGACCGTCCCGACGCTGCGCTTCGCCGACGGCAGCGCCCTGACCAACCCCTCGATCACGCAGGTCAAGCAGCACCTGGCCGGCCTGTCCGCCTGACCTGGCGCACCACCCGCCGACGAGCGGCCGGCCCGGACGGGCCGGTCGCTCGTCGCGTCCGGCGGCCCGGGCGGCCGGGCGCGGGGACCGATCCCGCCGGGAGCCGTCACCGCCCCCGCCGCGGGCGGCTCGTGCCGGCGGCCTCCTGCCCCGCGGGGACGAGCCGGTCGGCCGGGGCGAGCCCGTCGGCGGGGCCGGGCCGGTCGGCCGGGCGTCGCGGGGCGGGGATCCGGGCCACCGGCGGGGGGCTGAGGGTGCGGCCGTGCCAGAGGTAGCCGCCGGCGAGCAGGGTGGCCAGGCCGATCACGGCGAAGAGCAGACGGTAGTCCAGCGCCCCGACGAGCAGCGCCCCGGCGCCGATGGAGAACGCCTGCGGGCCGCTCACCACGGCCTCCGAGGCCGCGGCGACCCGGCCGATCAGCCCGGGCGGGGTGCGCCGCTGGATGAGCGTGTGCAGGCCGACCATGGTCAGCGGCAACGACACCCCGGCCAGCAGCACCGCGACGAAGCCGAGCCAGAGGTTCGGGTACGTCAGCGCCAGCGAGGCCGGCCCGAAGAACGCCACCCCGGCGGCGAGCGTGCCCACCTCGCCCGCCCGGCGCACCACCGCCGGGGAGAGCAGCCCACCGACCAGCCCGCCGATCCCCTGCACGGTGACCAGCACGCCGACGAACGCGGCGTCCCGGTCGAGACCCCGGTCGACGTACGCGAAGATCAGCGACTCGCTGAAACCCATCGCCAGCGAGCCCAGCCCGTAGCCGAACAGCGCCCGGCGCAGCGCCGGCTCCCGGGCCAGGTGCCGCAGCCCGGCGCCCACCTCCGCGAGCCAGCGCGACCCGGACCCGGCGGGCGGTGACTCCGTCGTCCGCAGCGCCCCGACCACGGCTGCCGCGGACAGGAACCCGACCATCCCGATCGCGGCCAGCATCCACCCGCCGACGGCGGCGTAGAGGCCGGCGCCGGCCAGCGGGCCGATCAGCCGCAGCCCCTGGCGTACGGTCTGGAGCACGCCGTTGGCCTCGGCCAGCAGGTCCAGCGGCACGAGCTGCCGGATCAGGCCGCTGAGCGCGGCGCTGAGCGTGATGTACGACAGGCCGTACAGGGCCGCCACCGCGTAGATGATCCACACGTCGGCTCGGTCGCGGACGGCGAACAGCGGGGTGAGCAGCACCGCCGTCACCAGGTTCGCCGCCACGAAGAACGGGCGGCGCGGGTAGCGGTCGACGAACCACCCGACCAGCGGGGCCAGTGTCATCGGCGCGATGACCGCGAAGATGGTGGCGCCGGCCAGCCCGTCCGACCCGGTCAGGTCCTTCACCCAGATGGCGAGGGCGAGCAGCAGGATCGACTCGGCGGCCATGCTGGCGAGCAGGCCGCCGAAGAGCAGGCGGAAATCCGGGCGGCGCAGGACGGTGCGCATGGGGGTCCCTCCGGCGGGGTGGTGCGCGCCTCGGCGCGGTCGGGAGTCGCGCGGTCGGGTCGCGACGGCGTCGTACCGGCCGCCACGCCCTTCCACGGTCCTCTTTTCTGCGAGACACGCCCCCGCCGGGACCTCCGGCGGGGGTTGCGCCGTCCATACTGACCGTGGGGGGCGAACTTCATACAGTTACCGTCGCGTCTGTGGCGGTCCACGGAAAAGAGGACGTCGTGCCTCCTGCCTCACCCAGCCCGATCCTGCGCCGTCGCAGGTTGGGCACCGAACTGCGCCGGTTGCGCGAGGCCAGCGGTCTCACCGGGGACCAGGTCATCGAGCGGATCGGCTGGGCCTCCGCGTCCAAGTTGTCCCGTCTGGAGAACGGCCGCAGCCGTCCGGATCCCGACGACGTCCGCGTCCTGCTCGACCTCTACGGCGCCGAGCGGGCGCTGCGCGAGGAGCTCCTCGGCATCACCCAGGAGGCCGGCGACATCCGCGGTTGGCTGAAGAACTACCCGGTGATGACCCAGCAGCAGCGCAGCTTCGCCGAGCTGGAGGCGGGCTGCGCGGAGATCTCCGAGTACAACCCGGTCCTGGTCCCGGGCCTGCTCCAGACGCCGGGCTACGCGTCGGTGCGGATCGCCTCGGCCCGCCAGGTCGACGAGGAGGCGGGCGACCCGGAGGCCGGGGAGGACATCGACACCGAGGTGCGGGCCCGGCTGGCCCGTCAGTCGCTGCTGACCCGCACGCCCGACGCGCCCCGCTACACAGCGGTGCTGGAGGAGGCGGCGCTCGGCGTCCGGACCGGGCCGCCCGAGGTGCTGCGCGAGCAGTTGGGGCAGCTCTGCGAGCTGGCGATGCTGCCGAACGTCACGCTGCACGTGCTGCCCCGCGACACCCAGATCGGCAACTGGTACCTCCCGCCGACGGCGTTCTCCGTCTACCGGTTCGCGGACCCCCTCGATCCGGAGACGCTGGCCATCGAAGGGGGGTTCACCGACGTCATGTCGACCGAGGTAAACGCGCTAAATCGCTATAAAGTGGTGTTCGAGTGGTTATGCACGGCGGCGCTCTCCGCATCGGACACCCTCTCCTGGCTGATCGAGGCGACGGGGCGGCTGCCCGGCACGGCGACCGCGTCCACGGTGGCGTACGGGTCGGCAACGGCGCCGACCCAACGCCGCCGGCACTCCGGGCGCCTGACGGAACGGTGATCACGGGGGACCACCGTCGGGTCGTGCGACGCCACTCGTTCCATCGGTGCAGTTCACCTCAGGAGTGAGACCATGAACCAGATCCCCAACACGCCGTCCGTCCGCGCGCGGCTCGCCGACGCCCCGTGGCGCAAGAGCACGCGCAGCCAGACCTCGAACTGCGTCGAGGTCGCGCCACTGGGGACGGGGCCGGCCGCGGTGGCCCTGCGGGACAGCAAGGACCAGGGCGGCCCGGTGCTGCTGTTCAACCGGGCGGGCTGGCTGGGCTTCATCGCCGGCGCCAAGAACGGACAGTTCGATCTGAACTGATCCGCCGACCGTCGCGGGGGCGGCGGCGCGATGCCGGCGGCCCCCCCCCCGCTGCCGCCCCCGGCCGCCCCGAACCGGCCACCCCAGATAGGGCGAGGCGCCCCACC